>NZ_JAMYTD010000002.1:0-445753 GCF_040322255.1 Mesorhizobium sp. M0166 | reverse complement strand
CGGTGGCGATATGCCGGTCCTTGCGGTCCAGCGGCTGGCCGCGCTGGGCAAAATTCCAGGAGAGCGACGAAAGCCGGCGCTCGATCGTCGCCACAGAGTTTGGTTTTTTCTCCCCTGTTACCTTTCCGGACGCGCAGGCGGTGATGTAGAGCCCGACGGTCTGCGGATCAGGTGGGAGCACTTCCAGACCCTGCCGGCGCGCCCAGGCGCAAAAATGCTTCCAGTCGGCGGCGTAGGCGCGCCGTGTATTGGCCGAGCTGGCCGCCTCGACATAGTCGCGGGCGTGGCCGGCAAGCTCTTCCAGATAGCCGGGAAGGCTACCATGTCCCCGTGAGTGCATAGGCGGCAGGGGAGGGGAGGGGGATTTTTCGCCCTCCTGTGGATGCTGTCCCATTTCCATCACGACATCGATGATGTCGGGAAGATCGTCCCCTCGGGGCGCTGCAGTTGATCCCGCACCGTCGCCAGCCATCGTTATGCTGCCTCGATATCCGTCTGGGAAAAGTCATTGCCGATAAAGAGCAAGGGCTCATCCGCCCGTCTGGCCAACGCGTAGGAAAGGCAATCGGCAAAATTCAGGGCGGCCGGGTGGCGGCCTTTGCCGTAGGTGAGCCAAGCCTGCGTTGCCACATCGACGAGATCGGCATCCACGGCGATGATGTCGGCCTCGATCTTGCGCAGCCACAGATCGATCTCGGCCAACGCGTGCCCAAAGCCTTGCGGGAAAAGATGTTGAGGACTTTGCGTTTGCCGCCGGTGCGGCCATCGGCGCGCTCGATGCGGTTGTCCGCCGGCAGGAGCGGTGGGCCGGCGCCTGGCGGCAGCGGCTGGCGCTTTCGGCGGCTGCGGCAACTGCGCAGCAGGCCGGCCGCGTCGAGGATGAAAGCTCGCTGCGCGATGCCGTGGTGCTCACGCGGCCGGGCGACAACGTCGGGCCCGCCGGTCTTTTGCTCCTCGCCTGGCGTCGGCTGGCGACCCGGCCGGCTGAGGAATTGCTGACGGCGAAAAACCTCGCTGCGGTGCTGGAAGATCTCGGTCACGCCCGTGACGACGAGGCCGTTAGCGATCTGTCGACCGCGCTACGGCAACTCGGCGCCGGCACCGATGTGGTCGGGATCCTGAACGGTGCCTTCATGGCCGCCGAACGACACGGCTTCGGCCGCGTCCTCGGAGCCTGGCTCGCCGACGCCCTGCTGGCGCAACGGCTGGGTTGGGTCCACGCGGTGCCGCTGCTGGGCGCCGATGCGGTCTTGGGCACAAGCGCCCGCCCGCGTCGATCGGCAGCCAACTCTGTGGCGACAAGCATTGGGACACATCCTGAGCGTGCGAAAGGCCTGCTTGCCGCGCAAGCGCGCGCTGCGCTGCGCGCGATTGATCTTCACGCCGAACTCGGGCGACGCGCGGACCGGCTGCTTGCCGTCACGCCGAAGCTTAGAGCCAAGGCGGCGGACATCGTCGTCGAAAAGCTCCTGTCCGACGACGCCATCGTAGCCTCGGAAAACATTGCCGGCATGAGCGACCGTGGGCTGCGCCGCCTGTTCGACCGGCTGGTCGAGTTCGGCGCCGTGCGGGAACTGTCCGGCCGCACCGCGTTCCGCATGTACGGGCTCTGACGACCATGGTGGAGGCAGTGCGCAGGCGAGGGGGAGCCCGTCAGATAACCGTCGATCGGCTGACCAGCTGTTTGACCGGGAGCTGGATCACCTGCCGCCGGAGGCGCGCTGGCGAGAATGAATGCATCGCGTTGAGGCAACGATTTTTGCGGCCAGCGAGCCGGTCAACCGCGAAACGCTCGCCCGCATCGTCGGCAAAAGCTGCAGCATTGATCTCCTCATCGACGACATCCGCGAAGAACTGCGCGGTCGGCCCTATGACCTCGTCGCCGTCGCCGGCGGCTGGAAGCATCTGACGCGGCCGGCCTATGCCGATGCCATCCTTGCCGCGGTCGGCGGAAACGAGCGAGCCGTGGATCTGACACAATCTGAAGTGCTGGTGCTGATGTGTGTGGCGTACTTCCAGCCGATCACCCGCGCCGAGCTTTCTTCCTTCTTCGGCAAGGAGATCAGCCGCGATCTCATCGGTCAGCTGCGCGGCGCGAAGCTGATTGCGTCCGGTCCGCGCAGCCCGACGCCCGGCGCGCCCTACACCTACGTCACGACCAAAGAATTCCTGCTGGAGTTCGGTCTCGACACGCTGCGCGACCTGCCGGATTTCGAGGCCCTCGAGGATGCTGGGCTTCTCAGCAAGGAGAAGCTGCTGTCAGGTGACATTCCAGTTGGAATGGCAAGCGATGAGGGCAGCGGTAGTTGGTCCCCTCGCCGGACGTCGCACGATTGATCGCTTTAGACGTTCGTACCCGCCAGATGGCGATCCACCGGCTATTCTCGGGTGTTGCCCGCCTAATTGCCGACCTTGCGCTGACTAGCAAGTCGGCACGCTCCGAGTTAATAATTATCTCAGCTGAAGACGGATGGTCGAATCAGCATGCGATGGGAATTGCTGCTTGTTCCGTATATCCGCTCGTACAGTGCTGGAACTTGGCTCGGAACTCATAAGTTCCGATGTGATTGCGTTCTACGAGCTAATCAAGAACGGCTTTGACGCCCGTACGAAATCTGGTGTGGAAGTTCGCTTCGATGTCGTGCTGCGCAAAAATGATTACCTTACTTTGCGGACACGCATTGCTACAAAGGCGGCCGACTTAGCCGACCTCCAGAAACAAGCACTTGAGCTGACCAACGCCGACGCCAGCGTTGAAGCCCTCTCTACGTTCACGTCTTTAATCACAACCGCACCCGACATAGACGCGTTACTGGATGCCCTCGACGAGGGCCAAGCCCGTTGCAACCGTATCTTGGTTAGTGACACCGGCTCGGGAATGTCGATCAGTGACCTTGAGAAGAACTTCTTGGTAATAGGCACCGCGTCCCGAAAGCATGCGGTCGAGCAAGCGCTGGCAGCCGGCAAGTCCGAGAGTCCATACCTAGGCGAAAAGGGTATCGGACGTCTTTCCGCCATGCGCCTCGGAGAGCACCTCCGTATTGAAACCGCGCGCACTGATGACCCCGAGCTGAACGTCCTGAATATTGATTGGTCGCTCTTTGGCGATCTCGACGCGATGCTCGACGAAATCAGGATCGTGCCTAGCACCGGCGGCGCGAAAGAAAGTCCGACCTGGTCGGGCACTCGCGTCATCATAAGTGATCTTTCGGAAGATTGGACCGAACGCCGCGTCCATGAGATGGCAGAGTATGATTTCGCCCGGCTGACGGACCCATTTCTGGATCCAAAGCATCGTCCCCGCATCGCCATTTATTGGAATAACGAGCGGATCACCATCCCGTGGATGAGCCCGGATTTGCTTGCGCAGGCCCATGCCAAGGTCACGGGACGCTATGTCATCGAGGAGGGCCGTCCGGAGCTGCACTGTACTATTGAGGCTATGGATCTCGGGTTCCCACACCCGCGTGAGAGCCGCATTGTGGTTGTGCCATTGGAGGATCTGCAGGGGGCAATCATCGGCGAGCACAGTCCAATTCATGACAGCGCATTGGTCAGCGTTGGCCCGTTCGCGCTCGAAGCCCATTGGTTCAACCGCCGTCGGCTGACCGCTGTGGACGCGATCGGTGACCTACGCCAAGTGAAAGAGCTTCAGGAGAAATGGTCAGGGATTCTGCTATTTCGGGATCGATTCCGCGTCTTCCCTTATGGTGACGACGAGGACGACTGGCTTGGCCTAGATCGCCGGGCGCTACGACGCTCAGGATATACCCTTAATAAGACTCAATTCGTCGGCCGGGTTGCGATCTCCAGAACAGCAAACCCTGACTTGGTGGATCAGACCAACCGCGAGGGGCTTCGGGAAACTCCCGAACAGTATGTTCTACTCAACGTCATGCAATATGTCGTTCAGACTTTGCTCGGTGGGTTTCTTAAGGACGTCGAGCGGCAATACAAGAGTCAGAAGATTGACTTGTCCGACGCCCGTTCTGAAGTGAATCGGCTTGAGGAACGTGTGAAAAACGCACTGAAAAAACTGCAACGGCTAGCGCCGCCTGAAGGTCAGGAGGCGGTGGAAGACTTACAGCAGACCATGTTTGAATTTTCTGATTTCGCCGCGAGGGCGCGAGCGCGCATAGCGGAAGTCGAGCAGGAAAGCAGGCAGATGGTCGAGATGGCCGGTGTCGGCCTGATGGTTGAGGTCGTTGCCCACGAGCTCGCCAGGGCATCGGAGAATGCTTTGGACGCGCTGGACCGACTCCATCGGCGGCCCGTTCCCGACGAGATAAAAGCCAATATCGAAACGCTCCGAGCTGAAATGAAAAGCATCAGCAAGCGGGTGCGTGTCCTTGATCCGCTCAGCATTTCCGGCAGACAGCGCGCGGAGGTGTTTAGCCTCAATGATCTGGTGCGCGACACATTGGAAGCGCACGACGCTCAATTCGAGCGTCAAGGCATAACGCTAAAGCTCAGTCTTCCTGAGCGCTCCCTGCGCATCCGCGCCGTTAAGGGTATGGCCATCCAGATATTGGAGAATCTGATCTCCAATTCCGTCTATTGGCTCGCACTGCGCGCCGAAAGGGAGAAGAGTTTCAAGCCCGAAATCCGCATTGCCGTCCATGGCGGGCCGCCGAGTATCGTCTACGAGGACAACGGGCGGGGCATCGCTCCTGACAATCGCGAGAACGTCTTCAAGCCGTTCTTCTCGCTGAAGGAAAAGAGCAAGCGCCGCGGCCTAGGACTGTTCATCGCCCGTGAAGCCGCTCAATATCATGGTGGGACCCTCGTCCTCGACGACGCGATAAACCCCGAGACGGGGAGACTTCACCGCTTCATTCTTGAGCTTCCAGACAAGGTGATCGCATGACCACTCTGGCAGAGCTTCTCATCGAGAAGGGTGTTCGGCGCGCCCTGGTGGTGGATGACGCCTATGATCCCTTACCTCGAGCGGCAGACCTCACCATAGACGCGAATGAATGGACCAATTTCTTCGATGATCTGCAGGAACCTGACGTCGAGATCATCCGAAATCTCACGCCCGAATACGACGCCTTGCCGACCGCGGAGCTGCCCTCAAGCGATAGTTTCGTTGCTACCATCTGGCAGAATCGGAACCAACTTCGTCCCGAACTCATAGGTCCGGTCTTCGCGCGTTACGATGCCGACATGGCAACCGATCTTGCTTACGTCAACGCACTAGTAGATGAGTTGCAGACCTTGGGGCTCGCGATCGAGACTGCAGGCCGCAATTTCGAACAGCAGGCTGCGGAGGCGGACCTGATTGTGATCGATCTGTTTCTTGGGTCTGTCCAAGATTCAGATGCCATCGCTGAGTCAAAGACCAAACTTCGCCGGGTTGTCGATCTTCGGCGTAGCGAGCCGCCGCTCGTGGTCTTGATGTCGCGCAGCGGTAGGCTCGAGGAGAAGCGCGAGGAGTTCCGCGATAGTGCAGGCCTCTTGGCCTCAGCATTCCGGATTGTGCGCAAGGCGGATCTGCAGAGAGATGGCAAGCTCGCACGTATATTGCGCCGCCTAGCCTTTCATCGAACAGACTCTACGCGGCTCGCGGCCTTCATCGATGCATGGCAGCGAGGCGTGAGCAGCGCCACAATGCGGGCGGTGGGCTTGATGCGGACACTAGACCTACCCGACTACGCGCAGATCCAACAGTTGCTTCTATCAGAGGAAGGCGAGCCCACCGGGAGCTATATGGTCGATATCTTCGACCGTATTCTGCAGCACGAGATCGAGAGTGAGGCCGCTATAATTGACGCCGCCATCACGCTGAATGAAATTACATCTGCTGAGTACCCGCCGCCTTACCTGGTTGGGTCCCCAGATTTGCAGCAACTTGTCTATCGATCGTTGTTCCAGAACGCGGAGCGGCTGCGCTTGGCGGGGCCGGGAGGCGGTGTTGCTTTCGGCGACGTCCTGCGGCCGTTGCCTCCCCCCGGCGAGCCACCTTTGCCTAGCCCGATCGCCGATGTCGGACCAAGCAATGTGCTAGCCGTGTTAACGCCCGCTTGTGACCTTCAGCGCGGCGGCGCCAAGCGCGTGTTGCTTTTGATCGGAGAGCTCCGCCAGCTCGGAGCGCGCGATTGGAGCTATGCAGACGATCCTGTCCGCACGCCCGTTATTGAGCTCGACGACACGAGATATTGGATCAAATGGGATCTGAAGCACGTCGATACGATTGGACAGGACGCCCTTGCCAGGGCTCGCGCGGATGGGGGCGGGTTGGCTCTGATAGGGAGACTGCGTGAAGCACATGCCCTTGAGCTCCAGCAGAAGATGCTTTCGGCCATGGGTCGAGTCGGTTTGCCCGCGCCGATGCCGGCGACCTTTCCGATGCAAGTGCGGCTCGTGTATCCAGGGGCAGACCGAACCCCCGTTTCTCTTAATATTCCCGCGCTAGAGAACGACGGAGTATGTTTCGTTGGACGCCCTGGGCTTGCCAAGATGCGGCTCGTTCTGAGCGAAGATGCGTGCGAAGCAATCTCCGCGTCGATCGCAGACTTGGATCCTGCGACGGTACATCCCAATGCGGCCGACGCACTTCGTTATCTTAAAGACAATCCCGGCGAGCTTTTAGACGCGTTGGCGAACGGCGTTCCGTTGCCAGCCCCCGACGCTACGACATACAAGCTCATTCCATCGCCCAGTGGTGCGCTGATAGGCCAGAATCCGAGAAATATCGGTCTTATTTTACGAAACGGGAAAGAAGATGGGCCTATCGATAGTGGGTTGATCGCAAAGGCCGGGATTGTAGTGCAAACTACCGATATCCGGCGCGGAGGCGGCGGAAGTGACGCCGCATAGAGCGCTCAGGCAATAGTTCTGTTCCGTGTCGAATGTCCGACACGGGTGCTAGGCAACGGCGGTCAGGGTGGCGAGGGTTTTTGGTGTTTGATCCACAGCGGGGCTACGCGGGTGCCTCTCCCGGGCAAAACCTGGAGAGTTTGCTTGGTCGCCTAACCGTGCGCGATCTTCAGATCATTGTTGGCCCGCGGGTGCTTCCCTTACTTCCATCTCAGCCCAAGGGCGACCGATCTGCTCTCCTCGCTGCGGCGGAACGCGCCCTGCAAGACCGCGCACAAAACGCAGTTTCGAACACGGAAATCAGAAAGACCCTGCTGCGAAATCTCGACCTTGGGAAGCTCGAAGAATTGAAGGCGCGATTGACTCAAGGAGGGGTTGATGTCGCTGACGATGCGCTGGACATTAGCGATCTCGCGGCTCTCCGACCTTGGGCCATCGCCAGCGGTTTTTTCGGCTTGCAAGGGGAGGAGACGGCCGCCGGAACGACGGCTCTTAGTCGTCAAGAGATCCAGCCATCATTCTCTCTCTTTGCCCATCAGCGGTCTGTGGTCCGACGAGCTTATTCGCGTGTTGGCAGTGGATATGGTCGCACGCTCATCCACATGCCGACAGGTTCCGGCAAAACCAGAACGGCAATGCACCTGGTGTCCAGAGCGCTGAATGAGTTCGAGCCAGGTGTTGTCGTTTGGCTCGCCACCAGCCGCGAGCTTCTGGAGCAGGCTGCTGAAACCTTCGAGGCAGCTTGGGCATCGCTGGGGAATCGTGACTTGGAGATTCGTCGCTTCTGGGGAGCTCGTACTCCTGCACCGGAAGATATGGCCGACGGAATTCTCGTTGCTGGCCTGGCAAAGCTGCATGCTTGGCGCGAGCGAGACGGGTTAGCTTTCCTGAAGCTGGCGGCCAAGGTTCGCCTCGTCATCATGGATGAGGCACATCAAGCGGTGGCACCGACTTATCGCGAGGTGATCGAAGGTTTATGCGGGGCAGGTGGCGAAGGCGCCTTGCTTGGTCTGACAGCCACCCCAGGTCGATCCTGGAACGATATGAGCGCCGACGAAGCGCTGTCCGAGTTTTTTGGCGGCTCGAAGGTAGTGCTTGAGATTGGCGACGATCCCAACCCAGTCAAATACCTGCTCGACAACGGCTACTTGTCTCGTCCTGCTTTCCATCAGATTGAGTACTCGCCTGCAATCCGGCCGACACCGGCTGAGCTAAAGAAGCTCGCAAAACTCGATGACTATGCTGAGGAGACCTTGAATAAGTTGGCGGCCGATACGGCTCGCAACCTTGCAATTCTTGATGCAGCCAAAGGGTTAATTGCTCGCGGGCACGCCCGGATTATCCTGTTCGCGGTTAGCGTTGAGCATGCGCAGGACATGGCCAGCGCCTTGTCCGCGTATGGGATCTTGTCCGCTGTGGTATCTGGGGACACCCCGAGCCCCAAGGCGAAGCGGTTTTACGGTGTCGGGTGGCCCTGGGTGCCGCGCGCTTAGCTACAATCGAGGAACGGGACTCAATCCAAGCAGCTGTTGATCGTTTGGACCAAAGGCCTCTTCCCGAGGCAAAGACGGTTGATGACCTGCTAGCCGGCCCATGGCTCCCGAAACTGGCGGCACCTGAGCGGTTGTTCGCAGCCTATTTGCCATCTGCCCGTGAAAGGTTGACGTACTCGGCCATTGAGGCGGCTGATCATGATCTCAAGGCGCTAGCCATAGAGCCGCACTTGAGCGAAGCTGCCTTCCGCACCAAGGTGGCGGAGCGCTTTTCCACCATGCCTGCAGTCAGGGCGATACTGGACGCGGCTCAGAACGACTTATCGGACGCCGTTGCGGCAGACTTGATCACAACGCTCGTTGAAGCATCCGACATGGGTCCGGCCGTGCGTTGGCAAATTGTGCGCGAATGGCTCACCTACTTCTTGCGTGATAAATATGAGATCGCCCCCCAATCTTTCGTGACGCGGCTTCGTCCTGGCGCTGGACGCGATTAGAGATACATCGGGCTGGCATCAAAGATGAATTTAAGTTGCCGCGTTGTTACAGGCTATTTGTGACAAATCACGCAACCGCCTGCGGCCTCGTCTATGCCGTAAACGTCGTCGATCGTGTCGGAGTTCATTTCGGCTAGGGGATTTGCTGGTCGGCGACGCTTAAGACGCTCCCGACGGAGTTCATAATCCAATTTGATTTGTTCCGCACGCTCAGCACGGATCAGATCGGGCAAGCTCTCACCTTGGCTCCATGTAAATGGAGAACCATCCCGTAATGCGGTCTTTTCGTAATCCACGGCTTCCGCGAACCGGTCGGGGTGATGCTCGGCCAATCGTACCCACTCGATCTTCTGCTGAAAAAAGCAGAAGGTGCAACCCGATCGGGAGCGCCATGAGTAGTACTCCGGCTCGCCTACATCGGCTTGCTGGAGGATCTCGATCACTCCGGCGCGATCGATACCTGCCTCTCTCAACGGGAGGTGAACCCTCATATTCGGATGAGTCGCCTGGTATCCCTCGCGGGTTGGTTCATCGGCACGGATCGCCACATACGAGTGAACCGTGACGCCCGCGTCGAGATCAGCGCGCAGCCATTGCTCAAGTGGCCTCAGCTTCAGTTGGCGCGTACACCAGCGAGTCCGTGGGGAGGGAAGAAAATTACCATACTCGTCGAGCCAAAAATCAAAGTCGCGATCCGGGTTGAGGCGCAGGATAGGCTTTCCCAAAAACCCTTCCAGCCGATCAAGAAATGTGTAGACCTCCGGCAACTCCTTTCCGGTGTCCGTAAAGAAGTACTCGAGCGGCAGTTCAGGATGGTTCTGTCGCATGTGGACAGCCAGTGCCGCGCTATCACGTCCACCCGAGACACCAAGAATATGGCGGTCCATTTTGGTCATGCGATTTCTACGTCGCTATCAGCGGCGAGACTTGCGACTGCGCGCGCTAGGGCGGCGAACTGGATCCGCCCATGGGCCGAGTCCCTTGCTAGCGTTTCTAGGAGCTGGTCGGCGAGCGCGGTCGCTTCGACCTTCTCCACTTCGGTCAGAATGAAGCTGCGGAACAGTGGGGCCGTCTTCGGATCAACGCCAACAACCAACGCGAGAGCTTCAGTGTTAGATCGCCGGTCTCGCACGACGGCCAGTGCTTCCAGCTCCCGGAATTGGCGGCCGAACCTAGCGAGTTGCAGGAGTGCCTGTTCTCTATCGCGATCCGACCATTGGTGGGCAGGCTTATGAAGAAGCAGGCTGGCGACTCCCTCAATGTCGCCATCGCCGGACTCGAAGGCAGCGGCGCGCATAGCGAAGCCTTCGAAAGCATAGTCATTGGTTAGGTTCTTTATCGAAGCGGCCCGCTCGGAAAGTCCAGCAAAGGTCGATGCGTCGACCGCAAGGGATCTGGCGAGCGCTTTATGCAGGCGATCGAGGAGGCTCTGATATGCTCCTTCGGCCTCAAGCAGCGCGTCATAAACGGTTTGCGCCGAAGGGTTATCATCTAAGACGTTCGGGAGATCCTCAAACAGGAGTGCCTCCGGGTCGCGCGACTTCAGCACCACCCGCCGCACCTTTTGTGCCACGTCACCCAATGTCTCGGTGCGCTTGGCATAAATCGTCAGCTTTTCGTAACGCCGAAATAAGGCTTGGGCAACGAGCAGAGTTGCGGTTCCATCGTTGATGTCAAATTTCTGGGCCAAGCCGCCCAGGAAAGCGGCTTGCAGTACCGAACGATCCACACGGCGCAGGCGGACCTCGTTAGGTTTCTGAAGAAACTTGTCCACGACGACATCATTGAGGCCGGTCTGAAATACGCCGTCGATATAGATCGCTAATCGGTCACTGTTCACGATAAGGCTCGCGAGTGCCAAAACGGGCATGACGCCTGCCTTGATACCGAATGGTGGAGCCGCCCAAATTCGGTAAATCTCATCAAGCGTAATATCCGTGGCCGCTTCGATGACGTGCCACGCGGGCCACAGGCTTTTCCCGTCACCGTGGGTTGCCGGAGCTCGGAAGCCATAGACCCCAGAACCAATCTCCCCATGAACGCCAAATGGCACCAATGTGGTCATGTAAAGCCCCATCTCCGCCGGAAACCCTACGAAGCCTAGGTCGGCCTGATCCGCGTGCTCGACCATCGCATGACAAAGCTCGCGAAGAGCCGCCATAGCGCTCGATGATGGTCGGTCGCGCTGCAACAATTCGCTTTGGAGGATGGGCGTATTGAAATAAGCAGTGTCTGCAAGAGCTGTCGCCACGATCGCCAGCGGCTCACGTAGAACTGTTGTTGGTTCAGGTGCGAGCCACCAGCGCGCATTGGCGAGACCAGCCTCCAAGTCGCGATGGACAATATCGATGCCGGCGGAGCGGCGAGCCGCGATCTCGCGACGTGCAATCCGATCGCCTTCGAGTTGGGGATGCTCGCGGAACACACGCTCAATTGCAAACAATTCCGTCGCACTCGACCGCAGGGCATATGCATCGGTAGCGCCGCCGACTGCAGCCACGACGTTGGCCTTGCCGAGAGCCTTGGCCACCGCCTTGCATCGGCGCTCGACCTCGCCGCCGTTGATCGTCCCGTCGCCGAGTAGAAGGACGAGAGATCCGCTCCCTTTGGTCCGGCGGGAAGCGATGGTATCAGCAATGGCGGGCGGCGTGTCGGCCTCGCCCGTCAAATGGATTACCACCTCGAACGTTCTGAGCGCGCCAGTGCGGAAATAGTGGCGCTTGGCCGCCGCAAAGCCGAGGCCAACACGTTGCGGTAGGGCCAACAAATGTTCGGCGCTAAGTGGTGCTGTCGCCTTGTTGATCGCGTCATCGAGATCGAAATCACTGCCGGCGAACAGAGCATAGCCTTTGAGCCGCGATTGGCGGATCAGCACCGCCCAATCCACTAAGTCCGCGATCGCTGCCTTGCGCTCTTTCTCGGATGCATTCGGCGTCGCCGCCGCCAAAATGTCGTCGGCGAGTGCGAGCCCGGATCCGTTGCGGAAGAATTCAATGGCGGCAGCGGACTTGGTTAGACGAACGTGCAGAGGTCCCCCTTTTGCACCGGCGCGTTCGATTGCTTCGAAAGCCAGACTAAACCGAGAACCATCGACACCGCTTGCGAGGGCCATACCGAAGTTTGACGCCAAATAATCCCATAGTTTATCGGGGCCGTAGGTAGTGCCGTCCTCACTCCTATTAAGATGCTCCTGAAATCCGGACGGTTCGGCCGAGCTTAGAAAGCCGAAAACGCTTCGCTCGTTCTGGGCGAAACGCTGACGAGATACGGGACCGAGAAGAAGCGCGGTAACTGGATTCAGCGGCCATGTAGCGGTCAGGGCGGCCGCCAGAACCTGCTCATCGGTCGGCCGCCGCTTGCCAATTGCCTCTGCAACTGCCGTGGCTGATGCAGAGGCGGAAGCCGGTCGTTTAGTGCATCTGATCGCCCGGCCGAGCAACGCGACTGTTTCGTCAGCGCCGGCAAGAAATGCAATATCTTGATAGCGTCCCTGGACCTTTACCCATTCTTGACGGGAATCGCGGGATGCCCGAGCCGCGTATTGGTCGAAGGCTTGGTGTAAAATACCCACTACGACCAAGCGGCCGTCGCTTCGTGCAGCCCGCTCGGCAATGTCCTGGAGTAAATGTATATCGCCGCCTTCCAGCGCTTCATGCTCAAGGAGCTTTCCAAGTTCGTCCAACACGACTAGAGCGCCGCTGCGGCCTGCGATTGCGGACGCCTGCAGCGCGTCGATAAGGGCGTCATCGCTAACAACGGCCCTTGTATGCGCCGCCTTCGACCAACCGAACGTAACAAGACAGGCATCTGCGATTGCTTGGCGCAATCCCATCCGGCTGCCGGTGACTGCGACGACTGCCCAAGGGCCTAACTTTTCCGGAAATGCCTTTTGGAAGATACCCGCCAAGGACGGCCCGGCAATCTTGCGCGCGATCGCGCGATTCTCTGGAATGCCGGCAACGAGATTGGCCACGAGCAGGGCGGCGCTCGATTTGCCGCCGCCATATGGGCCGGTCCAAGTGAAGGCGCCTTGCTTGCTGTCGATCTGGCTGGATGCAAGAGTCGTAAGCGACTTTTCGATACTCGCCTGCAGCACGTAACCGACCAAGGGCGGTGTGCCGTTTAAATCAGCATCTAGACGTGCGGATCGCGCAAAGCGTCGGTCGATTTCTACGATCGAGGCTAGGCTGCTCATGCCGCGGCCGCAAGCCGTGCTGGATACGCATTGGCTATCAGCTCAAGCGGATCGATCTCACCGATCCGCTGTATCTGACGCAAACCAGCAGTGTCCGTCCAAAGCCATGCTCCTTCCGTTATCGTCTCTAATCCCATGAGCCTGGTTATGACGCTGTCTTCATCGAGCTTAAAGACGCGACCGGGCGAGCCCGCCGCGTAGCAGACTTGCTCGGCGGTTAGCGCGGTAGATCCTCCCTGCCGCCGCCAAAATTCGTTCAGGGCGTATGCAAAAACGCCGTCGGGCAGCGTCGGCTTGGGGCCACGCACAAACTCGTGCCAACCTCCAAATCGCGCTTCTCGGATAAGCCCGAGTTCCGCTAGTAGGGGCTCGGCCGCATCCTCACCTTGACTATCTCCCCGTCGCGCATAACCTCGAAGAAAAACTTCGACATCGCGCTTGAGGGTACCTCGCGTGGCGCGCCATCCCTTCGCCGCAACCAAATCAAGCAGTTCCTCGACAAGCATCGCGGGGTCGAATTCGATAGCGGCCAGGCCATTGAACGCGTAGTACGCTGTCGTCGTGAACTGTGGGCTGCCAGCAATTGCCCAATGAACTAGCCATACAGTCGCGGGCCGCTCAATGTACGGGTCGAATCCCTCGTCAGACAGGATCGCCGCGCCAAGTGGCGTAGGTTTCAGGACACGCTCGACCTCTTCCACGAAACCTGAGGCCATGGCCCAATAGCGCATCGAAACGGCCATGTTGCGCCCGACGCCAAACCGTGCAATTGCTGATTGTTCCTGAAATGTTCCCGAGGGCGCGCCTCCAACAACCGCGTCGAAGGCTTTCTTCAGCCACAGGAGGCGGAGGGGGAAGGTTTCATGGCCTGCGAATTGGCCACGAGCATCAGAATCAAGGAGCCCATGCTTCATTCCCCCACTCTAACGGCTACTGGCGGCTACGTCCAGATGGGAGGCGTGCACGCAAGAGTGCTTTGGCAATTTCGTCTGCGGCAATGTCAATATCGCCTTCCGTTGTGTAGCGACTGCAATATATACGAAATACAGTTCGAGCCTCAACTTGAGTCATACCCATTGCAAGTAAGACATGAGATGAAAGAACTTGACCGGCCGTGCATGCTGATCCAGTCGAAAAACACACCCTTGTTTGCAAAAGCGAAACAAGATCATCAGCGTCTACACCCGATGCTGATAAACTTAGGGTCCCAGGCAGGACGGGGGCGCCGTTAGTCGTTCTGCGGCAGGCTGCCTGTCGCTCTTCTAGTTTGGCGAGCAGACGAAGCGCGAGCTCGTCCCCGTGTTTGGCATCCGCCGAGAACTTGCTGCAGGCAAGACTTGCCGCCGCGCCAAATCCAACGATCAATGGGACAGGCTCGGTGCCTGGTCGGATGCTGTTTTGCTGGCCGCCACCAAACTGGATTGGCCGGGGCGGCGGTGCGGCGGCAGACACATAGAGGCCTCCGACTCCAACAGGTCCATACATCTTGTGAGATGAAAGGCTCAGATAGTCGATGTCGAGTTCAACCACATCCAGCGGAATTTTTCCCGCAGCTTGGGCTCCATCACAATGTATGAGAGCACCGTTCGCGCGAGCGATCGCGACAACGTCGGATAGCGGCTGCAGTACACCCGTTTCATTGTTTGCTGCCATTATCGAAATCAGCAGCGTGTTCAAGTCTACAAGCAGTCTCAGCGCGCTAAGGTCAATCACGCCGCTGTAATCTACCGGCGCAACAACCACATCGAACCCGAGCTTCTTCAGCCGGTGCGCCGGTTCAAGCACCGCCTTGTGCTCGACCGCCGATACTACTATGCGCCGCCGCGGGTTTTGAGTTTCGATTGCCCAATCGGCGATGCCAAGCAAGGCAAGGTTGTTTGCTTCAGTTGCGCCGGACGTGAATACGATTTCAGACGGAGCACAGGCAATCAATCTGGCGACGTCGGCGCGCGCTCCAGAAATGGCCGCTGCCGCGCGCTCGCCTAGGATATGCGGCGATCCGGCATTTGCCGGCGTCGTCCATGCTGCCACCATCGCCTCTTGAGCCTCCGGCGCCAGCGGCATGGTTGCAAAGCCGTCAAGGTAGATGGGAGGATCGATACTGTTCATGTTTCTTTTCGTCACATTAGCGATTTCGCTTTGTTAGGAGGCCCGAAAACATCTTCCACGACGGGCCAATAGGCAAGGTTCGACTCCCGGGCGCTTGTTCAGGGCGGCGTTGTTCAGCGTCACAGCGGCTAGTGAGCATGCCGGTAATTTCAGGAGGTCGGATATCTGCACCTGCGTGAAGATATTTGTTTCGCCAGCATGGGCCGTACGCGCCTCACGACAAATGTCATGAAGAGACGGGTTGATTTCGTCCTCCAGCTTTTGGATTCGGGCAAGAATTTCGTCGAATGCTAAAGGTTTCTCGTCAAACATCATCAGCGCCATGTTGCGGTAGTCAGCACGCAGGTCTCTCTGCCTGGCTTCAGAAGGCATCAGTCGCAACGTTCCGGGCCGAGCGGTATCGTAATTTGCCCAGCCCGAGCGGAAAAATGCCGCTTTGTGCCTTGCCACCTGTTCGAGGAGGTCGAAGTCGGTCGCCGCGGCCTTTCCATCCGCGGTTTCGAGAAGCATGGCGATATCGTAATAGTGCCGCGAAAAATATTGCAGCGTTGGAGTTTCGTCTGGCCGGTGTGCCTCGGCATGGAGCGCCGTGGCCTTCTCCCAGAATGTGCGTCGCGCAGAGAGCACAGGCACCGTGCAGTCGGGATCTTCGAAGAAATCCGGGAAGTCGTCGGCCGCATATGGGCGAA
The DNA here is from genome assembly GCF_040322255.1 of Mesorhizobium sp. M0166. Classification (NCBI taxonomy): domain Bacteria; kingdom Pseudomonadati; phylum Pseudomonadota; class Alphaproteobacteria; order Hyphomicrobiales; family Phyllobacteriaceae; genus Mesorhizobium; species Mesorhizobium sp. M0166. The sequence continues at coordinate 429,951 of NZ_JAMYTD010000002.1, read as the reverse complement.
TGGTCCGTTCTTCGGTCGGCCATGGGTCCCCCAAGCGCCGAATTCCAGCTTCACCCGAGGTGTGATGTAGGCCATGCCCTCGTATTCGCCCTTCGACAGCGCGGCAAGGTAGTGAAAATTGATGGTCTGCGGATCGCTACGATCGATCGCTAGGGACCATCCGCCATTATCTGGGGTACCCAGATTCGAGGCGATAGCCATTTGAAGAGCTGGCAGAAGCGTTTCGGCGATATGCTTTTCGACATCTGCGGCGAGCTCGTCCATGAGTTTTCCTGCAGCTTTTCGACTAAGGCCGGGGTTCTCAGGGTCGCGCTCGCCCGTATAGCCGAGATCCGTACGATCAAAGGACAAATCGATGTCCTCGGAGAAGCGACGAATAGCGTTGAAGGCCTTCGATAATGATGTGCCACCCTTAAACACGAGAGTGGGCGCGTTTTCTTTTTGGAGCTCGAAGAGACGCTTCAGTGTCCAGCAGACCCAGAAATCTTTCTCGATGATGGTGTTGGCGACGCCACGTGCCTCTCCAGTCTGGCCGAACAACGCGGAGCGATCGGAGCGGCTAAAAACAGCGACTTTATCCATCAGCCATCCCAACCGCACCTTGAGCGATGGACACAAGCGTTGACCTCATCCATGCTGGGGCTTGAATGACGCTGTTGGCGAGTATCTTCTTATCGCGGGCGGACAGGCTGCGGGCGGCCACGTGAGCGATATCGACGGCCCGGGTGGGACCAAGATGCCGCAGGGCCTGGACAACTGTCCCAACTGGACTGCCTGGCGCGATCAGATGCTTCGGTGAGGCATGACGCAAATCGACGGTCCGCCTGCCAAGTACGACGCGCCTGGATGGGCCGTCGGTGAGATAGGTGTTCCTGGCTGGCACCTGCGTGGACAGGCCGAGGGCATTCGCTGCCTGTGCTCCAGTAATCTGTACCTGCGATCCAGTCTCACGGGCAAGCGCTCGGGCTACGTCGTCCGGAGTTGGCGACAACGGACCAAGTTTTATGTGCATCTTTGGAAAGTCGTAAAGGCCACGGGCCAAGCGGCGGAGCTTGCCGCCCTTAACCAGACGCGACAGAGCCTGATCGATCGCCGCACGGTCACCAAGGTCGAGAAAATCACTGGGCGTAAAAACACTCCCGCGCCCACCACCGCGGGCACGCTTCATGATCTGGTCTGGCGCTGATGGAGCCCTCGTTTTCATTTGTCAGAAAATAGCGGGTATTTTTCTGACATTCAAGTGCACGAAGGAAGAACTTTCCCCCGCTACTATGTACTTTCTTGGTCCATCCGATGTGGTGTAAGCGCGATATCGGTGGTCGTTATCCGATTCCGATTTTTCTACCGACGTGGCCGATCAGTGCCCTACGCTCCGGTTCGGTTTGAAGCAGAAAGTGCAACCTACCTTCACCTGGCGTGAATTTGGCGTGGTCTTCAAAATTGAGGATTGTGCCGTTCTCGTCAGCGAACGCAGCGAGCGGCCGTCGCGTGCGACTTTCACCGTTTACGCTAAAGGGATAAACTGGATACGGTGACCGGTTTCGTCTCCAAGCGCCGATGGCGCTGTCTAGGGCTAACAGTCGTTCCACGGTTGGATTAAGCATTCGATCACCGTGGCTCAGGGCTTCAATTTGCTGTCGCGTTCGAGGAATGAAGCGCAAATTCGGAAACAACAGGTCTCTTTCAGCCCAAAGCTGGGCTCCATCGACGATATTGGGCCTGACTAGGAGGATGAGCGCTCCTGATGATGGGCAACGCCTTCATCAGAGCATGCGTTTCGGCTTGTAACCATTTCCTCTTGAATGTCTCCGCCCTCATCGAGCGACAGCCTGCGCAGGTCGATACCCGGCTCGCTCCAGAAAGCATGGGAAAATATGCTGAGAGCTAGACCGTTAAACTGATGCGCTAGACCGAGTCCGAGCGCCGCTTCGCCCACGAGGATCGCCGCAGTGTCACCTATGCGGTACTCGAGACCGGCTAGTGGCGGCCCTTCAAGTTCCGCGACCGTCTGACCGTAGGGGAAACGATCCTGGACCGTCTTGAGATAGATATTCTCGTCGGTACAGCCGCCATCATTGCGAAGTGCAGCTAAGGACCAATTCGTTGCGAAACTCAAATCGGCCAGAGAATGGGGTCCGTTCAGGACAAACTGCGGAGAAATTGATGCAACCGCTCGAAGCGCATCAACGAACTGCTTTAGCCGCGCTGTAGCGACCTCTCGAGAGCAGGGGGCATTAGGGATGGAGAGATCGTTGAGAAGAAGCTGCAGCATCCTGAAAATCTTACGACAGCAATTGATCCAGGCTTCGCTCCCATTGATCGAAGAACCCGGACGGCCAGAACGAAAGTCGACCTTTCGAGTCGAGAACGGGCGTTTCATAGGTTGTGGCGGTCCCGGGCGATCGCGTGAAAAAGTGCAATTTGGTGTCTGCGGCTTCAAGGTGGCCATCTTTGACAGTAAGCCGAATACCATTCAGGATATGATCGCTATGAGTTTCGACGATAAGTTGAGCGCCGCTTGCTGCGGTCAGAGCAATCAATCGACCAAGCGCGGCCTGACCGCGAGGATGGAGCTGTGCCTCAGGATTTTCGATGATCAGCAGCGTTCCAGGTTCTGCCGCTAGGCACGCTGTCACGACGGGAAGAACATGCGTCAGACCGAATCCAACATTGGTAGGGCGCAACGGGTTTCCATAGGCGGCCTTCCGGCCTCTGTAGGTATAGGCCAACCGCACAAAGTCGGTCATCGGGACCTCCTCTGGTTCGACCCGAACCCCAGGGCTGAACTCCTGCATCCAGGCATTCACTTGCGCCAAGAGGCTTGTAGCATCACTTTGCTCCGCATAGCGGCGTGATGGCGCGACCGTGAGATCCTGACCAAACTTCAGTAGGAAGTATGCTGTGTATTCGCCGCGCGCACCAAGAAAACGCTCATGTCCGACGGCATGCTGGGACTTAGGAAATGTAACGGAGGGCGTTATTCGGTCAGCACGTAAAAACTGGAATCCGCGGCTGAACAAACCAATGGGCTCGTCAGCGACATTTTTCGGGCTCTCCTTGCAAACCAGGACGTCAGCCTCTGATGGCGCGTCCGCGATCCAATCCAGGAAGTGACGACCATCGTCGGACTTTACGGCTAATGCTATCTGCACAACGCGCTTGTCAAAATCTTGGTAGAGCAGATCGCGCCCTGTTCCAATCTCGACGAGGGGGCCGTTCAGACCCAGTTCGCCTGTCTGGAGACTTCCTGCGTCGAAAGACTGTCGGAGCAATCCCAGAGCCTGTAAAATCGAGCTTTTCCCCGTTCCGTTCAAGCCTGACAGGACCGTGAGCATCTCAAGCGGTAGCGCGAGATCGTCGAACGCCTTGAAATTTACCAGGGCGACGCTTTCAAGCATTGCTCACGACCGTCTGAAACATCTCGGCGACCATATCGAAACGTCGGTTAACCTTAGCTACATCACTCGTTCCTTGCGAAATAGCGGCCTCAAACTGTCGATCGGCGCAGAGCGCCATGAATTCGCTCTGCAGATGTGTGCGCCGCTCAACCAGAAAGCTACCCTCTTGCTCTGCCAACTTCGCAAGGTTGACAGAGACCGCTTCGAACAAAGCCTTATTGATGGGCATTCTTGCCGCCTCGGGAGACAAGCGCTTTCGAAATGCTTCGCCTTCGAAGATCAAATAGGCGAGGAGCATGGCACGGCTGAACGCCGACTTTACGCGCTCAATATCTGCCGCCTCCAGCCTGTTCAAGCTTCTCATGGCTTGGATGAGAAAGCCGTCCATGTCTGCTCTATTGTAGGAAGACACGCCAAGCGAATAGAAGGCAACAAATCGAAGGACCAGTTCCCGGTCATCCATTCTGATCGGCTTTACGCTCCTGTCCGTTGCCTTGAGAAACTCCTCCGAAGAAGCCCATTTTGCCAGCAGACCACGACCCGCACCGGGAGTTATTGCATGGCGTAATTCTTGCGGCGACAAGGCAATGCCACCTGAATTTATGCGCGCGAACACATTGAACTTAACCTCCGGCGGTGTTCCCTTCCGGATCAGGTGGACGACCAACTCTGTCTCTCTGAGACGTGTCTTCAGCTTCTCGCTCAAGTCGTTGAAGCTCTTGCCCTCATAAGCTTCGAGATATTGCAGGTCGGACAGGAGCAACGGCTGGCTATTTATGCTATCAGGGCGAACGAAGCGGGCAATCGTGGAGAGGCGTTGAATGCCGTCGACGATTTCCCATCGCTCGTCTTCGTCCTCGGCTGCGTAAAGGACAGGCAGCGGAATTCGAAGTAGGAGTGACTCGATCAGCCGGCTTTGTCTCTTTTGGTCCCATAACCCTACCCGTCTCTGAAAATCGGGCATCAAATCAATTCGCTCGTTGCTGACGCGAGAAAGCAGCAGATCGACGGTTACCGTCCTGGTTGCGACATCGATGGCTTCGGGATCGAAGGGCTGCTCAATATGATCGCTCTCAAGCGCAGAGGCGTCATCGATTTCGACGCCGGTGCCTTCGCCAAAAAGGTCAAGCTGTTCGCGAAAGAGCCGCAACTCCTCCATGACCTCTTCTTCTGGAGGCCATTCCTTCTGAAGCATCGCAAATTCGGCGCGAAAGAGCTGGCGCGCAAATCGCCGGCAGCCTTCGTCATCGTTCGCAAGGATGATCAACATGGCGCGACGTAGCGCCCGTCTATACTCAGGATCGAGCCAGAGAGTTCTATAAGGCTCGTTGACGGTCAGGAGGTCGAAGCGATTGAACAGAATAGCCTTCGTTCCTGGCTTGCGGTCCGCGCCGAAATCGTCACTCGTAATCGCGATATCGTCGTTAAAAAACGTCCAAAGGCCATCGTTGGATAGGTGCCACAACGGCTTCCATCCCATGTCAGCACGCGCTCGAAAACTCAGCCTCACATAGGCTTGGAAGCGCGAAAGAATCGCATCTGCATTGACCCGAGCGGGATCGAGTAGTCCTTCATTGGACAAATCTATCGCGGCAATCACGCAAACGGGTTTGAAAAATCGTGCCTCCGGAGCCCGTCGGCGACGAATAGAAGACACGAGCAACGCCCAAGGATCATTTCTCATACGATGACCCCGCTTTCGCAGGAACGCAGCGTGACTCTCGTTTGCCTATATTCGTCTCGAGACAATGCACCCCCCGCTCTCACAACTGATTTGGTCTGCGGGAACCGTACTAACTGCGTCAGCCAAGCGCCAGTGATGGATGCGATGTAAGAGCCTCCGCCAACGATGGGAAGATTTGACGCACAGTCTTCTGAACACGCACAACAGGAACCTGCGGGAAAGTTGAATTTAGCGGGTTTAGATGCGTTCGTGATGTGTTCTACATAATAAAGTCATAAATGGCAGTGTGGAACTCAACGGCGGCTCATTGGTTTTGCGGGTTCAGCTCGTGGAAAAGGTCCGTCGGCCTTTCGTGAATGCGGGTTTCCGCATCGCCTACCTCGATTTGGTCGATGACCGCCGGACAGGCGAGGCGGAGCCGTATCTCGCCCGAGAGCACATTCGCGCGCATGATTTCGACGAACGCGCCTATCTTTTCATCCGCAGTGAGAAACCTGCGTTTGACGGATGCAGTGGTGCTACGCTTGTGGAGCCCCGGGGCGTCTCTATGCGGCAATCCTTCATCGTGAGCCGATGCTATTGTGCAAGTTTCGCAGCACTGCGGGTGGCGATATCGGCCAAGACAGCATGAAGAAGCGTTCCAACTTCCTGTTCGGCGACCCCGGGTGCAATTCCTGATTCGGACAGTTGAACGAGAATTGCCTTGGCGGTGTTGCGCCAGAAGGCGTTCGCGTCCTTCCCGTTCTTGGATTCCAGGACCCGGGCGATCCCTTCGACCAACTTCCGCCGCCGATGCAGCGGAAACGCGCTTATGTTTGAATCACACATCGATCACCTCACCCCTTCAGTCGCGCGAATAAGCATTGGCGGGTGAGAAAATTTGGTTAACAGCGCTTTTGGACAATGGTCAGCAATGGAATAAAGCGTCTACCCAACAAGCCAAGAGGTGTGCCACATGTTGATGATCGGCGCGTGCTGAACGGCATCTTCTGGGTGCTGCGCTCCGGTGCTCCATGGCGCGACCTGCCTCAGCGCTATGGCCCGCGCACCACCTGTTGCAACCGCTTCGTCCGATGGCGAAAAGTAGGTGTGTGGCTGCGCAGTAACGAGTCTACGCCTAAGGTTTGCGGAGCCTCACGCCGGCGCGGCTGCCGTTCTCCGGGATGAACTCGACGCCGGCGGCCTAGAGGGCGATGCGCAAGGCAGCAACGGTTCGCTCTTGTGTGGAGCCCTGTCGGGCCGCGACATCTACTTAATGTCTACTTCAGACAGTCGCGCGACCATAACTTTTGATAACAGGTCAGGGTCGCGGGATGCCGAGCCGCTTGAAATACCGAGTTACGTCCGGATGCTCGCGATCGTCCCGCCTCAACCGCGCAAGCGCGTCATCATCGCCGGCGAGCGCCATAGCCAAACCGGGAGCGCTTATTCTCCACGGAGCACCGGGCATTGTCTGGTTGTGAAGACGGTGCTTGATCACCAGCCGCCTGAGTGTGTCTTCGCTTACGTTCTAGTCGTACCTGAACAGATCAATGGCCCTCTGGACCGTGATCGCCTCTGCCCGTGGGATGTAGAGCGGCCGAAGCCGTTCGCCTGTTTCCGGCGCTGTTTTGACAGGGCGCGCATTGGTCATTCGGCCCATCGCGCTTTTCTGCGGCCCGCCGTTTCGCCCGACATCAGGGAACGATATCGCCCCCCATGTATTAGAAACTGATGGACACTATGGAACCCCAGGGCCACGGGATGGCGGCCGATATTTTGACATCGGAAGTTGCCAATGCCAGGCAGCGCATCCACCGGACCGAGCTCGCGCTTCAACGCACTGAAGAATGCTGGCCGAAAATCTCGCGCTGTGCAGCAGGATACGAACTGCGGTCGAGGTGAAGATCGATCCCCCCAGCTGTGAAGGACGTCGCGGGGGTTGAACTGGGCCGGCGTTTCATTCGTCGCGACCTTGCGGCACCCTGCCGCAAGAGCCTGCCCTGTTGGCATCACAGCGTGAGCAAACATTGGACAGAAGCATTCCAACGTTCACGATGTGCAACGCCGACGCCAGACCGACACGAATCTTCAGTTCAAAGAGCCAGGATTAATGCTGCGGCAAACGAAGGTGGCACGGGGGTTTTCGCGCGAGCCAGTTAGCCGATCTCCCGCTCAGAAATTTCTATCAAATATTCCGACCTCCTGATGGAACCCATTCGTTGCGGGCGAGTTGCGGCTCATTGGGACGGACTTCCCGAACATGACAGCGAGCAACAAAGCAGACCATCAGTCTGTCTCCGAAGCGTTTCGGAAACTGATCCGTTCCGAAGGCTATCGTCATCACGTACAAACGTTCTTAAATGTGGAGGTCGAACCAGAACTGCCGCCAACCCTACAGTCATTACTTGCGGCTATTGATCGGGCCAAACAGGGGCCGACGGAAGAAGTCCCTTAGCGGGCTGACTGAGCGTCAAAGCGGAAGAGTACAGAGGCTCGCTCCGTACTTTTTTCTCTGGTTCCCGCTCAGAAATTCCGCCAAACATTTCTTCTTGATTTTTCCCGATAGAGGGTAATGAATATCCCCTTGGGTTCTCGCTGAGGTGGGAGGCCTTGTATGAACGTTTGGACGAACTGCCGACCCGACAAAGTGACTGCCAAACACCTTGTTCACGAGCTGATCCTACAAGCCCGTCGCGGCCAAATCATCTCCGTCAAAGAGACTATCGCAGCGGTGCGCCGAGACGGGCCACATCTGGCGGAAACTGACTGCGAGCTGGTGGAGGTTATTGTCAATGTTGCCCCAGCCTTTGGCCTGTTCGTCGGGTTCGATCTTCGCGAATAGCCTCATGGCAACCCATTGGTTCTCGCCTGCGGTGTACGTCAGGACAGACCGACCTGGGATTGTGGGAGAAAGGCGGCTCGAGGCGCGTCAATAGGATCGTGGAGGAGCATGAGGGTCTTCGCGAGCCGGTGTCCGATCCCCACCACAGAAATTCTACAAACATTCCTGACTGTCGCGGCCCAGCGCCGTACCAATTTGTACAATTCGTACATGGCCTTGATGCCGCTCAGGTAGGGAGTAGAGTACGCTTCGGCGTGTCCCTGGGGAGGGCTGGATGAGCGTCGCGCGAAGGGTCGGTCCGCTTCTAGAGCAAGCAATCACTGTACTCCTCAACAGGGCGGACCGTGGCGACACGGTCTCGATAAAAGCGGCACTACGCGAAACGCGGGAGACTGCGCCTTATTTGGTGGCCTCCGATGAAGAACTGACCGAGGCGATCGTCGAGGCAGCAACTGCCATGGGCCTCTGCGTGGCTTTCGACTGTGGCGAGTAGCTGTCAGCCACTTCAGTCACTGTGGCATCGCAACAAAGCGCGCCGTCCTGCGCTATTTTCCCATTTTCAACAGTTAGAGGTAATCCGCAATTACCTTCGCAACGTGCTAAATCTGCCTGTAGAACGGGAACTGCCGGCTGAGCAAAGGTAATTGCTGGAGGAACTTGATAGGGCCGACAAAGAGTGACGTATGGCTCTCCACTGGTTCAACCCTCCGGTCCCGGTCAAGACCGAGCGTCTCGGGATCATCCGCAACGTCAACAACGCCGAGGCAGCCGGCGAGGAGCTGATGAAGTGGACCAAGCGTGGCCCTTGCTGGGACCTCGCGGTGCGCGTTTGCATGACCGTGATTTTCGACGAGATGGAAGCTGAGGAGGCCCGCAAGGCATTCCTGGCTGCGGCAAAAGAGGAGGGGACATTACTCCCCCCAATGACAACCAGCTAAATTGGATTGCGGTATAAGGTTCTAGGTGTCTCAGACTGAAACCGCCTTCGCGAAAGGAGCCCGCCGCCAAGCATGGAGATGAGAGGCGACGGACCCCCCCACAGCGGCTGCACATCCACGAAGTAATCCCGCTGCCGCCTCTAAACCCGCGAGGGCCTACATCGTTCCCTTAGCTGCAGCTAAAGCGGGGTTGGTCGGCGGGCTCTTGCCGCTCTAAGTTCCCTCTTATGGGTCCCCTCTGGTTCGCTCCCCCGGTCTACGTGAAGACGAAACGTCCGGGCATTCGCAATGGGGTCAGCCACGTCGAGGGAGCCGCCGAGGAACTCCTGGCATGGGACACAAAGGGCCCGAGGTGGACGAAGGCGGTCCAATCCTGCGTCGACGCGTTCGAGGGCAGGATGTCCCCCATGAGGTGCGTGAAGCTTTGAGGCGGCTGCCAAGGAGGCCAACGTGTATCTCTCCCCTGAGTAGGAGGTATCATGGCGCCCATCTGGTTCGTCGCTCCGGTGTTCGTGAAGACTGAAACCGGTGTCAGGCATGGCTGCAACGCTGCAACAATGCGAAGGAAGCCCTTGAGCAGCTCAAGATGTGGACCCGGCGAGGGCCTCGCTGGCATAGGCGGTGACCCTCTGCCTGTCAGCCTTGGAGGGCGATTCGATTGACCCCCACATAATACGAAAGGCCTTTGAGGCTGCCGCCAAGGAGGCCAAGATGTATCTCTCCCCTGAGTAGGAGTTGTCGTGGCAACCCATTGGTTCTCCCCTCCTGTGTACGTCAGGACCGACCGACCTGGGGTCAGCTACGGGAGCAACAACGTCGAGGGTGCCGCCGAGGAACTCATGAAGTGGACCAAGATGGGACCTAAGTGGAGGAAGGCTGTGCAACTGTGCGCCGACGCCCTTCAGGACCGTGTGACTCCGGAAGAGGTCCGTCAGGCTTTCGAGGCTGCTGCCAAGGAGGAGGGGGTGCTCCGTGAGTAGCAGGCCGGTGCCCATGGCTATGTTGGGAAGGACCCGTTAGGCTGTCTAATGCTGACCAAGTCCGCGCTGCTCGAAATAGACCCGGATACGAGAGCATTCACTCTGGTTGGCGCATTCATGGGCCATTTTGCACTTCTTGAAACTGGCATCGGAGCTGCTCTGGGCGAGGTAGTTGGCGTCAATGGGGCACGTCCAGTAATCATCAATCGAAACATGGGGTTCGACGAGAAGATCAAAACCGTACGCACAGGGGACCGGAACCGGAATGTCAGGCTTCTAAAGCCGATGGCAGAAACCGGACACGCTGTGGCGGCATTTGAGGGCACGTTCCTGCTCTTGATTATTGCCTGTGAGCTGTGCGCGAAAATCGGGGATGGAAGGGCCGGAGGCAGGAAGCACGGCCTCAGGCCGAGGCGCTAATCAGGCGCGTCGGCAATGATCCCGAAAAGCTCAAAACGGCGGCAGCGAAACTAAAGAAGTAGTCGCGCGTTGGACGCGGATAACGCTATTTCGTCTCTCAGTATGGTTTAGGTCAGAGTGGTCAAGCCAACGTCGGGTAAGGCAATCAATGGGTCGAATGCTAGTCAAGCGAAGTCGCCCGCTCGTGACGAGGTCACTTTAGCGCCGCCCGCTTTCCGGCCGGTCCAGCTCGCAACGCTCGTGGACACGGTCCCTGCCGGCGATCGTTGGATCCATGAGATGAAATATGACGGCTATCGTATTCTCGTTGCCGTCGGCGGTGGCGAGGCGCGAGCCTACACACGATCTGGTCTGGACTGGTCTAGCCGTTTTCCCTCGATCCTCTCCGAGGCTCGCAAGCTCAAGGTGCGCTCCGCCCTGATTGACGGCGAGGCCGTGGTTGTCGATGCGGAAGGAAGATCTAACTTCCAGGCGCTTCAGAATGCATTGAAGGGTGCCCTGTGTTTCGGCGTGCAATTTTGACCCCCTGAGGCGGGGAATCGGCGTCCAATTTTGACCCCCCCCTGTTGATGGCGATCTGCGACCATCCGCTTGTCTCGGCGAGCGGATGGAGGGGGGATGAAGTCGGTGGATACAATTGCCCGTGTTCGGCGCGCTTTTTACGTTCAGAGGTGGTCGGTCAAACGGATCTGCCGGGACCTTCATCTGGCGCGCAACACGGTGCGCAAGATCCTCAGGTCTGACGAGACGTCCTTCTCCTATGAGCGCGAGCGGCAGCCGATGCCGAAGATCGGACCCTGGCAGGACCAGTTCGATGCGCTCCTGAGCAGCAACCGCGGCAAGTCCGGCCGCGATCGCCTGACGCTGGTGCGGATATACGAAGAGCTTCACCGGCTCGGCTACGAAGGCGGCTATGATGCGGTCCGGCGCTACGCCAAGACCTGGGCGAAGGCGCAAGGCTCGGCGTCGGAGGACGCCTATGTGCCGCTGTTCTTCCCGCCCGGCGACGCCTACCAGTTCGACTGGAGCCACGAGATCGTCCTCATCGACGGCGTGACGGTGACCCTGAAGGTGGCCCATGTCCGGCTCTGCCACAGCCGCATGATGTTCGTGCGGGCCTATCCGCGCGAGACGCAGGAGATGGTATTCGATGCCCACGACCGGGCCTTCGCTTTCTTCGGCGGGGCCTGCACGCGCGGCATCTACGACAACATGAAGACGGCGGTGGAGACGGTCTTCGTCGGCAAGGACCGTCAATACAATCGCCGCTTCCTGCAGATGTGCAGCCATTACCTGGTGCAGCCGGTCGCCTGCACCCCGGCCTCCGGCTGGGAGAAGGGGCAGGTGGAGAACCAGGTCGGGCTGGTGCGCGAGCGCTTCTTCACGCCGCGGCTGCGCTTCAGGAGTTATGAGGAGCTGAACGCCTGGCTGCTCGACAAGTGCGTCGCCTGGGCTAAGGCCCATCGCCATGTCGATCAGCCGGACCGCACGATCTGGGAAGTGTTCGAGGAGGAACGCCGCAAGCTGGTCGCCTATCGCGGCCCGTTCGACGGCTTCCATGTGGTTCCCGCCTCGGTGTCGAAGACCTGCACGGTGCGCTTCGACAACAACAAATACTCGGTGCTGTCGACGGCAGTCGGACGGCCGGTCGAGATCCAGGCCTATGCCGACCGCATCGTCATCCGCCAGGACGGCCTCATTGTCGGCGAGCACGCCCGCTTCTTCGGACGCGGCGAGACGGTTTATGATCCCTGGCACTACGTCCCGGTCCTCTCCCGAAAGCCCGGAGCGCTACGCAACGGCGCACCGTTCCGGGATTGGGTTCTGCCGTCGGCCACGGAGCAGGTCCGCCGCATACTGAAGGACGCCGACGACGGCGACCGGCAGATGGTCGCCATCCTGGCTGCGGTGGTCTCCGACGGGATCGAGGCCGTCGAGACGGCCTGTCAGGAGGCGCTCGACCAGAACGTCTGCTCGTCGGCCGTCATCCTCAACATCCTGGCCCGCCGCCGCGATCCGGCGCCGGCGGTGACCGTGCTCACTCCGGATGCGCTACGCCTGAAGCATGAGCCGCAGGCCGACTGCGCCCGTTACGACAGCCTCAGGAGGGCAAGCTGATGGAAAGGACTCAGGTTCTCGAACTGATGGGCACCTTGAAGCTCTACGGCATGCGCGGCGCCTATGACGAGATCATGGCCACCGGGATCAAGCGTCAGCACGAGCCGCCGAGGATCGTCGGCGATCTCCTGTCGGCGGAGATTGCCGAGAAGCAGGCGCGCTCCATCAAATACCAGCTGACCGTCGCCAAGCTGCCGCTCGCCAAGGAGATCGAGGACTTCGACTTCACCGACACGCCGGTCAACGAGGCCCTCGTCCGCGAGCTCGCCAACGGCACCTTCGTCGCCGACCAGCGCAATGCCGTGCTCATCGGCGGCACCGGAACCGGCAAGTCGCATCTGGCGATCGCCATCGCGCGCGCCCTGATCCGCAACGGTTCACGCGGCCGCTTCTTCAACCTCGTCGATCTCGTCAACCGGCTCGAGACGGAGCACCGAAACGGCAAGCAGGGACGCATCGCTGACCACCTCACTCGACTCGACTTCGTCGTCCTCGACGAACTCGGCTATCTCCCCTTCGCCCAGGCCGGCGGGCAGCTTCTCTTCCATCTCATCAGTCGGCTCTACGAACGCACCTCCATCATCGTCACCACCAACCTGGCATTCGGCGAATGGCCGAGTGTCTTTGCCAGCGACGCAAAGATGACGACGGCGCTGCTCGACCGGCTCACCCATCACTGCGAGATCATCGAGACCGGAAACGAGTCCTGGCGCTTCAAGAACCGCGCCTGACGCGCCTCTGCCGACCACCGCCCAAACAATCCGCACTCGCCGGGCTGCGCAACCCCGACCAGCTCCGCCCGGCGAGCGCTCCTCGTCGCGCTTAGGCAAGGGGGTCAATATTGGACGCCAATCGGGGGTCAAAGTTCGGCGCCGATTGACAGTGCCCCGGCGACTATCGACTTTTATGCGTTCGATCTGCTGCAGCTCGACGGCGAAGATCTGACAAGGCTTCCTCTTCTTGAGCGCAAGGCGAAGCTGGAGGCGATCTTGCCTGCGAAAAATCCGGTCCTTCGTTACTCCGACCATATCCTCGGCCGCGGAGAAGGGCTGCTCGATCGCTTCTGCGCAGCCGGCCTTGAGGGCGTCATCTCAAAGCTCGCGGATTCGAGTTATGTGGCGGCCCGCGGCGCAAGCTGGCTGAAGATCAAATGCATCAGGCGGCAAGAATTTGTGATTGTCGGCTGGACGCCGTCCGACAAGGTCCGCGCGTTTCGTCCTTGATCCTTGGCGTTCATGACGGCGGCAAGCTGCGCTACGCCGGGAAAGTCGGCACCGGCTTCGATACCGCTGAACTTCTTCGTCTCTTGAAGATCATGGCGCCGCTCGAGCAGAAGGCCGCCACCGTCGACGCACCACGCGCCGAAGTGCGCGGCGCACACTGGCTCCGTCCGAAACTGGTCGCTGAGATTGCCTTCACCGAAATGACAAATGAAGGGACGTTACGACATCCGAGCTATCTTGGTCTCCGCGAAGACAAGAAGCCGGAGGCGGTCGTGCTCGAGACGGAACGTCATGCAGCCGATCTCGCCGCGTCTGCGACAACCGCCATCGCGATAAGTAACCGTGACCGCGTCATCTATCCGGAATCGAACATCACCAAGGGACAGCTCGCCGATCATTACGCAGCGGTCGCCAAGAGCGATCCGGCCCATTTCACGGCCGTGGTGTCAAAGGCGCGCCGCAAGGGTCGCATCTTTGTGGACTATCTACGCAATCAGCGCGGGGCGACCGCGATCATGCCCTACAGCGCGAGATCACGTCCGGGCGCTCCTGTCGCGGCACCGATCACGTGGGCGGAGATGAAGACAATAGATGCGCCCTCTCATTTCCACGTGGGCGATGCTCCTGAATTAAAGAAACGCGCAGCCTCCAAAGCTCTGGCGGGATGGGGTCGCGCTGACCAATCCTTGCCCAATCTGTAGCGTACGTGAAGAGGCAGTAAAGCCGGGATTCACAGGGCAACGCGGCGCTCATGGCCTTGCCTGATTGGAACCTGCGGAGATCGGCCTCGTTTGGCTGAAGCCATGGCAAAAACCGATCCGAGGACCGTCGCCAGTCTTTTGAGGGAATACGCGCAACGGGCGTCTATGCGCGGCGACAATCTCTATCGCACAAGAGCATACTTGCGCGCGGCAGACAGTCTGACGGCGCTGTCGCAGCCGCTTGATCGGATCATCGCCGCCGGCGCCCTCACCAGGATCCCGGGGATCGGTGAAGCGATCGCAGACATCGTGACCAAGCTTTACCAAACCGGCACGCACCCGAGCCTTGAGAAGCTGCGCGAGGATGTTCCAGCGGGCGTGATGGAGCTGTTTGCCATACCCGGGCTTCGTCCTGATAAGATACTGAAGCTTCATCAGGCGCTCGGCGTGAACTCGCTGGCCGAGCTCGAGGCCGCAGCAAGAGAAGACCGCATACGCCCAGTCAAAGGCCTCGGCGCCGCGCTCCAGACAAAGCTCCTGCAGAACCTGGCCATCGTACGAAGCGGCGAAACGCAACTTCACCTGCACAAGGCCGCCGCCCTTCTCGAACATGCGGTCACATCGGTGAAGCAAGAGCATCCAGAGTTTTCGCGCCTCGAGATTGCCGGTGACTTCCGGCGCGGTTGCGAACTCGTTTCCGACTTCGCCTTGGTAGCGCAGGGCAGAAAGTCGACTGGAATCGAGGATACGACCCTCAGGCTTGTTGTCACGGACAGGAAGCACTTTGGCGCGAGCCTGCTCGAAGCAACCGGTTCGGCAGACCACCTCAAGCAACTGAAGACGTTCGCGGCCGACAAGGGGTTCACCCTAAACGCCGACGGGCTTCATCGCGGGAGAAAGCTGATCGCGTCAGCGACAGAAGAAGAAATCTACCAAGCTCTAGACTTGCAGTTTATCGAGCCTGAATTGCGCGAAGGCAGGGACGAGATTGAGCGGGCGGCAAAGCAGAAGCTACCCGCCCTCATTCGGGATGAAGATCTGCATGGCATCCTGCATTCTCACACGACCGCATCCGATGGCACCGAAACGCTTGAGGCAATGGCTGAAGCCACGCGCAAGCGCGGTTTCGAATACTATGGTGTCGCCGATCATTCGCAGTCCGCTCACTACGCAGGCGGCCTTTCGTTGCAGGAGATTGCTGAACAGCACCGCGAAGCTGACCGGCTGAACAAGGCATACAATGGAAAATTTCGCATACTGAAGGGCATCGAGGCGGACATCCTGGCGGATGGCTCGCTCGATTATCCGAATCACATCTTGGAGCTGTTCGATTTCGTCGTCGCGAGCGTGCACAGCCGCTTCAACTTGCCCAAGAAGGAACAGACGGAGCGTATCATTGAGGCAATCGGAAATCCTCGGACGACAATCATCGGGCACATGACCGGTCGCCAGCTGTTGCGCCGGCCCGGTTATGATCTCGACGTCGACAAAGTCCTCAAAGCGTGTGCGAAACACGGCGTCGCTGTCGAAATCAACGCACATCCGTGGCGACTCGACCTCGACTGGCGCTGGCATCAAAAGGCACTCGATCAGGGCTGCATATTCAGCATCAATCCGGACGCTCACTCGATCCGCGAGCTCGATCACATGCATTGGGGTGTCGAGATGGCGCGCAAGGGCGGTGTCCCTGCGAAGCGGGTCCTGAACGCAATGCGTTTGACGGCCCTCCTTGCGCATCTCGCACGGCGCAGGCAAACGTTTTAACCTGCCTGTGCGCCCGGCCTATCAGCGCAGGAGTCCCTCATTCTCAAAATCTTCCCAGCCGCGCAAACTGGAGTGCGAGTTCTCATCGGGGCCATGGCCAGCTGAAGCTGCAGTTCCGCGACCGCGTCTTTGAGCACGTTTCATCGCGGCCTTCCCCGCGGCTCGCCGCCTATTCTCTGCAGCTGTCGCTGCGTCCTGTTCGCGCCAGACCGTAACCAGGTCGCGGTCAAGCACATCCTCCACGTGCTGCGGGTCGAAGACGTGAAAGGTGATGTTCCTTGCCCGCCCGCGAAGTTTCACCGTTTTCGTCCCGGCGCTCTGCAAGCGACCATCTTTCAGCCAGCGGTGCCGTTCAGCGGTCGAGATCGTCAGAATGTCCTCGATTTCACGGGGGATTACGGGCAGGTCTTCGATATTCTGCAGTGCTTTGGATACGATCCCGAATACCACCTTCACATCATCCTCGGCGCCCTCAAACAGGCGCACGGTAAGCACGCGGGACTCGATATGGAGCAGTTTCCTGAACTCCGTTGGAAGGCGGGCGCGTATTTCGAGAAAAATACCCTTCGCTCTGACGGACGATCCAAGCGTTGCAGCCGGGGTTAAAGGCCACTCTCCAATCAGCTTCGCTGTTGCATTGATTTTCCGATGCTTGGACATGCCCCTTTATATAGGTCGTCGATCGCCAGCAGCGATGCCGATCGCAAAGCCAACATGAGTTCTAATCCGCCAGCGGTCTGAACCACGATGCCCAAAGGCGCAACCACGATTGTGAGCGGGGCCGTTTGCAACTTCGGCTAACAGGAAACGGCAGAGTTGATCTCGAAGTGCGATATCAGGCGCGTCGCCGCCTGGCGGCTTTTTGGGGGCCGTTTGCTGTCCGTCCGGTTATTGCCGAGGGACCAGTTAAAGCCGCCGTTCGGCTCACGACCTCTTCGCGGAATACAAGGCAAGTTCAGATCCCGCGGAAGTCGACATTGAACTGCCTCTCCGTTTACACGTTTGGCAAATGTTGCGAATGGAGGGAGTTGCATGTTTGAAGGTTTCTCGCTGGAGCAGATCAAACTTCCGGAAGCGACGCTCAGAGTGCGGGTTGGTGGAAGGGGCCACCGCTTCCTGATGCTGCACGGTCATCCTCGCACCCATGCCACTTGGCATCGCGTGGCGCCGATTTTGGCTGAGGAATACACCGTAATTTGCCCTGGTCTTCGGTGCTCGCCCTTGCGGTGTGTCGCAACACAATCAGCGCGTCCGGTTTGCCGTGAACAGATCTTGCTGATGCACCAGTTCGTCCGCGACGGGCTGACGGAGGCGGCGTGTGCCATTCGGGTGGATGGCCGAAAATAACCCCACCTCTGCATGACGCGAATTGTGCCAGCCCGGGTAGGCCGTTATCGGGTACAGGCAAATACCCTCGAATCGATGCTCCGACACCCATAGCGGCACGCACCTCGTCGCGGCATACATAGTGGAGCCAAGCCGGCCCGCCGGATCCCTCTGAGCCGGTCTCGGCAATGAACATCGGCTTACCGTACCGATGAGCAACCTCGAGCAACATTTCCGACAAAGCGCGGTACTCATGGTGTCCCATCGATATCGTCGGCCCGTTTATTTACCATTGATTGTGCGGCTAGAAATTCAGGCCCACGACATCGACAACATCTTCGCTCCCGCCCAACTCAGGTTCGACGCGGCCCAGCAACATGTCGTAAGCTTCGAACTGCCCCTGACGGGCGTTTTCGGCCCGACCCCGTTCGCTGCGGGTCCGGTCACGAGGAGCGATTTGGATAAGGGGCTCGGCCCAGACAAATCTGCAGGCGGGGTCGATCTCCCGCATTGCACGAACACCCGCGATGGCAGCCTTCACGAGATGCCGCTTGAACCATCCACGTTTGTTCGGCCCCACGCGGGAAATAGCCGACCTCAACAGCCCATGCGAAAAAGGAGATCTAGTTGATGGGACACAACAGAGGCGGTGTTCCGGCGATCGAACGCTGTACGCTCACGGCTTCTGCCGCGAACGAGGCATAGGCATCGATGAAATGCAGCGATCGCTGATCGACATGGTCTGGAGATCCGTAATGGAAGATGTCCCAGATAACCTGGACACCTGCCGATCGGGCCGCCTTGACCATTGGCGCCCAACTTGACCAGTCATAGGCGAAGCTTGCGGAACCGGAGCCTCCACCTGGTGCTCGTCCATACGCCCCACTTCGCTCATTCGAAGTCTTCTTTCAGCAGTCGGCTTCGAACTCGGCCGCCTTGTTAGGACCGGGAACCGCGTTGGCGAAATACCGCATCCAATGGGGCGCGCCATCTTCGTTGCTCAGTCCAGCTCGTCCTGGCGCGACCGGGTAATGCCGAACCGATTTGGTCGAGCCTTTGTTCCTGTGGTGGACTGTCCGGAGCTGGGTGGCGAAGGAGGAACAAGGAGGGCCGTGCCAAGTTCGGGGCGATATACCACCGCCGCCGATCGACTCGAGCGGCTGCTCAGCAACAAGAGAGGCACGGGATCACATGACCGTTCAGATTCGACTTTCCGAGATCGACCACGCCAGGCGCGAGGATCGTGGCGACGGCGCTTGGAGCATCGCACCGGACTTGGGCTATTTGCGCCTAGCAATCGTCAATGTCGTGTTCTTCGGCGCACCGGGCAGCGGAGATCGGAACTGGATGCTGATCGATACCGGGTTGCCGACGTCCCGCGGCAGCATTCTTGCGGTCGCGGAAAAGCGGTTTGGCACGAACGCACGGCCGGCCGCGATCATCCTGACCCACGGCCATTTCGACCATGTGGGAACGGTTCTAGACCTCGCGAATAGGTGGGACGTGCCTGTCTTCGCGCATCCACTCGAGCGCCCCTATCTGGACGGAACCGCGTCCTATCCGCCACCGGATCCCTGGGTCGGGGGTGGACTGATGGCGCTGCTTTCGCCGCTTTTTCCACGGGGGCCAATTGATCTTGGCAACCGTTTGGAACTCCTACCTGCCGACGGATCGATCCCCGGAATGCCCGGATGGCGATGGCTACACACACCCGGGCACGCTCCTGGGCATATCTCGCTCTGGCGCGAGGAGGACCGCTCGCTGATCGTAGGGGACGCTTTCATCACCACCGGTCAGGAGTCAGTCTATGAGGTCGCCGTTCAGGATCTTGAGATGCACGGTCCGCCGCGCTACTTCACGCCGGACTGGGATGCGGCGGAAAGATCCGTGAAGCACCTGGCTGCCCTGAACCCGCACATGGTCATCAGTGGACACGGTGCGGCTGCTGCGGGAGTGGGCATGCGTCAAGCTCTTGACAGCCTGGCTGAGCGGTTCAGGGTGTTCGCCGTCCCGCCGAAATTGAAATTCGTGCGCGAGCCGGCGGCAGTCCTAGGTAGCTGAGGCTAACTGAGCCGCCGTCGTTCTGAAGTATGATCAAGTTGGGCAGACTCTATCTCTCGAGCCGGTAGAGTTACCCGTCGGGTCGCGCTTTCCATCGTCGCGACAAACTCTGACAAGCGGAACAAACCCGGGAGGCGCCGGGTTAGGGTCGCTCGATCGGCGCAGGGCGACTGCGGCCAAGCGCCCCGAAGTTCTGCGTCAGGAGAAGACGTCAGATGGAAAACGAGTACCCGAAGGACGCGTCCTCTCCGCCCGCGAGCCGACCGGCAATAAGTTGTTCGAGTCCACACGCGTCGGCATCCGCCAAGACTTGGCTTTGATTCGCTCATCGGCCAAAACCGTGGAGGAGACCAAATGGCAAATCTGGGAAGATTGGCGATCGCGATGCTTGGCGTTCTGGCATACCAAAACCGCGACAAGCTCTGTGAATTGATTCCGGGAGCGGGGTATCTTAACCCAAACGACCCGCAACGCAGAATTCTGGCTCAGATAACGAATGGCGTGTCGAGGGCTGACCTTGGTGAGATCCTCGACCGGTTCAGGGAGGTGGGGGCAGGATCGAAGGTCGACTCGTGGGTTGGCAGCGGGCCAAACCAACCGATTGAGCCAAGGGACGTCCAAGCGGCAATGGACGAAGGTACACTCACGTCCATTTCGATGCAGACGGGTCTTTCGCGCGAGGAGCTAATCAGAAGGATTGCGCGGGATCTACCCGAGACAGTCAACGAGATGACGCCGAATGGTGAATGGCCGCCTGAGCCGACACATGGCTTGGATAAGTCGACCCTGCTCGACAATGTATCCTAGGGGACACAGCCAGGAATGCAGCCGGCCAAGGCGAGATCCAGGGTGGCAACTCTACACCGGGGGACGCTCCTGCGCGATCGCCTTCATCCGCTCGCGAACTAAGGATCTGTTTCGAGCGCGCCGAACGCGCAACTGGCCGCCATCCTGAAAATGCGGCACCGCTGCATCGCGGCGCCCTCGCTCGCGTATATCGGTGAGCGGAAGAAGGCGCGTTCCTGGCTGGCCAGAGCGCTGGCGATCGATCCGAACGACTTCGTGACGCAGTACAACGCCGCTTGCATGTATTCCGTGCTCGGGGAAGTGGAGGAAGCGGTGCGGTACCTGGAAAGAGCCGTCGGAGGAAGCGTGAGTCAGAACGTATTGGAACGAATCCGTCACGAAGTCGATTTCGACGCCATTCGCGATCACCCGCGGTTCGTGCAGCTTCTTAGTTCACTTGGCTTGTGACGCACAGCTGTACTTGCACAAGCTTCGGCCTGCCTAGCAGCCGCGTTCGGTTTGGGTGGCGGATTCAACTGATCGCAGCAACACACGCTCTTTTCTGAAAGATGGAGTGTGAGCCATGAAGCAGCGAAGTCGCATCTGCTACTCGGCCGCTCAGCGCCTGAGATTTGGGTTCGATGGCAGGCGGGCGAGTCGATGAGCTCGATCGGACGACGATTCGATCGGGAGTCTTCATCGGTCCGTTCTTGCCGCCGCGCCTGGGCCTTGCACTGGCGGGCTGCCGGCCTTGCCTGTCGCCGGTGGTGTTTTCCCGCACATTTTGCTGCTGCCGCTGCTTGTGCTGCTCACCTGGCCGCTCGCCATGGGCAAGTATTTCGCCCCGGCATCGTCTCTGCGGGGTTTGCTTCGTCGGCAAAGGACATCGCCAGCTGGCCTCACAGCTGCGGTCGATCGCGGCCGAATCGGGATTGATGCTGGCCGACGCGCTGGCCGGCGGCCGCTTCACCCGCTACAATGATCTGTTGATGCCTGCCGGCATTATTGCCGGGGCCGGCGACCGGTTGTTCGATGCGAAAGCCGAGGCTCTTAGACTACAATCGGAGATTCCTGGTTCGTTTGTCGATATCATCCCGCAGGCCGGCCACATGGTCCACCACACCGCACCGCACCGCTAGCTGTTCTCGCCATGGTGGACAGGGTCGCTGCCGCGGCCAGCATGAAGTAGGCCGGCACTGGCGCGATCCCGAAGAAGTGGAATCGCGATTTTCGGAAAAGATCATGCTCAAAAGCAATAGGTAGAACCCCGTCCCGACTCTATCGGGTGGCGAATCCGATGATTTACTTCACGGCGGCACGCACTTCAGCGAACCGCATCCTGTGCATCCATCCGCGCCGGTTCGGCTAACATCGACGTCGAGGTCCCGTATCTTGGGGATTTGGCCAGGGGAACGGCCCCAATTCCGTGTTCGGCTTCTGCCTCTCTTTGTGGCTGCCAGCATCTAGTCGTCTGCAAATCGAGGCCACGGACTGACAAGCACCCCCGCACTACAAGGAGCTGGCGGTCGGAGAACAAATGTAGACATGTCGCACCATCCTTGCGGGTACGGCTTGCGATGCATACTGACGGTCGAGGGCTTAATGTAACCAAATCAACGGCTCGGCGTTTCGGTCAGCGCCGTTGCAATGAGCGAAGCCATAACCTCTGTCACGAGCATAGACTGGCGATTTCATGAGTCGCAATTTTCTGGTGATCGAACCTGAGGAAGGAATTGCCGTGCTCAAGGGGCTTGCCTCCTCGGCGCGGATCTCGATGCTGAAACTGCTGCATGAGAAGGGGCCGATGAATGTCAACGAAATCGCCGCCGAGCTGTCGCTTCCGCAGTCAACCGTCTCGACCAATATCCAGGTGCTGGAGGATGCGGGGCTGATCCGCACCGAGAGCCTGAAAGCGAAGAAAGGCAACCAGAAAATCTGCTATCCGACCGCCGAAAAAGTGCTCATCGTGTTCAAGGGTGAGTATCGTAAGGTCAAGAACGACGCGATCGAAGTGTCGATGCCGATCGGGCTTTACACCGGCTTCGAGGTTACCGCGCCCTGCGGCCTTTGTTCGCCGGACGGCATCATCGGTCTGCTCGATGTGCCGAACACTTTCCTTGATCCGGACCGCATGAAAGCCGGTCTGCTATGGTTCACGCGCGGTTTTGTCGAATACCAGTTCCCCAACAATGCCAAGCTCGCCAATGCCGAGATCACCGGACTCGAAGTTGCGTTAGAGCTGTCTTCGGAAGTGCCGGGCACCAGCGCCGATTGGCCCTCGGACATCACGCTGACGATCAATGGCGTCGATGTCGGCACATGGACGTCACCGGGAGATTTCGGCGACAAGCGCGGCGTCTTCACGCCCTCCTGGTGGAAGCTCAAGGGCTCGCAATACGGCAAGCTGAAGACCTGGCGAATTGCCAAGGACGGCACCTATGTCGACGGCGTCAGGATTTCCGAAACCGGCCTCGCCGCACTCGATCTGAAGAGCCATCATTCAATCCGCGTCCGTATCGGCGTCAAGGACGACGCCGAGCGCCCCGGCGGGATCAACATTTTCGGCATGGGCTTTGGAAATTACGATCAGGACATCCTGCTCAGGATCAAAACCGCGTGAATCCACTGGCGGCGTGCTGCGCGCAATTACGGTCCACTGCCGAATTTCAGCTAGCAACGTCGTTTATGGCGACCAGCTTGCCTGAGGTGTATAGATGCCCCCGTCGCAAGCTTCGCCGACTGGCTGCGTATCACCTACTACCCTCAATCACCGGTATAAAGCGATCCCTCCCACCAACCGCCAGAGCGTTTCATCCTCCGTTCCGGCAAATGCCGGAACTTACCATCTAGGCAACTCTCGAAAGTATATGCCGATCCAGGTCACACTTTGCCAACCCGAACCGCCAGCGATGGTTGGTCGCCTCACGCCTGCTCTGGTAGAACAAGGTCAGTTGCCGGCCGTCGATCATCACCGTCGAATGGCCATTCTCGCCGGGCTCACCAGGGTCGAGAACGGGGCCAACGGAAACGTAGGGACCCTTGACGTCATCGGCGATGGCGAAGAAGACGCGCTGCCGGCTGCCGCGCGGACCTTCGGGGAGGAAGCAGGTGGCGTTGAGAAGCACACGACCGTCCGGCAGCTCGACGAGCTGCGCGCCTTCGATCCCCCATTCGTAATCGGGGTGCTCGCGCGCATTGTGATGCGGCACGTCGAGATGATCGAGTATCTTGCCGAGACGTTTCCATGGCCCGAACCAGGAATCGGATTGGCTGCGCGCCAGATAGACATCAGGCTGGGGCACCCTGGTGAATTTGGGCATGCCTGAATAGACGATATAGCGCTTGCCTCCGACGATTGCGGGGTGGGGATCGTAGATGCCGTCCTCATCGGTGTCGGGCAGCGACAATATCGCCGGATTGAGCACCACCCAATGAAAGCCGTCATTGGACACCGCGTGCTCGCAACGTCCGCCGGACTTCATGAATTCGGTCTGGATAAACATGTGGAAGACGCCGCACTCATGAATGACGCCGGGCGCCGCAATGCCAGATCCGGTTACCGGCAAAACGATCGCCTCGTGCTCTGTCCAGGGTCCATAAAGATCCGGCGCTGTGGCGTGGAGGATTTTCCAGCTCTCTGTTGTGACGGTGCCGCTGGAGCCGAAGACGTGCCAGAGCGTGCCGTCGAACACCGGACAAGGGTCCTTCAGATCATCCACAACCTGCGGGTGAAACAATGGAAAGACGTTGGTTTCAAAGTCGATCTTCATTCGCCAGCCATCCCTCGATTCGTCTCGGTCTCCATTCAAATGAACCACCGGCGCGACTCAGATGATTCGATTCCAAGCGTATTTATAGCTCCGCTGATGAACGGTTGTTGAACGATTGAAGGATTTGAACCGCTCTGTGGCAAAGGGCCACATTTGGGGAGCCCGACCTGACGCGAGGGGCTTCATCATGTGGATCGAATGGGGGCGGCCGGCTCGCCCCTTCTCTGTTGAGCCGTCGCAAGTGGAGCGGACGGCTGGTCTCGCCCGAGACAGTTTGGAGCTATGGAACAACTTATCAGGATGGAAGTTATATAGAAGGCTGCGAACTTCATGTCAAAGCTGCCTCGATTGACTTTTGTTAGTCGAGGCATTTTGTAACTATATCGAAGGATAATCTACATGGAAATGGCGGCGGGCCGGGCCAAAACACCAAGAAACCCTGTACAACCGTCTATTTTAATTTGCTTTTCACACCTCCGATGGAACTTCGTATATCAGAGACCACAACACATTCTGACCCTGGCGTCAAAACAGCAACAGCTAATTTACTTCGAAGAGCCAATCTTCGATGAGAGGCGCCACCCTTCGATGCGGGTGCACAATATTACCCCCAAGATCAGAATAGTGACGCCGCTGATGCCAGTTGGTACTTCCGCGACCAGGGCGGACGCAATCCAGCGCAGGTTCGTCGATCAGATCCTCGCCTCCACGCCGCATGACCGATTGACGACCTGGTATTACACGCCCATGGCGCTACGCTTCAGCGATCATCTCGCCTGTGACGTCTGCGTCTACGACTGCATGGATGAACTCTCCGCGTTCAAAGACGCTCCCGCAGAGTTGACGCAGTTGGAAAAGGCGCTGTTGCAACGTGCCGATGTCGTCTTCACGGGCGGGCAGAGCCTCTACGAGGCCAAGCGCAGCTTGCATCGGGCGATCTTTCCCTTCCCGAGCAGCATCGACGTTACCCATTTCCATCAGGCTAGGGCGCCAGGTGAAGACCCGTTCGATCAGGCCGACATACCTCACCCGAGGGTGGGGTACTTCGGGGTCATCGACGAACGGCTCGACCTTGAACTTATCGCGCATGCGGCTGCGGCAATGCCAGACGTGCATTTTGTCATGCTCGGCCCTGTCGTCAAGATCGATCGGGCGAGCCTTCCCACGGCAGGCAACCTGCATTGGCTGGGCGGCAAGTCCTATGCAGACCTGCCGAACTATCTCAGGCATTGGAGTGCCGGCTGGATGCCGTTCGCGCTCAACGAAGCGACCCGCTACATCAGCCCGACCAAGACTCCCGAGTTTCTTGCGGCAGGACTGCCGGTGTTGTCCACGGCGATCGTCGACGTTGTGCGTACCTACGGCGTCGAAGGCCTTGTCGAGATTGTCGAGGCGGAGGACATCGAGGCCAAGCTTCGCTCGATCCTGGCCCACCCCCGCGATTTCCTGGTGAAGAAGGCCGACGCCTACCTCGCCGACATGTCCTGGGAGAAGACCTGGAGCGCGATGGCTGCCCACATCGAGCGCGCCCATGCGATGAAGAGCGTCGTCCCATTCCTGAGGAGGGCGTGAGCGTGTTCGACTGGTTGATCGTCGGGGCCGGTTTCGCCGGCAGTGTGCTGGCCGAGCGTATCGCATCGCAACGGCAGGAAAGCGTCCTGATCATAGACCGACGAAATCACGTCGGCGGCAATGCCTATGACTGCTACGACGAGGCGGGAATACTAATTCACCGTTACGGGCCTCACATCTTTCACACCAACGCCCAATCGATCGTCGACTATCTGTCGCAATTCACGCAATGGCGGCCTTACGAACATCGCGTGCTGTCGCTTGTCGATGGAAAGCTGCTGCCGATACCGATTAATCTCGACACCATAAACCGCCTCTACGGCCTTGAATTGACGTCCGAGCAGCTGCAGGACTTCTTCACTTTCCGACGCGAAACGGTCAAAGAAGTCCGCACCGCCGAGGACGTCGTGGTGAGCACAGTAGGCAGAGAGCTCTACGAGAAATTCTTCCGCGGCTACACGAGGAAGCAGTGGGGTGTCGACCCTTCCCAGTTGAGCAAGTCAGTGACGGCGCGAGTCCCGACCCGGACCGATCGCGACGATCGGTATTTTGGCGACAGCTTCCAGAACATGCCGGCAGGCGGGTATACGCGCATGTTTCAGCGCATGCTGGATAGTCCCAAGATCAAGATCATGCTGCAGACCGACTACCGCGAAATTCGCGACAAGATCCCCTTCCAGCAGATGATCTATACCGGTCCGATCGACGAGTATTTCGACTGGAAGCTTGGTCGCTTGCCCTACCGTTCGCTGCGCTTTGAGCACACGACGCTTGATTGCGAGCAGTTTCAACCGGTCGCCGTCGTCAACTATCCGCAGACGGAAAAATACACACGGATCACCGAGTACAAGCATCTGACCGGTCAGCAGAGTCCGAAGACCAGCCTCACCTACGAATACCCCACCGACGTCGGAGATCCTTATTACCCGGTGCCGCGGGCCGAAAACGAGGCTTTGTACAAACGATACGAAGCTTTGGCCGCGGCGTGCCCGGAGGTCTGGTTCGTCGGACGTCTTGCAACATATCGCTATTACAATATGGATCAGGTGGTCGGCCAGGCATTGGCTACGTTCGGGCGCATTCAGACACGCCTGCCAGCAAACGGGATGCTCGTCACGCCGACGCAGCGCGAGGCGGCCGAGTGAATGATGCGCCGGCCTGACCGGCGTCGGGCGACCCACGGCCAAAGAGACCAACGATGTTTCTCGGCTTCTCGGCGAACAGCTCTAGATATGCTGTGCTGTTGATGCAGCTGAAAAGCGCGCACTGTTCGTATCAGCGAGGCTATAGCGCGCTTGCTTGTTGTTCCTCAAACGCCAAGAACGATTGGCGCTGGCGCTCCAACTCGTCCGCAAGTGGCTTGCGAACAGTGCGCGAGCCGTCCGCATGAATGGTGGAGAACAAGCCGACTTCGGCGTGGCGCGAATTGTCCCAACCTGGGTAGGCCGTCACCGGGTACAGGCATATACCCTGAACAGGTGCACCGAGGCTCGTCGCATCGCGCACTTCGTCGCAAACGTAGTGAAGCCAGGCTGGCCGGCCTGAACCTTCGGCGCCGGTCTCGGCGATGAACATCGGCTTCTTGTATCGTTCGGCGACCTCGACCAGCAATTCCGAAAGTGCACGGTATTCGTGGTGCCCCATCGGTATCGTTGGGCCATTCAAGTACCATTGGTTGTGCGGATAGAAGTTGAGGCCGATGACGTCCACAACGTCCTCGCTGCCGCCCAACTCCGGTTCCACGCGCCCGATCAGCATGTCATACGCCTCGAATTGGCCCTGGCGAGCATTTTCGGCGCGCCGCCGCTCGGGGTGAGTACGGTCACGAGGAGCAATATGGATCAGCGGTTCAGCCCAGATGAACCTGCAGCCGGGTTCGGCCTCCCGCATGGCCCTCACGCCGGCGACCGCTGCCCTGACAAGGTGTCGTTTGAACCATCCACGCTTGTTCGGCCCGACGCGGGGGAAATAGCCGACCTCCACAGCCCATGCAAAAAACGAAATCTCGTTGATCGGGCACACCAGGGGAGCCACCCCGGTAGCGGAGCGATGAACCCGAACAGCTTCCGCGGCGAAACGGACGTAGGCCTTGATAAACCCCGGGCCACCTTGGTCGATATGGTCTGGCGAGCCATAGTGGAAGATATCCCAGATAATCTGCACCCCGGCCGCCTGGGCTGCTTCGATCGCCGACGTCCAACTCGACCAGTCGAAGACTCCGGGCGCTGTTTCAATCAGGTGCCAGCGCAAGCCGTCGCGGATCGTGCGAAGCCCAAGCTCGGCACAACGGCGATAGTCGGCATGTGCATGGATGTCATGTGAGGTCGCGCGGATCAGATCAAGACGGGCCCCGTCGGCGCGCCTGTGGGAGGAACACTCGAAACCAGCCATGAAAAAGCTGTCGAACCCGGAAGAGCCTGCCGTGGGCCGACGAGCGGTATCCTCGTTCATACCAACATCCTGTCGCCCAAGGCGTGGGCAAGTAATCGCATTCGCAGTCCCCCATTGTCAGTTCCGGTGGCCTAGTCGAAACCGGTCGGCCACCACCTCGACGGCTCGGCGGCTGCGGTGTACACGTGTGCCTGGATTGGCGAATACAACCAAGCTCCAATCCCGTCTGCCGGGGGCCGCGGTCGCGTCGATTCGATCCGAAGTTATGCGGCCTGTTGCATCGCCCGTTCGTTGACGCCTGTTTCGCCTAGTCGGGTGAGCGCCTCATCGGTTGCTTTTTCTTCCTTGAGCGTCTGTTCGAGTAGCGGGACGGCGTCTTTCAAGCCAAGTAACCCGGCCCATGTGACAAGAGTCCCGTAGCGCGCTATTTCATAATGTTCGACGGACTGGGCTGCAGCCACGAGACCCGCATCCAATGCCGGAGCCTCCTCGAATTCCTCCAAAATCTCCTGTCC
Organism: Mesorhizobium sp. M0166; assembly: GCF_040322255.1. NCBI lineage: Bacteria > Pseudomonadati > Pseudomonadota > Alphaproteobacteria > Hyphomicrobiales > Phyllobacteriaceae > Mesorhizobium > Mesorhizobium sp. M0166. Next base: position 401,480 of record NZ_JAMYTD010000002.1, on the reverse strand, counting down.
TTCTTCGATGATGCCGTCGATCGCCGGGCACGTTTTCCCTTGGGCTCTCTTGCCAAAGGCGTCGAAAACTTGCTGCAGACGCTCGATCTGACCTTCCGTCTCGTCACGATGTTTTTCGAACGCCGCCTTCAACTCTTTGGACTCCGCGCCCTTTGCCATTTTCCGGAGCGCCGTCAGAATCTTGCGTTCGGCGTAGTAGATGTCTTTCAGACCATCATAGAAAAGGTCTTCCAAGCCCTTGGAGCTGCCCTGAGAGCTTTTTTTCGTCGCCATTGTCATCTCCTCTTTCATTTCTATCGACGCATGCATGGCTCTAACTGGACCAGTCTCTTGTTGTTCCTTCGGCGACGGCACACCGGCAGCCAACAGCGAGCGAGGGTCGGGTTGACCGCTGATTTCAGTCCGCCGCGCCAGCAGCGGCTTGAGCATCTCGGCTGCGCTCCATTGCGGAAGTTCCGGAATGAGGATCGTCTGCCTGAAGGGTTTCCGCTGTCATCGAGTCCTTGCGGCCGCATTTTTCGCAACGGACCTTTGCCCGCACCTGATCAAGGTTCCCGATCTCTTCTCGGGCCCCCAATGGCGTCGAACCTGGACGAAGTTGCCGACCAGATCAGCAGTGTATAGGGCCGCGGACCTGTTTTGCGATGTAGTTGAACTCACCTTGAGGCAGCTGCTCGCGCAGGCGTTTGGACGACAGGCGGACGGCATCATGGCCTCTAAATTCGAATTCGAGGTCAAGAGGACCACGTCCACAGCATAGTTGCACCTAAGATCCTCCTCGATGTCGCCAGCGGCGCGAAGCCTCAGATGGTCTTCGAAAACCCCTCTGCGGACCGAGCATGTCATGTCTCCTTTGCAGTACCGGAAAGGCCGTGGACAGCCGTGTCGTCCTTCGCGATGCTGAACGGATGCGACGGCGGTTTGTTCCTGAGGCCAACATGCGCTGGAGCCGGATTGACTTGCACCCCCGATCACAAACGAATGAGAACATTCAATCGGGGTCCTCATGGCTTCCGCCATCGACATTCTGGCATGCTGACCAGCGACGAGGTCGGCAATTGTCCAGGACTAGAGCGGCCGGCCAGGTGCAGCGGTGCCGGGGGGACCTCACGCTCCAAGGCCGTCCTGGCCTTCGCCAGCGACAACCACAAGGCCTGCAAAAAAGCTTCATCTGCTTGCGGTGTTAATCCGACCTCCTTGCAATGTTCAACGATCCTGTCCTGGATCGACACTGCGGTTTCATACCGTTGGACAACCCTTGCCAGAACGTCCTGACAGGTGCCAATCGCCACCTCCCGAAGGTGGTCAGCGACGGGAGAGAGGGCAGCACGGGTGACATCATGAGCAACGGGGGCGTCCCGATCAGTCGGATGTATTCCGCCTCGGGCTGCCCATAAGAACGATCCGCCAACGCGCGTCTATAGCAATAGCTTCAGCCTTCAATTGAACAAAGCAATCGTGCGGGGACCGGTCCTCACCCATGACCAGGGCTGACCCGGTCATACCGTCAAAGCCAATAAGGCCAACCTCGGCCTCGACGTCAGCCCGAAGCTTCGCCACCATTGACCCGGGACCGCTCTCGAAGAAATCGACGGTGTCAATCGGGACCGAGGCCTGCTCCAGGTGCGTCCTCAGTCCCAAGTGACGGGCTTCGAGGTGAGGCTGCAGCAACGTCAGATCCGGCGCGCTCAGGCCGCAACAGTTCGTTCTTGAACGAGGTTTCCATCTGCGCTGTCTCCCGATCGGGGCGGAAGCGCGATGGTCGCTCACAGCTGACGACGCCCTAACAATTGTCGACAGTCAGGGGAAAGTATACCTAAAAGGGCGGGGAGTCTCAAAAAGCTACTATGCTGACCAGAGAGGCTCGTCAGTCTGGCGATCATCAAGATGCTGCTAACAAGCAGTGTCCGCCTCTCCTGGTCGAAGGTTGCCTTCGCAATCTGGTGTGCGCCTTTTGTCGAAGCATACGGCCCCAAACTGATTCATCCTCTGGGGAAGCCAAGCGGTATCGACGCTGCCTGAAAACTTACGCGCAAGCTCCACACTTTCGGGGGGCGCTTTGTCGATCGACCAGAGTAGCCAAGCACCCCTTCTGTATCCCATAGTATTCGGCTTCGCCTATTGCTCCGGAACGGCAGAGGTTTGCGGACGATTTCGTGCTGCTTCGGCAATTTCCGGGATGTATTTCGTCGCGGTGCAGCTTCGGTTCACATTGGCGCGTGCGTCGAATACCTCTTTCTCGCAGACCCGCTTGGCGAGCTCGATAGGCACATGAACTGCCAGAGGCACTTCCACCTCGGAGATTCCAAGCTCCCTTGCGATCTGCTGTTTCACTTCGTGCCTGCCAAGCGAAACGTCGACGCCGACATCCTGGGCATCTTCGGTTGTCGATGATGCGCCTTGCCCCGGCAGATCTTGCTGCTCGGTCTGAGCAAATGACTGCACGGCAAAAAGCTGCAAGGCGAACACGGCGAGCGGCAAAATTCGTTGGAATACTCTCATGCCTGGCTCCTGCAGGTGCCTTTAACAACGGCAAAGTATTTGAAGCGTTCCAGAGGCGGGGATGCGCGCGCTCAGCGGCAGTCGAGGCGGGTTTTTTCTGTTGGAATACGATATGGCGACCGTGGTTGGGTGCCGACAGCCGACTGTGCTGGCACATCGGAGTGTAGGAATTTGCCTACCGAGAAAGAAAGACAAGCCAGAGACGAGCGCACCTCGGATGCTGCACGAGGATTGACCGACATTGAGCGTGCGGCACGAGACGCAAAGACCGCGGCTTCGGGAGCAGCGCCTGAAGGCCGCACTTGCTGTGACGTCGGCCGCGGCATCTAAACCGAAGAGGACACCAAAAACCACGAAAGCCTAGCAGTCACTTGCACCACACGGGAGCTTGCATTCAACCCCACGGTGCTCAAGATCCAAGTAGGCTCTGCAGCTCTCTAGGCTCACAACCTCGTGCACCCAAGTTTGATCCTGCTGCAGCAATCAGGACTACCCCAGAACGAATATGGCCAGCAGGGCAACAAAGAGAACGAGGGCAGTCCAAACTGAGCAACGTGCCGTGCAAGGCTGTTCCCAACGCTCTCGGAGCCAACTTGGTGTCAGTCCAACTGCCGGTTGCCGTAGGGCTTCGAATCGCTCTAGCGCTATCGGCAATACAGCGCGGCTCTCCTCTGAGCGCGACCGCAGCTCCCTTCAGGCAAGATGCGCGAGCAGACGGATATCTATCTGACCGAAAGCAAAAGAAACCACGCGTGCCCCACTGAAAGCACAAGCAAGCGCAAAGGTTCCTGAACTGATGCTCGGCTGGCGGGAACTTGCTCGCCAGCCGAGTTGAGTTCAGGCGGTGGTCGGGGGAGATCAGCCAGCCACACGCTGGTGATTCCAACCTGAGCCGATGTGCCAATCAGCAACCTTCGTCGGTCTTTTTCACCTGGCCTGGCGCGGCGGTATTGGCTGTCGTGTCCTGCTGACCAGGCGCCGCCTGCTGAGCGCTGCCAGTCTGCTGGCCGGGCGCGCAGTCTCTGGCCGAGTTCGGATTTGTGGTGCCGCTGGTGGTGGTCGTGTCGGTGCCCTGATCGCCGGACATGTTGGTGCCGCTGCTCGTCGTGCCGGTGCCCTGATCCGTCGTACTGGGCATGGTTGTCGTGGTCGAGGTTCCGCTGGTCGAGGTTCCGCTCGAAGTTCCGCTGGTCGTCTGGGCAAAGGAAAGCCCTGCCGACACCGCCAGCACGGCCGAAGCCAAAAGGATGCGTTTCATCTTCTTTCTCCTGTCTGAATGCGCGGGATGCGCCTGGCAAATCGAACAGGCAGACAGAAGGAGTGTTCCCCGATGAAGTTCAACTTTTGTAACTCTGGTCATAGGTCCGCCTTAGGATGGCCGGCGTATATTAGAAGCCTCATGACGGCGGCTCGATTCGAAAAGCAATCAACGAGCGGAGAGGCCGTCGCGTTCCTTGTGACTGCGGTGGCGCGGTGAGGCACAAGGCTCAATGCGGAGCGCCAGCCGCCGCGATCAGCGCCTCGTCGAGAATCCACTTCAGCTTCGCCGAGCGCTAGTAGCTTGATCTGCTTGCCGTTCTTACTTGCCAGGAACGACATGCAGCGGTCGCAGTATGCCATGCGGACCTTCAATATGTCGCCGTATGTCGCCGCGTCGGATGGCCAGGAGCGGCCAGTGCCAGTTGGATTTTGTGATGGAGCGGCGCAGCGGCGAGCGTCCACGGGCCGTTTTCCTTGCGCCGATCTTCCGCGATCTTGGCCTTTTCCACGCATCGCTGCAGGATTTTTCGCGAGGTGAATTGAGACCCGCCACGACTGTCAGGGGCGTTCGGCGGGCTCTACTCCGGAACAATGTCTTCTTCTGAAAGTTTTTCCTTAAATCGCAAAGGAGATCCGAAATGTCAGAAAGCCGCGAATGGTTTGTCCAATGGCTTAGAGATGCCCATGCCATGGAAGAGCAGGCCGAAACGATGTTGAACGGGCAGTTGGGTCGCATCGAGAACTATCCCGAGCTGAGCGACCGGATCCGACAGCACCTCGACGAGACGAAGCAGCAGGCTGCCCGGCTGAAGACTTGTCTCGATCAGATGGACGAGGGTTCATCCACGATGAAGGACGCTGGCGGTAAGCTGACGGCGATGGCGCAATCGCTGAGCGGCGTCTTCGCTGGAGACGAGGTGATGAAAGGATCGCTCGCGAGCTACACGTTCGAGCACATGGAAATCGCCTCCTACACGATCCTGATTGCCGCCGCTCGATCGCTCGGCGAAACCGAGGTTCTTCGGGCTTGCGAAGAGAATCTGCAAGAGGAAGTCGCGATGGCGGATTGGCTGAAATCCCGTCTTCCCTCCACGACCGAGCAGTTCCTTGCGCGGGCCGAAGCGGACAGCGACAGCGCCAAGCGGTGATCGGGTAGGAACGCAGTAACCGTAAACTGGGTGATCGGGATTCGTCCGCTAGCGCGTCCCCCTTCGTGAACGCTGGGCAACGAACACGCCTAGCAAGCGGTCGTTGAGTTGCGCATTTCGAGAAATTGCAACGACGAGCGATGCTAATATTGCGGCGTCGTCACATAGAGAGTCGAAGCGTTCGCCTGCGCAAGCCTGGTTAAATACGCATTGGCAATAGCCAGATCGGAAGGGCTAGCGCAGCGCTCGGCGAGATCAAGCTCGAGTGGGCGTGTTAAAACGTTCGAAACGAGGTCGCGATAGCGGAATGCCCGAGAACGCCCCAGATGACTGAGCAGTTGCGTGCGCGGGCACCGGCAGCGCCAAGCCGGATCGGAGAAAGTTCGTCCTGACAGCGGACAGAGCGCGCCGTTGCGCTCACGTTATGGGGTCGGCAGCACTTGCACGGTTTTCGGGGTGAATTCCGCTTCAGCCGGTCGCTGGCGGTTTCGCTGAAGGCCGTGACCGACCGGCCGACGATCATCATGCTCGAAGGGGTTGACCGCTTTGTCTTCTCCGCCGTGCGCATCGTCATCGCGCCGTCCGTGGTTCCAGAATATGCAATCCGATGGCTGAACTCGTCGGGACTCGATAAATGTCAGCGCGGCATCATACTTTGCCTTCAGGACGACTGTTTCTCTGCAATGACCTCTGTCTACGCTCATCCAGTTCGGTCGGTGTCCATCTGCTCATTCAGACGTCGTTGATAGGCAAAGCCGACAGCCGCGGCGACTGCCAAACCTGCCGCCGCCAGAAGGAGTTTGTCCTCGGTATGCTCATTGCCCGATGCGTCTTGAATAGCTAACGAAGCTTCATCGAAGGGTGCGGATGCTCTTGCGGCAGTCTCGCCCTCGTGCGCCCCAGCGCCGCTATGGCGGATACCCGCAGCTAGACGTTCTGTCTTCTCTTTAACAGTTTCCTTGGCCACGCCGGTCAACTCGGCAGCTTCGCGTTTTATTTTACCAGCCGTTTCAAGAGCGAAATCACTGACGCTTTCCGCCAAATCACTAGATTGCTCCTTCAGGCGCTCCTTGGCGTAGGGTAGGTGATCCACCTGCTGCTCGCCGGGTGGCCGGGCTGAATTGGTCCGCCACAAGCTGATCAATCCCGCTCCGACGAGTGCGGTTGCGATCGGCGGATGGCGGAGGAAACGCCACCCCAAACCGGCCCCAATCGCCAAAGCAGCGCTCGGATTGGCAGCCGCCTTGGCCTTGAGATCGTCAATAATCGCCTGCGCCACCGATTGCATTGAGGCTCTTGCTTTCTCCACCAGGGCATTCTTTGCCTCAAGCGCTTCGTGTTTCAAATCATCGGTAAATTCGGAGAGCGTGTTTGGCGACCGAAGTGTCGACAAGTCCTCGGCGAGCTTAGCCCGGGCAGCCTCAACTTCGTATTCAAGATGCTCAAGTTGCGGATCGGCCATCATAAATCTCTCTTGCCACCGGGGCGGGCAGGTTTGCTCGACCGAGCGTTGCCCGACCGCGATTTGGCCGTTATTCCTTCCGAAGGGGTGGCGCTGCCCGGTTGCAGCTTGGCGGCCGGAGTGGATGAACCGCTCGATCCACTTGGGCTTGGCGAAGGCGGCTGCACGGGTTCACTTGATTGCTCTTCTGACAAGGCGCTTCCAAAGGCGCCCGCAACGTCCCTCGCCACCTCCTTGAGGCCGTCCGAATTCAGCCCACGTTCCTCGGCGACGCTCTTGAGCCGTTCGCCCGCCTTTGCTGTCGAAGACTTCAAGCGGTGCCCAGCTTTTTCAGCAGCATCCGTCAATCGCTCTCCTGCAGGGCCGAGCGTGCGCCTCTCGACATCGCTGGCCGGTAAAGCAGCAGCTATAGCGGCACCGGCTGCGAAGCCGGCCAGGACAAAAGCCAATGGCTGTTCTTCCACCATGCGGCCAATCGTGTCCTGGAACGTTGATTGGGCTTGCTGCACCACGCGCCCTGACTTCTCGGATACGGTGCGACCGGCCTGTTCTGCGTATGCCGCGGCCGATGATGCGTAGTGACTTGCGGTTTCACTCACCTTCTCCCCAATGCCGGCTAAATTGTCGCGCATGGCCTCAGCTGTCTCGCTAGCCTCTTCCTGCGTTTTTGACGCCCCGCCGCTGGCGGTGCGTACGTGCGGAGCATTTTGGCGCCCGTTGGTTCCACGGGATTGCTCGCGATGCCCGGCACTTGAACCGCGGCTGCGCATTAGCAGCGCGCACCCTGCTGCGACGAGCAGAAGGCCTTCGGGATTGTTCCTAGCGGAGCTGAGAAGCCATTCTTTCGTTCCAAAATCCTGGACCTGTGAATTGCGGCTCATGTTAGTTGCTCCTTGGTTGTCGCAATATCCTGCTTTATTTGGCTAATGGAGTGTGTCGGCAGAAGTTGTTTTTGCGCATCAGCCCGGCCCCTATAATAGGCGAAAGCAGCGGCGACGCCCGTTGCGGCCGCGACGATCAGACACGACCAGTGCAGGGCTATCCCTAAGCTGGCGATTCCAAGTACGAGGGCTTGCATTAGAAGCAGAGCGGCGACCACTCCCAGCGCGCCAGCAGCAGACATCCACACACCTGCTTGGAGCTTCGTTGAGACGTTGGCGGACAGCTCCGCATGCGCCAGGCGCAACTCTTTTTGAAAGAGGTCCGCGACGTCCGCCAAGACTGCCGACAGTGCTTGAGGGAGAGGCGAATTCTTCAGATGTTCCTGTGCCATCAGATCAGTTCGCTCCCTGCCGCCTTCCTTTGATGGACTCTGGTGCGGGAGGCGCGCTCTTCAGTGTGCGGAACGTCAAAAAGCCCGCTACGGCGGCCAGCCCAAACACCAAACCCGGCTTGCGCCTCGCGAAATCGGACGCTGCAAGAACCAGCTGATCGACGGACCTGTCTCGCAGGTCGTCTGCGTATCCATCAAGCCTATTCGCGAAGGTGCGCACGACCCCAGCGACTATCGGTGCGTTTGCGTCGAGGTCCTCGGCCGCACGCTTGGTCGAACTCGCCAGTTGGCCCATCACCTCGGCGCCGCTGCCGACCTGACGGTCCAACATCTCCTTCACCTGATTGGTCACGGTGGACGCGCCACCAACGGCCGCCCGTTTGGCGGTTTCCGCTGCCCCTTGCGCTATGTCGGACGCTTTGGATAACGTGCCGCTTACAGTCGCTCCTATGTCTTCCGAGGTACCGTCACCAACTCTTACCGCAGTCGGGGGACGCCGTTCAGAATTCCGGTTGTTCATGGTTTCCTCCATTCGAGGAGCAAACGGAGGTAAGGCCCGTTGGTTCCCAATGAGTGACTATCTGGGGTTTCAAGTTGCGTTTGCGAACTCGAGGCGCGCATCGCGTGCTTTTGCATTGGGAATGATGGGTAGCTTGCGGGCGGGCGCAATGCGAATAGTCATCTTTTCCTTTCCTGTCTGAAGGCGCGAGGGGATCATATCTGGCGACGGTGAGCGCGACGAGGAGAGGCTGGAGCGCGGACCTTCACGGCCGCCGCGCACCGGTCTTCGACCGCTGCGCCTGCCGCTGTCACTGGCGATCGGCGCCAAGCCTACGAGTTTGGCGATGGCCTTATTGGAAAGGGTGCCAATCTCGGGCAACTCGGCCATCAGGAGTACGCGGGCGACACCGTTGACCGAACGGAAGACCTAATCGAGACAGGCCCACAGCGGGTCGTCGTCGCTAGCGAGGCGATCTCGCCCTTCAAGTCGGCGGCTCTGACGCTTGAGCAGAACAATGACCTCGTCGAGGCTGGCGAGGGGTTCGGCATCGGCGACGGCGCTTTTGCGTTGCTTCTGGATGGTGAGATCGCCAGTCACCTGGGCAAGCCGGGCGACCAGCGCCTTGAGCCGTTCTGGGCTACGCGCCGCGGCGTTGGTTACAGCCGCTTGACCATGGTGTCCAAAGTGATCTGCGCGCTACTCGTTGCGCTCGTCAAAACGCGACTGCTGGTCGGCGGCATCGGCCGATCCGCCCAGCGTGTCGGCAACCGTGGCACCTCGCGCACCCATCGGCTGCTGCGCACCTGTGGTGGTGTCCATCGCTGTCTGATGCTCCATCTCGGAATTCAGCTCCGCACCTACAACCAGGATAATCACAGAAATCCAAGTCCACATCATCAAGCCGATGACTGCCCCAAGAGCCCCATACGTGGCGTTGTAGTTGGCGAAGTTTTCAAGATAATAGGAGAAGCCTATCGAGACTGCGATCCAGACCACAGCGGCGAGGAAGGCGCCCCATGTCGCCCATTGCCACTTTGCCCTTTCCCGGCTGGGTCCGTAGCGGTAAATCAGCGTGATCCCGACGCCCACCATGATCAGCATCATCGGCCACCGAAAGATCCGCACAAGGGCTTCGGTCCAGCCGCCGAGGTTCAGCAGCGCAAGCACGGCCGGCACAATCCCCACCGAGATGATAAAGCCGATACCAATGAGGATGGCGCCAAGTGTGAAGCCCAAGGCCAGGAGATTCAGGTGGATGAAGCCGCGCTTTTCACTCTCCTCGTAGGCGATGTTCATGGCTTCGAATAGCGTCTTTATGCCGTTACTGGCGCTCCACAGTGCGACGGCAAGGCCGAAGATGAAGCCGAAGCTGAGCGCGCCAGCCTTCTGAGCGGCCAAGGACGCAAGCTGAGATCTGATAATATCCAGACCTCCCGAAGGCAGTACGCCGCCAAGGAACGCAATGTGCTCAGCGATGGTCTGAGGATCGGCGACGAAACCATAGATGGACACGAACGCGGCAAGCGCTGGAAAGAGGGCAAGAAGCAGATAAAATGCAGCCCCCGCCGCGATCAGCATAACACGGTCCTCGGTTACCTCAGCAAAGACCCGCCACAGCACGTCCTTCCAGCCGCGGCTGGGAATCTCTGACGGCCATTCGGCATTGCGTCCGCGGCTCTCCCGTTCGGCCCGCCGCTCAAGTTGCACTTGACCTTCGTAAGCGTCCTCGGTTGTTTTCTTCGACATGGCCGCCGGTCCGGAGCATCTTCTTCGCGGGGCAAACGTATAATAGCGCCAAAGGATGCAGGTGCAGACCTGCGCTTACAAATAAACATCCGCCGCCTGCAGCAACAACTGCGCGATCCCCACTTGGCCCTTCGGCTCCCATGCTCATCTGGCGGGGGATGCGACGGCTGAGCGTGCATGTTGTCGGGACGACAGCCTGATAATCCTCATTGCGCTGGATCAGTTTTAGGACACCCGCGTTACCAGCCATGGTCTCGCTCGCGCCTGAACATCAGTTCGTCAACGCCGGAAGCATTCGGTTTCATGTCGTTCAGGCCGGGCCTGCCGGGGGTAAGCCGGTCATGCTCCTGCACGGCTTCCCGGACTTCTGGATCGGCTGGAGACGGCAGATCGGTACGCTCGCTTCCGCCGGATATCGGGTCATCGTTCCCGACCAGAGGGGCTACAACACCAGCGACAAGCCAGAGGGTATCAGCGAGTACACGCTCCCCAAGCTGCTCGGCGATGTATTCGCCCTGGCCGACGCGCTCGGCATCGGAAGGTTTCACCTCGTCGGACATGACTGGGGCGGCATCGTCGCTTGGGCCGCCGGGGCAAAGTTGCCTCATCGCCTGGACAAGCTCGTCATCCTGAATGCGCCCCATCCCGACGTTGTGTTTACCCATGCCCTGCGATCTCCGACGCAGTTTCTGCGGAGCAGTTACGTGGTTTTCTTCCAGATCCCATTGCTGCCCGAAGCCGTTTTGGGTGCGCGGCGCTCCGCCTTGCTCGCACGAGCACTTAGGACATCCAGCCGGGAAGGCGCCTTCGAAGAAGAGGAGATTGCAGAATATCGGCAGGCTTGGGAGCGGCCGGGGGCGCTGACCAACATGCTCAACTGGTATCGCGCCTTGCCCTTTCGCCCGAGCTTGAAGGAGCGGATCACGACGCCCACTCTTGTTATGTGGGGGATGCAGGACCAGGCTCTAGAATCCGGGCTGGCCAAGCGCAGTCTCGCCCTTTGCGACGATGGCCGCGTGCAGACTTTCGAGAAAGGGACGCATTGGGTTCAACGCGAAGAGAGCAACGCGGTGAATGCGGCGCTTCTGGCGTTCCTGGAGGGCTGAGGAACTCAAAAATGGATAGAAACTGGGGGCAGCGTCAGATGGAGCCGGAGGAGGCCTGCAGGGCATTCCTGGCTGCTGCAAAAGAGGAGGGGACATTACAACTAGCTAAGTTGGATTGCGGTATAAGGTTCTATTGTCTCCGACCAACACCGCGCTTTGCGGAGCCCGCCGCCAGCAAGGAGAGGCGACGGACCCCCGCCTTTGATACGCCTGTTCATGGCCTCCACGCTCATATCGGCGCAGCGGGCGCTCGACATCACTAGAGCTCATTGGCAAGCAGCCCGCCGATATACACTGGCAGTGTCCAGGCGTGGGCGTGGCCTTTCCGCTTGGGTATTATGGTGCGGCCTGCCCGATCGGCCGTCCCTCGATCGACCCTGAGTTGCTGATCCGCATGCGGATCGTCGGCAGCTCGTCCTCGACTCGATGCGCGAAGTCGTCGACGCCGTGCGCAAGCCTGGAGCTGTAGCGGCCTCGCCTGTCCCGCCCCGGTGTCATCGCTTCGCTGGCGCTAACGGTGAGACCGCGTCTCCGACGACCATCCGGGGCTCAGGGCGGCAATCCGCGAAGTGCTGCCCGAAGCGGTCTGGCAGCGCTGCTACGTGCACTTCCTCAGAAACGCGCTCGACTACGTGCCGCGCAAGGTCGACGACGATTGCCTGATGGAGCTCAGATGGTTCTACGACCGGCGCGACCTTGCCGAGGTCAAACGCGACCTGGCGCAGTGGATCGCCAAATGGCAGGCCAAATACCCGAAGCTGGTCAACTGGGTGGAAGATAACATCGAGGAGACGCTGAGCTTCTATGGGCTGCCGCTAGCTCACCACAAGCACATGAAGTCGACGGATGACATCGACAACCCTGATTTCGACTTTTTCGATTCCTGTTGCGTTTCTTTGTTCGGCTCAGGTGAGCCTGTTTCTTCGTCCCGGCCCACAGGATTTCCCATGCGAGCGTGTCGAGACGCAGTCAAGGCTGGCCGGTGCGATGGCGCCGCGGCCGGCTGCGAGGTTTCCAGGCCACGCCTTGACGGCGTCGAGCACGGCGCCGTTCTGGAGCGGACCGAGGGCGTAGGTCGTGCCGCCAGATTTCCTTGTGCTATATTTGTCCGGCACGGACGACCACGTGGCAAAGAGTGGTGCGAGAGGATGAGAGTGCCGCCACGCAGCCGTTATAGTCGTTCCTCCTTTGTGGCGTCCGTGCGCCGCTTCGGCCCGCGTGACCGCCAATGCCGAACCATTAGCTCGTAGGCACGTTCGGCATTCTCGGCCGCGGCTTTCTCGCTGTTTCGCAACTCCTTCACGTTGTAGGCGTAAGCCGAACCGCGGCGACCGACACCGCGCTCGCCCGGCGCGCCGGCCTTGAGAGCGAGCTGCCTCTGCTTTGCCGCCACCAGCGCCGGGCGAGCCCAGAAGTAGTCCTGCTCCTTTGTCAGCAGATGCCAGATCAGCACGGCGAGCTTGCGGGCGACCGCCACAGCTGCGACCTGATGACCACGCTTGTTACGGATGCGTAGGAAGAAGGCCCTGAGCGGTCCGGGCGCCTTCGCCGCCGCCCAGGCGGCCTCGACCAGCATGGCGCGGGCATTGGAACGCCCATGTTTGCTGATCCGGCCATATTGCGCCAAGCCAAGACCGGATTGGCGCACACGCGGATTGAGGCCGAAGTAGCTCACCAGCTTCTGCGGCTCGCGGAACCGCCGGATGTCGCCGACGGCGGCGATGATACCGCTCGCGACGATGACATTGACGCCGGTGATCGTCTGAAGCCGCCGGACTTGCGCATCATCAACCGCTTCCCGGGCGATGTCGCGATCGAGGTCAGCCAGATCCTCGGCCAGGCGATCGATCTCGCGGATGTGGCGGGCGATAGCGGCCCGCTCGTCGTCGGGAAGCACCTGCCGCTCGAGCCAGGCGCGACCGCGATTGTTGAACAGATCGGCATGCGGGCACTTCGGCACGAGGTGCGCCTGCAGGATGCCATGCACCTCGTTCTTCACTCGCGTGCGATGCCGCACGACCTGGTTGCGCCGCGCGACGTGGCGGCGAAGCCGCTCAGTCCGCTCATCGGGAACCCAGACCTCCGGCAGAAAGCCGCTGGCATGGAGCTGCGCCAGAACGCCGGCATCAATCTTGTCGGTCTTGATCCTGGCATGAGCGATCGCCTTCACCTGCATCGGGTTGGCGACAATCACCCGGCCGACATAGGGCCACAGAACCCGCACCACCGCCATGGCGTTGCCCGTAGCCTCGACGACAACCTCATCAGTCCGTCGCAAACTGCGGCCGAACCCTTCCAGTCCCGAGCGGGTCATGTCGATCCGTCCGTGATGGCGCAGCCAGCCGTCTTCCCAAACCACCACCTCCGCAAAGGTGCGGTGGATGTCCATTCCAATCACACGTCTCATCGGCTCCCTCTCCTCAACAGTCGGGAGCCGGCGGGCGACGCGACACCTACGGATCCGCGCTCTCGGCCCAACCGGGCAGGTCGCAGGGGCGGCCAGCTACTAACGCGAGCTCGCAGCTTATCGAATACATCGGCCTGCCCGCACTTGGCGTGCTCCCGGTGCCCCTGTCCCGGATGGTCGCACCATACGCCGAAAATCGCTCATCTCCAGCGGGGATCGGATGGCACCGTCATGATCATACCGGTTACCCATCCGATCGAGCGCCTCAACGGCGAGATCAAGCGGCGCACCGAGGTCGTCGGAATCTTCCCCAACCCGCGGAGCTGTCTGCGGCTGGTTCGGGCATTGGCGGTGCCACGAGAACTGGCTCGAGGCGACCCGCTACCTCAACATGGATCATCTGCGCGAGCACAAGAAGGAGAGCCTGAGGGCCTTGGCCGCCTGAGCACCGTCATGTGTCCGCCGCTCCGCTAAACACGGGGGCTGCGCGGCGGACACGCCGACGTCACCGCAATGCCACGCCATTTTGCAGAACTTGACGCACACAACTTATTTTCAGCATCAGACCGTTGAGCTGGCGGGAACTTGCTCGCCAGCCGAGTTGAGTTCAGGGGATGGTCGGGGGAGACTGGCCAGCCACACGCTGGTGATTCCAACCTGTGCCGATGTGCCAATCAGCAACCTTCGTCGGTCTTTTTCACCTGGCCTGGCGCGGCGGTGTTGGCTGTCGTGTCCTGCTGACCTGGCGCAGCCTGCTGAGCGCTGCCAGTCTGCTGGCCGGGCGCGCAGTCTCTGGCCGAGTTCGGATTTGTGATGCCGCTGGTGGTGTTCGTGTCGGTGCCCTGATCGCCGGACATGTTGGTCCCGCTGCTCGTCGTGCCGGTGCCCTGATCCGTCGTACTGGGCATGGTTGTCGTGGTCGAGGTTCCGCTCGTCGAGGTTCCGCTCGAAGTTCCGCTCGTCGTCTGGGCAAAGGAAAGCCCCGCCGACACCGCCAGCACGGCCGAAGCCAAAAGGATGCGTTTCATCTTCTTTCTCCTGTCTGAATGCACGGGATGCGCTGGCAAATCGAACAGGCAGACAGAAGGAGTGTTCCCCGATGAAGTTCAACTTTTGTAACTCTGGTCGTAGGTCAGCCTTAGGATGGCGGGCGTATATTAGAAGCCTCTTGAAGAAGACGCTGCCCGCACCAGAATCCATGGCATGGCTCAGGGAATAGGCATTGGTGACCAGGTGGCGATTACTGCCACGGTTCGAAGGCGGATAACAGAGGACCGCGTAAGCGTCTCTATCCCAGGTTATGACTTCCCACATTCCATCATCGACCACACCAAGGTGAACCGAGGCCAGCAAATCGACCTGAAAGGCGAGGTCACGCGCATCGACGAGGACACCGTGACGATCGACCTCGGGCCGCTGGTCACGGTCGACCGTGACAAGGTCCGGCTAATGGAGAAATATTGGCCGCCAAAACGACGAAAGGCACTTGTCGTTGCCCCGGATTAGAACCGACAACATCGCGACGGGCTATGAGGGCAGGCCGCATGACGGGCCGGTAGAGGACGAGTCGAAGCACTTGCTCTACTGCCCAGTCTGCGGCCAAACATTCGACGCGCGCGATCTTGGACAGGTCTTCCACCACGCTGAGCCGCAGCACGAGCCGCTTCCGGTCGAGCAATAGTCCAGCTAGTTGAGCTCCGGCGGCAGACCGATGTTGAGATCCTTCAGCGCGCCACCGACGTACGTTGGATGAGGAAAAGGTGCTGCGTGCACCGCGCCTTCCCCGCGCGCCGATGCTCCACCTGGACCGCAAAAAAGTCCCGCCGCACTGCCAGAACGGCGGGACCGATCAAACGCTTTGCACCAGGCGGGGGGATGCGGGGGGGTGGGCTTGCCAAGTGAGCGCGGACCGTAACCAACCCTAAGCGCCACAGCGGCAACGCGTCCACCAACCGCCGGTTGGAGCGACAGGACGATTGAGCCGCCGGCAGGTCAGGTCATCCCGGGTCGCTATCGCTCGCAACCAGACGGTAGCGGAAATTGTTGCGGATGTGGTCGTTGAAGTAGCGGCCCTTGGCGAACGCGGCCCGGAACGCGGCAAAGGTTTCCGGCGGTACCCCCTCAAACTCGTACCGCTTGACGCTGGCCACAAACCAGACAGAGAGGATTCTTCTGTCAGGATCATATTCCATCTTGCGGATCGAAGTAGATGGCATGAGCACCACAGGCCGAGGCCCGCGCCCTTGCGGGGAGCGCGGGCCGATCGGGATACCGATCTGCAGCAATACCTGGAGGGGGAGGATTCGCTGCGTGCACCGAACTTTCGCGGCGGTCCCGTGTTCCCAATCGAGATACACAAAAAGCTAGCTGCACCTTTCGGCATCACGCGGACGTTGGATTTCTGAGAAAGCGCGAGCGTCAATACTAACTTCTGGTGATGGAATTTTCCCGTGAGATAGGCACGCTCCACGGCGAAAGGAGTGCCCCGCCATGACCGTCCTCGCCTACAACCTTGCCAATGACATCAAAGGATTGTGGAGGGTCGTCTTCGTGCCGGACGAACTGCATCTGTATGTGGAATTCAGCCAGCCAGACGCCGACACAAACCCGGCTGATTGGATGAGCGTTGATGATTTCCTTGCATGGCGGCCGAAAGGCGCACTCCACGAGCGAGCGCGCGACAGCTTGGTTTCGCTCATTTGCAAGGCGCTGACAGGGCGATGAGACAAGGGAAACCCGCACCGAGATCCAGTGCGAGCGCCGCGAGTGGGCCTAGGGGCCCCACAAGCCAGTGCCACCACCGCCGCCGACAACCGCGGCGGGCGGGTGCCTCGGGGACAAGATGGTAGATCGCTAATGCGTTTGCGGGTGTGGCCTTAAGTCGCAAACTATTGGCTTCAGAAGCAGGGCGTCGGGCTTCATTGACGGTGCTGCCAACACCATATGGTAATCCATAGCCTCCCAAACGAGAGAAGCTCGCCCCTGACGGGTCGCACTGCGGCCGTCACCCGGCAATTGCTACGAACTAGGAAACCATCATGCCTGAAAATATCAGACTAACTTCGAGAGATGTCCCCCTCATTCAGCTAGGCCTCTATCAATGCCGCTTCCCGGTGAGCGAAGACCCGTCAGTACCCGGCGGTTATCGTTTTTGTGCTGGGCCAACTTCGCCGGATCGCGTCTACTGCGATCACCACCACAACATTGTGACCGCCGTGGACCCTCGTCGAGCCCGTTCGGGTCTCCACCTCGCTCAACGACGCGCCGCGTAAGTCTGACGGGCGGCGGCCTCCCGGCCAAGCGCTATGCGCTCCAAGGCCTTGGCTACGCCCATTCCGTCGGCTCGGTCTGGCCCATCCTCCCTTATGCCGTCTTCGCCGATGTATCCCCCGTCGCCCGATTGAGAACGACGACTTCTCGCCGAGCCCTTCAGCTCGCTACTCGCACAAACGCGTCGGCTCCAAAGGTTTGTCTGTCAGCACATCTTCAATGTGCCCGCGCCTGAAGCCCCAACATCTTCTGCGACCAAACCGCGTACCTGGCACCGCCGATCGGTTGCTGCGGCGGATTTTCGCTGTTCGCAGCTGAACAATGCCTATCAACCTTGTCATCGCACCTAGTCGCACATAGCGGCCGTTCGAATTCTCATCGCTCGGCGCGATGTTTGGTCCGTCTGGCCAGAAGAGCGGAGCAAGCCATTGACACCCACGAAGTTGCTGATTGGGCAGATCGCTGTCGTATTCGCAATTGTCATTCTTGGCGTGTGGACTGCAACCCAATGGTGCGCCCACATGCTCTCCTATCAGCCGCCACTCGGCGCGCCATGGTTTGTGACAGTCGGCTGGCCGATCTACCAGCCGTGGAAACTGTTCGAATGGTGGTTCCAATTTGACGCCTATGCGCCTGAAGTCTTCGACAAGGCTGGCATACTTGCCGGAGCCAGCGGGTTCCTGGGCTGTGCCGCCGCGATAGCTGGGTCCCTCTGGCGCGCACGGCAGCGGGGGTTGGTCACCACCTATGGGTCCTCACGATGGGCCATGAAGCTGGAGATCGAGAAGGCGGGGCTGTTTCAGCCGGCCGGCGTTTTCCTTGGTGGACTGAATTATCGCTATCTGCGCCATGACGGACCGGAACACGTCATGGCCTTTGCGCCGACACGTTCGGGCAAGGGCGTCGGACTCGTTGTTCCAACCCTTCTTTCCTGGACCGGCTCGGCCGTCATTCACGACATCAAAGGCGAGAACTGGCAGCTGACCTCTGGCTGGAGGTCGAAGTTCTCGCACTGTCTCTTGTTCAATCCGACCGATCCGAGATCGGCGCGGTACAACCCGCTGCTGGAAGTGCGCAAAGGTCCAGATGAGGTCCGCGACGTTCAGAACATCGCCGACATTCTCGTCGATCCGGAAGGCGCGCTGGAGCGGCGGAACCATTGGGAGAAGACCAGTCATTCACTCCTAGTTGGCGCCATCTTGCACGTGCTCTACGCCGAAGAGGAAAAGACACTCGCCCGTGTCGCCACCTTCCTGTCGGACCCGCAACGCTCATTCGCTGCGACACTGCAGCGGATGATGACCACCAACCACATCGGCACGGTGGACAAGCCCCAGGTCCATCCGGTCGTGGCCTCGGCGGCTCGTGAGGTGCTGAACAAGTCAGAGAACGAGCGCTCAGGCGTTCTCTCGACCGCCATGTCGTTTCTCGGGCTCTATCGTGATCCAACGGTGGCCGCGGCAACATCGGCCTGCGACTGGCGCATTGCCGACCTTGTGGATGCCGAGCGACCGATGTCGCTGTATCTGGTCGTGCCGCCGTCGGATATCTCGCGCACTAAGCCCCTGGTGCGATTGGTGCTCAATCAAATCGGCCGGCGGCTGACCGAGCGCCTGGAGGGCGATCCAAAGAAGAGCCGCAAGCATCAGCTCCTGATGATGCTGGATGAATTTCCGGCGCTCGGTCGGCTCGACTTCTTCGAGACTGCGCTCGCCTTCATGGCAGGCTACGGCATCCGCGCTTATCTGATAGCGCAATCGTTGAACCAAATCTCCAAGGCCTATGGCGAGAACAACGCCATTCTCGACAATTGCCATGTGCGGATTGCCTTTTCCTCAAATGACGAGCGCACGGCCAAACGCATCTCGGACGCGCTCGGTACCGCGACGGAACTCAGATCGATGCGTAACTATGCCGGCCATCGGTTGGCGCCCTGGTTGTCCCACGTCATGGTAAGCCGCCAAGAGACCGCTCGTCCCCTGCTGACGCCGGGTGAGGTGATGCAGTTGCCGCAGGCTGACGAACTAATCCTGGTTTCGGGATTGCCGCCGATTCGCGCCAAGAAGTTGCGTTATTACCAGGATCCGAATTTCACGGAGCGAGTGCTGCCTTCGCCGGTGCTGCGCGACGGTGCCTACGCGGATCGGCCCACGTCGCGCCCGGACGATTGGAGCGGACAGGTGCGCGGCGTGGATCGGCGTCTTGCTGGCGACGACGACAGTGCCGGCGCGGCAATCGAAGACGGAGGTGTCCAGCAGCAGCGCCATCCGGGCCTGCCCGAAGAACGGACCCTCGTCGCCCAGGAGCCTGATCATGGCGATCTGTTCACGCCCGCAGACGATGACTGCGAGACGCTCGCCGACAAGCGCGTCATGGATCGGATTTCCACCGCAGCACGTGCGTACGGCCTCAATGAGGGAATGGGCGACGACAAGGACATCGTGCCCGGCTTCTGAACGGCGCGCCATACGCGGGCGCATCTCAGCGTAGATAACGGCCGTAAGCGATTTCGAGGATCTCGACGATGCTCGTTCCCGTCGCCGGTGCATCAGCGCCGGTCAGAGGAACGAGCAGCATGAAGCCCCACCGCATTCGTCACCAGTTTTTGCTTGAACCCGAGTTGAGCGAGAAGCTGGAGAACCTCAGCCGCAATCCATCGACCACCAAATCGGCCATTGTGGCGCACGCGGTCGAGGCCTTTATCGAGCGGCGTGGGGAGAATGAACTCGACCAGCGCTACGGCAAGAGGCTCGACCGTCTTTCCCGCGACCTCGGACATGTCACGCGCGATGTCGAGATGATCCTGGAGAGCCTGGCGCTCTTCATCCGCTTTTCGATCACGCTTCATGCTCACACGCCGGTGCCGGACAGGGCCACGCAAGGGATTGCCCAGGAGCGCTTCGACAAATTCGTCGAACAGGTCGGCCGCCAAATCGCTTCCGGGAAACGGTCCCTTGGCACCGACGATCGCAGGGGAGGGGAAGGATGAGTTCTCATCCGGAAGCCGACCATCGCCGCCGCGCCATGCTGCGCACCGCCATGGGTCCGGCGATCACTGAAGCCCTTGCCGATCCGACCGTCATTGAGGTGATGGTCAATCCCGACGGTGCGCTGCGGCTCGACCGGTTGGGTGAAGGCCGGGTCGATACCGGCGTGCACATGCATCCTTCTGAGGCCGAACGCATCATCCGCCTGGTCGCCTCCCACGTGCGCGCCGAGGCGCATGCTGACAATCCGATTGTCAGCGCCGAATTGCCATCGGGCGAGCGCTTCGAGGGTCTGCTGCCGCCTGTCGTGCTGGGGCCATGCTTCGCCATCCGAACGCCTGCGGCGAAACTCTACACATTGGCCGACTATGTCGCCGACCGGGTCATGCTGCCGCTGCAGGCCGATGCGCTGAAGACGGCGGTCCGCGAGCGGCGCAACATCCTGGTCGCCGGCGGCACGTCGTCGGGCAAGACAACACTTGCCAACGCGCTGCTGGCACAAGTCGCCGATTGCGACGAGCGGGTGATCCTGATCGAGGACACGCGCGAACTGCAATGCGCGGCGAAGGATTGCGTTGCCTTGAGGACGAGGCGGGGGTCGGTCACGCTCGCCGATCTCGTGCGCTCGACCCTGCGGCTCAGACCCGACCGCATCATCGTGGGCGAAGTCAGGGGCGCGGAAGCCCTGGACATGCTGAAGGCATGGAACACCGGGCATCCCGGCGGCATCGCGACGGTTCACGCCAATTCGGCGCGCTCCGCTCTCTACCGTATCGAGCAGCTCGCCCAGGAAGCCGTCGTCACCGTTCCCCGCTGCCTCATCGCTGATGCGGTAGATCTGATCGTCTTCATCGCTGGGCGCGGATCCTCGCGCCGCATTGACGCGATCGCTGAGGTCACCGGTCTCGACAGCAGCGGTGATTACGCCGTCACCCCGCTCACGCTTCCGCAACTCCAGCAGTTTTGAAAGGTCACCTCATGCGCAAGAAGCTTCGCTTCCTTTCGTCCACCGCGCTCGCGTTTCTTCTCACCGTCCCGGCCCACGCAGCGGGCTCCGGCATGCCTTGGGAACAGCCGCTGCAGCAGATCCTTGAGTCGGTGCAGGGACCGGTCGCCAAGATCGTCGCGGTGATCATCATCATCACCACCGGCCTGACCCTTGCTTTCGGTGACACGGCAGGCGGTTTTCGCCGGCTGATCCAGATTGTCTTCGGCCTGTCGATCGCCTTCGCGGCATCGAGCTTCTTTCTCTCCTTCTTCTCCTTCGGCGGCGGGGCACTCGTCTGATGGCCACCGGAGAGCAGCATATCGAGGGTTTCGAAGTCCCCGTTCACAGGGCATTGACTGAGCCGATCCTGCTGGGCGGCGCGCCGCGAGCGGTGGCGATCCTCAACGGCACGGTGGCCGCGGCAATAGGCCTTGGCCTGCAGCAGTGGATCGCCGGACTGGCGCTCTGGATCGCCGGCCACACCCTCGCGGTCTTTGCCGCTCGCCGCGATCCGGACTTCGCCAGCGTGCTTGTCCGTCATCTTCGCCTGAAGGGGTGGCTTGCATGCTGAACCTTTCGGAGTATCGCGGCAAAGCCGATCGGCTTGCCGATCATCTGCCCTGGGCCGCTTTGGTCGCGCCCGGCATCGTGCTCAATAAAGACGGTAGCTTCCAGCGAACCTTCCGGTTCCGTGGCCCCGACCTTGAAAGCGCGACCGAAGCCGAGTTGGTCGGCATCTGCGCACGAGCCAACAATGCGCTACGAAGGTTGGGCTCCGGATGGGGGTTGTTTTTCGAGGCCGAGCGCGTTGAAGCGCTGGGCTATCCGAGCTCGGCTTTTCCCGATGCTGCCTCATGGCTGGTCGATGAAGAACGGCGCGCGGCCTTCGAGGGCAAGGTCGCGCACTTCGAGAGTCGCTATCATCTGACCTTGGTCTTCATGCCGGCGCCAGATGGCCAGGCGCGGGCGGAAAGCGCACTGGTCGACTCGCATCACTCGGGAGGGGCTAGAGACTGGCGCCAGGAGCTGGCGTGGTTTCGCGACGAGACCGACCGCGTCCTGGATTTGCTGTCCGGCTTCATGCCGGAAGTGCGCGCCCTCGATGATGCCGAGACGCTAACCTATCTGCACGGCACAATCTCGACCTACCGCCATCCGGTCGCCATGCCGGAAACGCCAATGTATCTCGACGGTGTTCTGGTTGACGCGCCGCTTACCGGCGGCCTGGAGCCGATGCTGGGTGAGCAGCATCTGTGCAACCTCACCATCCTTGGTTTCCCGAACGTCACCCGGCCAGGGATCCTCGACGCGCTCAACCATCAGGATTTCGCCTACCGCTGGATGACGCGCTTCATCCCGCTCGACAAGACGGAAGCCACAAAGACACTGACCCGGTTGCGCCGTCAGTGGTTTGCCAAGCGCAAATCGGTCGCAGCCATCCTGCGCGAGGTCGTGACCAACGAACCCGCCCCTCTCGTCGATAGTGACGCCGACAACAAGGCGCTCGATGCGGATGCCGCCCTTCAGGCATTGGGCGGCGATCACGTCGGCTTCGGCTATCTCACCACAACGGTGACGGTATGGGACCAGGATCGCCAAGCCGCCGCGGAGAACCTTCGCGCGGTTGAGCGCATCGTCAACGGACTCGGCTTCACCACAATCCGTGAAAGCATCAATGCGGTCGAGGCGTGGCTCGGCTCATTGCCCGGCCATGTCTATGCCAACGTTCGCCAGCCGCTCGTTCACACGCTGAATCTTGCCCATGTCATGCCGCTGTCGTCGGCGTGGGCCGGTCCGGTGGATAACGAGCATCTCGCCAACGTGACTGGGACCGAATCCCCGCCGCTTCTCTTCGCAGAGACCAACGGGTCGACACCGTTTCGGCTTTCCACCCACGTTGGCGATGTCGGCCACATGCTGGTCGTTGGGCCGACCGGTGCCGGCAAGTCGGTTCTGCTTGCGCTAGTCGCTCTGCAGTTTCGACGCTATGCCGGGGCGCAGGTCTATGTCTTCGACAAGGGCAATTCGGCTCGTGCGGCAACACTGGCCATGGGCGGAGAACACCACGCGCTGGGCGCGGATGGTGCGCTTGCCTTCCAGCCACTGAGCAATATCGGCGACCAGGCTACTCGCAGCTGGGCGGCGGAATGGATCGCCGGCCTCGTTGCCCATGAGAATGTCACCGTTACGCCGGAGGTAAAGGAGGCGATCTGGTCGGCACTCATCAGCCTTGCCACTGCGCCGGTGCAGGAACGCACGCTGACGGGCCTGTCGGTTCTGCTTCAGTCCAATGGGCTCAAGGCCGCGTTGATGCCCTACACGCTCGACGGTCCCTTCGGCCGTCTGCTCGATGCCGATGAAGATCGGCTGGCTTTGTCGGATGTGCAGTGTTTCGAGACCGAAGAGCTCATGCACAGCCAAGGCGCTGTTCTCCCGGTGCTCACCTATCTGTTCCATCGTCTCGAGGAGCGGTTCGACGGACGGCCGACGCTGCTGATGCTCGACGAGGCGTGGGTCTATCTCGACAACCCTCTCTTTGCCGCCCGCATCCGTGAATGGCTGAAGGTGCTGCGAAAGAAGAACGTGTCGGTGATCTTTGCCACGCAGTCGCTTGCCGACATCGCTGGCTCTTCCATCGCGCCGGCGATCATCGAGAGCTGCCCACAGCGCATTTTTCTCCCCAATGACCGTGCCGTGGAACCGCAGGCACGGGTGGCTTATGAGCGATTTGGTCTGAACGAGCGGCAGATCGAATTGGTCGCCCGTGCCACACCGAAGCGCCAGTACTATCTGCAGTCGCGCCGCGGCAACCGCCTCTTCGAGCTCGGGCTCGGCCCGATCGCTCTTGCGCTCTGCGGCGCCTCTGATCCGGCCACGCAAGCTTTGATCGACAGCGTCCTGTCAGAGCACGGGCAGGACAGCTTTGCCTCCCGGTTCCTGAGTGCGCGCGGCCTCGATTGGGCTGCCGAGCTTCTCCAGCAATTCCCTCAACCAGACAAGGAGCAATCGTCATGATGCGGCGCCGCCTTCTCACCAGCCTGATCACCGTTTCCCTAATCGCAAAACCGATGGCCGACTACGTCCAGCCGGCCCACGCCCTAATCGTGTTCGATCCGTCGAATTATGCGCAGAACGTGCTGACAGCGGCACGTTCCCTGGAGCAGATAAACAACCAGATCCAGTCGCTTCAGAACCAGGCGACGATGCTGCAGAACATGGCGCGCAACCTTCAGCGCCTGGATTTTTCTTCCGTCGGCCAGCTCACAGGTTCGCTCCAACGGATCGACGGCCTGATGACCCAGGCCAGCGGCCTGAGCTTCGATCTCGACAAGCTTCAGAACCAGTGGCGTGTGCAATATCCGGAAAGCTACGACGCCACAATCAAGGTCAGCGATGTGGCGAGCGCCGCGCGCGAGCGCTGGCAAAACGCCATGCAGGCGTTCCGCCAAACCATGAGCGCGCAGTCGCAGATCGTGGAGAACGTGCGGGCCGACGGCGACCTGCTTACCGATCTCGTCAACCGCAGTCAGGGCGCGGCAGGTGCCCTTGAGGCAAGCCAGGCCACCAATCAGCTGATCGCGCTTTCGACCAAGCAGCAGATTCAGATCCAGACGCTGCTCGCGACCCAGTTCCGGGCTGAAGCCGAAGATGCTGCCCGCAAGGCGCAGTCTGAGGAAGCCGCCCGCGAGACGACGAAGCGTTTCCTGGGCACCGGTACGGCCTATCCCGGCAACTGATCAGCAGTTCTTCAAGACAACGAGGAAGACGGCGACATGAATGACCTCGGCGTCATCGATCGCTTTATGCAGATCTTCATCCGCTATATCGACAGCGGGTTCGGTCTGCTTTCGGGCGACGTCGCCTTTCTCACTACCATCCTGATCGGCATTGACATCACGCTGGCGGGCCTGGTCTGGGCGTTCGGCGGCGAGCCCAATGTTCTTGGCCGGCTTGTCCGAAAAGTGCTCTATGTCGGCGCCTTCGCGTTCATCCTGAACAATTTCAGAAGCCTTGCCGACATTATCTATCGCTCCTTTGCCGGGCTCGGCATCAACGCATCGGCCGGCAATCTGTCCGCCGACAGTCTCCTGCGGCCAGGCCGCATTGCCGCGGCCGGCTTCGAGGGCGCCTGGCCGCTGCTCAATCAAGCGAGCCAGCTAGTCGGCTTCCCCGAGATTTTTGGCAACGCGCTGACCATCTTCGTGCTGCTTCTCGCCTGGTTCCTGGTCCTCATCGCCTTCTTCATCCTTTCCATCCAGCTTTTCATCACCATCCTGGAGTTCAAACTCACCACATTGGCCGGCTTTGTTCTGGTGCCCTTCGCGCTCTGGAACCGCTCGGCGTTTCTGGCCGAGCGCGTGCTCGGCAATGTGATCTCGTCGGGCATTAAGGTGATGGTGCTTGCCGTCATCGTCGGCATCGGCTCCACGCTCTTCGGCGAGTTCGCTTCCGCCCTGCAAGGCAAGGAGCCGGACTTGGCCGCGGCCATGTCACAGGTACTGGGCGCGTTGGCGCTGCTTGGGCTCGGCATTTTCGGACCGGGAATTGCCTCGGGTCTTGTTTCCGGCGCGCCGCAGCTTGGCGCGGGAGCCGCACTCGGAACCACCGCGGCGGCCGCCGGATCAACGCTCGTTGCCGGAGGTGCGGCGCTTGCCGGCGCGCGCATGTCAACCGGCGGCGGTCTCGCCGCCGTTCGAGCCGGCACGGCCATGGGATCGGCTGCTTCCACAGCTTGGCAGATGAGGCGTGCAACATCGCCCGAGTCCGGCCTCTCCGGCGTAGCTGCTGGACTGCAGGGCGTTGCCGGCGCAACTGGCGGCGCCGCGATTCGGGGAATGCGATCTGCAACAGAACCATTCCGGCGCAGCGCCGATGCCGGCCGCGATGCCGCCTGGACCGCGACGGGCGGCACGCCGACCGCATCAATGACCGGAAACCCTGCCGCGTCAGGTGCCAATGCCGCGCCGGCGTGGGCGAGGCGCTTACGTTCCGAACAGACCGCGCGCGCCCATCGCCACGCCGCCACGCAGGCCGTCCGCGATGGCGATCGGGGTGGAAGCGGCGCCAACCCCTCTCTCAACGATAAGGAAGACTAGATGCTCTTCAAGCGACCAGTTCAACGTTACGGGAAGACGCCCCACCCCGTCACACCATACCAGAAGGCCGCCCAACTTTGGGACGAGCGCATCGGCACTGCGCGCGTGCAGGCAAGGAACTGGCGCCTGATGGCCTTTGGCTGCCTCGCTCTGGCCACCGGGCTCTCTGGTGGACTCTTGTGGCAGTCGATGCAGGGCCGCGTTGTGCCTTATGTTGTCGAGGTCGACCGCTTCGGTGAGACACGGGCTGTGGCGCCGGCAATCCAAACCTATGAGCCCACCGATGCCCAGATCGCCTGGCATCTCGGCCGCTTCATCCAGAATGTCCGCTCTGTTTCCACCGATGCGGTGCTAGTGCGGCAGAATTGGCTGTCGGCCTACGACTTTGCCACCGACCGTGGAGCCCTCTTTCTCAACGAGTACGCTAAGGCCAACGACCCGTTCGGCAAGATCGGGACGCGCAGCGTCTCGGTGCAGGTGACGAGCGTGGTTCGAGCGTCCGACAGCTCCTATCAAGTCAAATGGACCGAGCAGGTCTTTGAGCGCGGCAGCCTCGCCAGCACAACGCGTTGGACCGGGATCCTCACCATTGTGATCCGGCCGCCGAACAATACCGATCAGCTGCGCAAAAACCCGCTCGGCGTCTTCATCAATGCCATCGACTGGTCGCGCGAGCTCGACAGTGCCGCGCAGACTTCCGTTCCCCCAAAGGAGCCCGCCAATGAAAAATAGACTCTCGTCGCTCCGCACTGCGCTGGTCCTGTCGACGTCGGCTGCGGTCATCTCCGCCTGTGCCTCGAAGCCGGTGCCGCCACCTCAGATTTCCTATGATGCTGCCAAGTTCCAACCGGCGGCAATCGAGAAGGCGCCGGAGAAGCCCGTCAAAGTCGTGGAAGTGCCGAAACCGCTACCGCTGCCCGGCCAGTTGCAGCCCGAGCCGGGCAAGGCTGCTGAAGACAAGCGCTCGCCTGAAGAACGTGTCGCCGATGCCAACAAGGCGGCGACGCAGCAACCCACCAAATATGGCTATGTGAATGCGGTGCAGGTTTACCCCTTTGCCGAAGGCGCGCTCTATCAGCTCTATGCCGCACCGGAGCGCGTCAGCGATATCGCTCTGCAGTCAGGCGAGAAACTCCAATCCGTGTCGGCCGGCGATACAGTGCGCTGGGTAATTGGCGACACCGTCAGTGGCTCCGGCGATGACCAGCGCACCCATGTGCTGGTGAAGCCCTTCGCGCCAGGACTTGCCACCAATCTGGTGATCACCACGGACCGGCGAAGCTATCACCTGCAGCTTCAAAGCACGGATAAGACCGCCATGGCAGCCATCTCCTGGACTTACAGCGAGGACCAGATCATCGCGCTACGCCGGCGCAATGCGCAGGCCGACGCCGCTATGCCAGTGGCGTCGAATGTGGCTCTCGAAAATATTCGCTTCCGCTATTCGATTACCGGCGACATGCCGCCCTGGAGGCCGACGCGCGCGTTCGATGATGGCAGCAAGGTCTACATCGAGTTTCCGCGCCGCATCGATCAGGGCGAGGCCCCGCCGCTCTTCATCGTCGGTGCTGACGGGGACAACCAGCTCGTCAACTACCGCATACGGGGCAACTATTACATCGTCGATCGCCTCTTCGCCGCGGCCGAACTGCGCCTCGGCGCCAAGCAGCAGCAGGTGGTGCGCATCACGAGGACCGACGGCAGGCAAGCGCCGCGGCGGATATTGCTCTTTTCGCGTTCCAGCAGGTGAGGGACGGCCCATGACGGATACTTCCCGCTCCGATGCTCCACCGAAACTCGATCCAGAACAGCTGCAGCTGCGGGCCTCGCCTCGCCGCACTGTGCGCTTCAAGCGCGGCATTATTGTCGCCATTGCTGCTGTTGGTTCCGGCAGCGTTCTAGGCGTCACCATGATGGCGCTGCAGGGACCGGCGCTGCGCATCAAAGAGCAGCCTGAAGAGCTTTACAACACTGAGCGGAAGCCAACCGCGGAGGCAATTGAAAGGCTGCCTAAGGACTATTCCGGGATCAAGCCCAAGCCTCCGGTGCTTGGATCACCGCTGCCCGGCGACCTCGGCCGCCCCATCCTTGAGCACCAACGCCAGCTGGGCATCGCGCCGGGCCAGGAGGTTTCGGCGGAGGAGCAGCGCCTTGCACAGCAGGCGATCGAGGCGCGCGAATCGCAAGTCTTCTTCCGGATCGAAAATCGACCCCGGCAAGCGGATGCCGCCGGCAACGGACAGGGCGGGCGTCCACCCTTTGAGGCAACGGCACCACAATCCGATGCCGCACGCGATTCAGCTTCCGTAGCACCGGCCGAGGGCGACCAAAACAATCAACAGCGCAAGCTCGATTTTGTCAGCCAGCGGAACACAACTGGAATCTACAATCTGCATGCACTGCAGACGCCGGCTTCGCCGTATCAGCTGATGGCCGGCAGCGTCATCGCAGCGAGCCTGATCACTGGCATCAATTCCGACTTGCCCGGCCTCGTCGTCGCACAGGTCACCGAGAATGTGCACGACACAGTCACCGGCAGCACATTGCTCATTCCGCAAGGCTCTCGCCTGATTGGCACCTATGACAGCGTTGTTGCCTTTGGACAAAGGCGCGCGCTGCTGGTCTGGCAACGGATACTGCTGCCCGACGGCTCTTCGATCGAAATCGACAATCTGCCGGCAACAGACACTGCCGGCTACGCGGGGCTTGAGGACAAGGTGGATTTCCACACCTGGCAGCTGATCAAAGGCGTTGCGCTGGCCACGTTGCTAGGGGTCGGCACCGAGCTGAGCCTCGGGGAAGACGAAAGCGACCTTGTCAAAGCAATCCGCGAATCCGCTCAGCAGAACGTCAGTCAAGCTGGCCAGCGCATCACCGAGAAGAACCTCAATATCCAACCCACCATCACTGTCCGGCCCGGTTGGCCACTGCGCGTCATCGTGCACAAGGATCTTGTGCTGCGGCCGTACCGGAATTGACTGGAGTCATCATGACCAATCTGAAACTCGCCAAACTTCCGGACCGGACTCCTTCGAAGATCACCATAAGCGTAAGTGCAGACCTGAACCAAGCACTGAAGGACTATGCGGCGCTTTATCGTCAGACCTATGGCGAGTCCGAATCGGTAGCGGAACTCATCCCGTTCATGCTGGCGGAGTTCCTGGACAGCGATCGAGCGTTTGCCAAGGCCAGAAAGGAAGGACTCCCTGTCGTCGACAAGCCAGAGAAATCGCGACGGCAGCCAATTTCAGGGTCCGAATAAGTGACAGCGACCAGTGAGTCCGAGGGGGCACCTTTCTAGGCGGGCAAATGCATTGAAGCAATTTGCCGGCGACAAGCCGAAACATAGGGCACGATAGACGAGCTGATCTGCCCCGAACCAGTGCCGGCTCTGCGCCTTCAAGCCGGAGTTCCGGCAAACTTCGCGTCCGTCCAAGAGCGGACATATCATCCGAGCCATATGGATGGTCGCGATACGCCTCGCAATGGTCGTCCTGCCCATTCGTTCGCCTCCCGCAAGTGGACTCCGAGCGCTGGCCTAGACCGCAATTGCATCGCGCCTGGCCGCCCCGATCGAGCAGATGACGATATCGCCGGTTGCCTGCCAAGTGCGGCCAGAGTTCGAATGAAACCGCCGGGCGCCAATTGTAAACAACGGCGAACTATACCAATATCTTTGCTGGTTTCTTCCTGTGCGACTCGGGAGAATCGGGATGGGCAATGAACGCGATAACACAAACGGGTAAACACGGCGCCGCTGGCCAATACCTCGGCTATGCGCTTCAACCCGTGCGCCTTTGCTTTCACCTGCTCAGCGTGCCTAGCGGCGCCTCGGTCTCTCTCGAACATTTAGACGATGTGGCGGTTCACCTGGTCGGCGGCGAAGTGGTTCTTGAGCAAAGCAAGAGCGCGCTGAAGCAAAATCCGATATCCGACTGGGCTGCGGACCTGTGGAAGTCGCTGGCCAACTGGCTCAGCTTCATGGCTGCGGGAGAGATCGACCCGGCGACCAGCCGTTTCCAGCTATATGTCACACCGGTGAAGGCATGCGCCTCCGCGACCGCGCTTAACGACGCGAAAACAGACGCCGACGTGGAGGCGCTAGTCGCCAATCTCGTCAAGGCCCACAGCAAGCTGAAAGCCGCCCCGGCATGCGAAGCCGACGTCCAAGCTTTCCTGAATGCTGATGCGGCTCATCGCGCCGCCTTGGTCAAGAATATCGCCGTTGTCAGCGTCGATGCAGATCCTGTCGATCCGATACGCGCGATCTTCAAGCCTACGGTCTCTCCTCTCATCATCGACCTAGTGTGCGAACGCGCGATCGGCGCAGCGAAGGAGGCGGCGGACAGGCTGATCAGAGCTGGCAAGCCCGCCATCTTGGATGCCGACGCGTTTCAGGCCGAACAAAGAGCATTTGTTCAGAAGAACAACCTTCCAGGGCTGCTGTCGTCTTTCACCAAGCAACCGCCGGTCGAGGCCATCGAACAATTGGTCGCCGACCGTCCCGCCTTCGTCCGCCAGCTAGAACTGATTGAGGTGGGAGACGAAGCGTGCGTCCGGGCCGTCAGCGATTATCTTAGGACGCTCGCCGACATCTCGATCTGGGGCGAAAGCGGGCTGATCTTTGAGAAGAACCTAAGCGACTGGGACGATGATCTTGTCGGTCGCTACGAGCACGTCAGTGCAGAGGTGCACGACGTACAGGCCGGACACCCCGCAACGGTTCGTGGGAGAATCGTTTACAGGCGCTGCGCGCAGTTGCAGCCCCCACTCGACGGTCGGGTCGTCCCCGGCCATTTCGTCCACGGATCGTTCAACGCCCTTGCCCACGGCCTGCGGCTCGGCTGGCATCCCGAATACCAGACTCTGCTGGAGCCAGCGACTTGATTGAGGCTGGCCGATCTCGCCTGCCGCTCAGCGACCTCGCTATTGTCCAGAATCCAGGACTTGGGGCTTTCGCATTGTGGCGGTTTGGCCAAGGTTTCCAGGCTGAGGACGAACGTCCAGCGCCGTTCGCCCTGACGTTTCTCGTGCTGCCGATCGTCTTGCATCGCGCAACGCTCGACATCGTGACCTCGACAAACCGACCCTCCGGGCTGGCGCTCTTCGCGGCCAAGCTCGGGAAGGAACGGGAACAACTCCTCGCCGTCCATGAGCGGGCGCTGCTGCTGCGCGCTCTGACATTGCAGTCGGTCGCTGTCGGTGTAAGCGGGCGGCTGCTGTCCGTGGATTACAAGGACGCTACCTTGAGAGCAAATGTGCCAGAACCGAAACCGAAGAGGCTGGTCCTTCCAGAGCGCGTCAAGCACCTCGGATCGGCCTCTGAGAAGTTGGGCTTCTGGTTTTCGAAACTGGGGACCGCCCAGGTGGCCAACCTGTTACGGGTGGAGTTCTAGATGTATTTCCAGCTTCGAAAACTGATCCTTTGGCCCCGCAATGGCACAGCGCCGCGGGTCGTCAAGTTCGAGCCCGGCGTCGTCAACGTCATCAGCGGCGCGTCGAAGACCGGGAAGTCCGCCGTGATCCCTATTATCGATTACTGTCTGGGCTCGGACAAATGCGCAATTCCGGTGGGCGTAATCCGCGAGAACTGCAGCTGGTTCGGCATTCTGATCGAGACGCTGGAGGGCGAAAAGCTCTTGGCGCGACGCGAACCGGGGGACCAACAGAGCACAGGCGACATGGTGCTGATCGAGGGGGCGGAGGTCGAGATCCCAGAGACGATCACCGACAAGACCACCAATGTCGACACGGTCAAGCGCGCGATGAACCGCCTGGCAGGCCTGACAGACCTCGACTTCGAACCGGGTACGGACAACGGATTCAAGCAGAAGCCAAGCTTCCGCGACCTCATGGCCTTCACGTTCCAACCTCAGAACGTGGTCGCCAATCCCGACGTGATGTTTTTCAAGGCCGATACGACGGAACACCGGGAGAAGCTGAAGACCATCTTTCCGTACGTTCTGGGCGCGGTCACCGCAAAGATTCTCCAGGCGCGGTTTGAGATCGATCGGCTCCAGCGCAACCTTCGCCGGAAGGAGGCTGAGCTACGCGCGATCGTGTCAGCGACTGGCGCTTGGCGGGCGGAGGCGGAGGCGTGGCTGCGACAGGCTGTCGAACTTGGCCTGGTCGATTCCTCCACTGAAGTGCCGAAGGACTGGAGTGACGTCGTTGACCTGCTTCGACGGGTGTCGAACAGCAACTCAAGCCTTGCTCGACCAAGCCTGGCCGGAATCGATGTGGTGCTCACGCGTCTGGAGACCCTTCGTGCGCTGGAAACCGAACTCGCCTCGCGACTTACCGAACATCGTCAGCGCCTGAACGAACTGCGCCGTCTGGTGGAGAGCAGTGAGGCGTACGGCGACGCCATGCGCATCCAACGTGACCGTTTGGACCTGTCCACGTGGCTGAGGGACTTGGCCGACGAGTCGGCCGATCCGTTGGTCGCACTCGGGGACGGCGGCCGTGAGAAAATCTTGGCCCTTTGCGACAACCTCGGCGGTCTGGAGATCCGGCTGCGGACTCACCCTGCCATGTCCAACACACTCGACAGGGAAATCCTGCGCCAGCGCGGCGCCGCTGAAGCGGTCCTATCTGAGCTGAACGAGGTGCGTAGCGAGATAACGATGCTGGAACAGGACTCTGACGCCGCCCGAGACGAGGTCAATCGCTTCGATCGGCTTGAGCGCTTCCTTGGTCGATTGGAGCAAGCGCTGCACATCTACGATCGCGCCGACCAGTCGTCGGACTTGCGGCAGGAACTCGCCTCGCTGCAGGCCGACATTGCGACGCTGCAAAAGACGATCTCCGAGGCCGACATCCAGCGCAAGCTATTCAACGCCCTGAACCAAGTCGCCCATCATGCCAATCGGCTGGTTCCGCAGCTTGACGGGGAGTGGCCCGAGGCCCCGATCAGGCTGTTGATTGAAGACCTGACCGTCAAGGTGACCAGGGGAACGCGTGAGGACTACCTGTGGGAGATTGGCAGCGGCGCCAATTGGCTCGCGTATCACATCGCACTAATGCTTGCGCTGCAGCGCTACTTCCTGGCCGAGCCTCATCACCCAGTCCCTGGGCAGCTGATCTTCGACCAGCCTAGCCAGGTCTATTTTCCCAAGCGGGCCGCGGGCGACGAGGGACCCGACCTCATCGCGTGGAGGGATCAGGACGTGGTCGCTGTCAGGAAGGTCTTTGCGCTCCTTGGCGCTGAGGTCACGGCCGCCAAGGGGCGCCTCCAGATCATCGTCCTGGACCACGCAGATGAGGACGTCTGGGGGAAGTTGCCGGGAGTCAAATTGATCGAGGAATGGCGTGGACAGGCCCTCGTGCCTAGGGCATGGATTACCGTCGCATCGGGCTGAAACGCATTAGTGGAGCGGCGGCTATCCGGCTCCTCTGCCCGAGAGCAAACCATACGAAAGCGGCCCCGACCCCGCAGGACGGTAAGGCGCCTCGTTGTCGGCGTTCGGGTGGCAAATCGCCGACCCCGGAACCGGTCGTACAATTAGGAGCGCCATCGCGACTCTTGCCCGCCAAACGTGGGGGGCGGGGTTTCCGCGTGGCTTGCCTAGCGATCGGACTCGGCCGCGAGCTTCCACGCGCCATCGTCCGCCATCTGCTCGGACAGCCGCTGCATCACGCAGATCACTTCGACAAGGCGCACGCCGTCGATCCGGCGCATGTGCATCGTCGGACGCCGGACTGCGATCAACTTCTGCATGTCATGGTCGAATTCGGTCTTGTCGACGAATACATAGCCGAACACTTCATCCCAGTTTTTCGTGCTCTGGATGATCCCCGACAGCTCACCCAGTTCGGTAAAATTGACTAGCGGTGCGAACGCTTCACCGCGCGCCATCGCCACCTTGCGAATCTCCTTCGCCTTGCCGATCAGGTTCGACGCGCGCAGCTTGAACCAGTCCGGACCGAAGCGCTCTTCGAGCTTGCGCTCGACATAAGCGCGCAGTTCTTGCTCGAACCGCCCGACCAACGCATAGGCATCCTTGCTGGTGCCGTGCGACCGCACGGTCATCGATATTTCGCCAAGTGTCACGACCGCCACGGCATTGGCTTCCGAGCGAAGCCCAACGGTCAGTCCGCTCTCGATCATGATCTCGAGCGCCATGCCGGGCTGGGCGACAACTAGCCCTTCATCGACTTCGGCCTCGCGATACATGCGCTTGCGCACACGCCCGTCGCGCCAGAAATTTTCTGGCAGATTGACGCGCGTGCGCCACTCGCCGAAGAGCGAATGATAGGCGTCGATCCGGAAATGGCTGCGCCGGTCGAACACTTCGCCAATGCCGGCGAGCGCCGACATCTTGAGTTGGGTCGCCGCGAAATCGGCTTCGAACCGGGCGGTCAGCCCAAGCATTGCGCTCATCTTGGCCTGATCGATCGCGGCCGAACCGACGAAGTTCTTAGCGATCGCGTCGCGCATGTCGCCGACAGCCGTGCCAAGGCCCCCGCCGAGCAGCTTGGTGATATCGGGGGTGTCGATCCGGCCGAGGGTGCTCGCCCATTGCGAGGTCTTGGCGATGTCACCGAACGGCCCGGCAAGCGAGGCGAATAGCGATTTCTGGATGGCACGCTGCTGCTCTTCGAACTGCTTGATCGCCGATCCGATGCCGCCGAGCGGTCGCATTGCCTCTTCGAATGTCCGCTGCGCCCGGCTGACGGTGCTCGCCAACAACGGATCGATCTTGAGCGGCTGCACGCCCTGGATCGCCGCAATCACCTTGGGATCAATAGACGGCGTGATTGCGCCGAGAAAGGCGAGCTTGGCATGGTCGATTGCGAATGGCTGGATCGCATTGAGCTTCGCGGCCAGCGCCGTGGACGGTTCGAGTAGCTTGCGCATCGCTTCCGTGCGCGCGATCTCGGCCGCTCCAAAGGCCGGGCTAAGCCCGAGCGCGACCTGCTGCGCAGGCGAATTGGCGTAATCGCGGGCGAGCTTTGCCGCAGGGGAAACGTAAAGCTCCCGCGCCATTTTGACCGACGGCGATTCCAGATACTCGCGGGCGAGGCGCTCGGTCGCGAGCTCACGCGCGCCGCGTGCGATCTCTTCGGCAGCCGTCAGCGGCTCGCCGCGCGCAATTTTCGAGAGCTTGTCGCCGGGCAGTTTGCCGCTAGCACTGTGGTCGTCATTCATCGCTACCGCCTGTACGTTCGCACTTCGATCGGCGGCCGCGCGCCGCCTTGTCTATATACATTCGCTCGCGTCCTGTCACACGTCGCCGCGACCAAAAGGGTCGCGCGCCCAATGGAATCAATCGGGTTTGGCTCGGCCGCGCGAGAAGCGGCATTTCGCAGCCCCGCGGCGATCAGGCTCATCGCCAGATCGGTCGAATGCTTGATGTGAATCGACTGCAGGTTTCTGCGGTCCGGGCCTGACAGCCACCGGTCTGCTATTGATGCGGTGGACGGCTCTCCTCCCTTCCTGCGGTATGATCGCGGGATTAGAGCTGGAGGAGCGCTATGATAAGCAACGTTACGACAATCGGTCTGATATTGCGAAGTCCGTGTTTCAAGTCCACGGCGTGGATGCGGCTGGTGAGGTTGCAGTTCGCAGGAAGTTGACGCGTGGGCGTGTGCTGCCGTTCTTTGAGAGTTGCAGCGATGCCTTGTCGCGATCGAGGCGTGCAGTTCGTCGCAGTATTGGGCTCGCGAGCTAATCGCGCGTGGCCACGATGTGCGGCTGCTGCCGGCACAGTATGTGAAGCCGTATCTGAAGCGGCAGAAGAATGATGCTGCAGATGCAGAGGCGATCTGCGAGGCCGTGACACGACCGACGATGCGCTTCGTGCCGGTGAAGTCGCCTGAGCAACAGAGTGTGATGATGCTGCACCGGGTTCGATTGATGCTACCACTACGAAGATGACACGTCTGCGCGGCCGCTGCCTAAAGGGCCAACGGCTGCGCTCAAAGGCACCGTTCGGGCATTGGAAGACGCAGACCTTCATCGCCGGGTTGCGCTGTCATGGGCTCACGGCCCCTTTTGTTATCGACACGCCGATGAACCGGTCCATCTTCGAAACCTATGTCGAAACGCAGCTCGCTCCGACGCTGGCAAAGGGCGATGTCGTCATCCTCGACAATCTCGCTGCCCACAAGAGCCCGGCCGCCGAGGCAGCGATCCGGGCCAGAGGCGCATGGCTGCTCTTCCTGCCGCCCTACAGCCCAGATCTCAATCCCATCGAAATGGCATTCGCCAAGCTCAAGGCGCACCTGCGCGCAAAGGCCATCAGAACCATCGACGCCCTGTGGCAGGCCATTGGCGATATCTGCAACCTCTTCTCTCCTACAGAATGCAGAAATTACTTCGCAGCCGCAGGGTATGGTTCACATGAAAGTCCGCCGCTCTAGGTCTGAATGGCCTGACTTTAGACGCGTGATGCCAAATGACAGAGAGTTCACAGCTGACTAGAGTGCCGAGCTGGCTCTTGGGAAACTGTCATGATCATCGACCAGAAGCATCCCATCTCTTGGTCACTCGTCGAGCGCGGCGCAGACGGCCGGAAAGTGATGAAGGACCCCGCACTCACAAAACCATTCCTCTATCATATGCTCGAATGGCGTTACGCCAAGCTGATTTTCGAAACTAACAAACTGCGGCTCTCGCCCGTCCGATGTTGGCAGGACCCCTATGAGCGGTGGTGGTGCGATGGTCTGTTCAATCGCCCCGGTCCCTTGTCGGGGTTTCAACCGTACGGCTCGTGTTGGACCACAGGTGCACATGACGAACCGCGTTGGCGAATGGCAGGCTTTGGTCCCGACAAGGAAACTCCTATTGTTCGAATCCGCTGTCGGGTGGACGCTATGGTGAACGCGGCAAAAGGCCTCCTCAAGAACAGCGCCGGCTCCGCTTTTCTAGGCCGCGTCCAATATCGTGGCGAGAGAACTCTTGTTCGTCTGGCACAGTCGGTCGCAGAAGGATCGAAGAAAGAAGTTACCCGGATGGCCGCGACCATGCTGTTGCACAAGCGGCGTGCCTTCAAGTTCGAAGACGAGGTGAGACTCCTTTGGCTAGACAAGCAGGCATTGAGAGAGGGCGTCTATATCGACATCGAGGCGAAGACGTTCATCGACCAAGTGATGATTACACCTCACGCAAGCCCCGCTGAAACGGCGAACATCAAACGGGAGATGAGGCCTTTTGGCGTACCTTGCCTCTCGTCTGGTGTGTTGAAGTCGCCGCGTTAGGCGCGGTCCACGAATCCTTGTGCCTCACGCAGTTCGTCACCACCTTCAATCTGCGACGGTCGCTCGCGCTGCGCGATGCCAAAGGCTCCGCGCCAGCGCCCGTCGCTTCACCCGCCCAGCAGGGCACAACCCACGCCGGAAACGACCTCAAAACTGGATAGAAACTGGGGGCAACGTCAGGGCAAATCCACCCCCGGAACGAACTCACGACTGGATAAAATTTGGGGGAAACGTCAGGGCGGCCATAACTTTGCAGTCTTCAGACGCGAGGCGGCCTACAACAGCGCTGCTCACCATGCTTGTGGCCCGCGACCCACACGGCTTTTCCCTTCAGATCGTACATTATGCTTCCTTCATGATTACCGATGTCTGCATGACCTTGAGGTCTTCCCGCACCATTTCCGCGGCGAGCTCGCGCACGGATGTCTCATGCACCCAGCCGAGCTTCTCCTTCGCCTTGGTGGCATCGCCCAGGAGAAGATCGACTTCCGTGGGGCGGAAGTAGCGTGGGTCTACCTGGACTAGGCATCTGCCGGTCTCGACATCATAGCCCTTTTCGTCGACTCCCTCACCACGCCATTCGAGCTCGACGCCGACATCTTCGAAAACCCATTCGACGAATTGGCGGACAGGGGTCGTCTTGCCCGTCGCCAGCACGTAATCATCCGGTTGATCCTGCTGCATCATCATCCACATACCACGCACGTACTCACGCGCATGGCCCCAATCGCGTTGAGCATCGAGATTGCCGAGATAAAGCTTGTCCTGCTTGCCGAGGTAGATAGCAGCGGCGGCGCGGGTGATCTTGCGCGTCACAAAAGTTTCGCCGCGCAGTGGGCTTTCATGATTGAAGAGAATGCCGTTGGAAGCATGGATACCATAGGCCTCGCGATAGTTGACCACGATCCAGTAGGCGTAGAGCTTGGCGGCGGCGTAAGGGCTGCGCGGATAAAAGGGCGTTGTTTCGTTCTGCGGTACGGATTGCACGAGGCCGTAGAGCTCTGAAGTCGAGGCCTGATAGAAGCGGGTCTTGTCCTTCAGACCGAGGAGGCGGATCGCCTCAAGAAGTCGCAATGTTCCGATACCGTCGGCGTTTGCTGTGTATTCCGGCGTTTCGAACGACACCTGGACATGGCTCTGAGCGGCCAAGTTGTAAATCTCGTCTGGCTGGGATTCCTGAACTACTCGGATGAGATTAGTCGCATCAGTGAGGTCACCGTAATGCAAAATTAGGCGCGGATCGGGATCGTGCGGGTCTTGGTAGATGTCTTCGATGCGACCCGTGTTGAAGGAAGAGGAACGTCGTTTAATCCCATGAACGACGTAGCCTTTTTCCAGCAGAAGACGCGTGAGATAGGCACCATCCTGTCCCGTTATGCCCGTAACCAGAGCAACTTTCCTGTTCTCGCCCATTTTCTTCCTGCTCTATGGTAGTTGAAATTTCGAATCTGGCTCGCCACACCGGCGGCCCGCCTCATACCCTATGGTAGGATTTCGACAGATGTGGCGCGGAGCTCGTCATTGACAGTGTCAGCCAGCGAGCACACCTGCTCCTGCTTGGAGGCATAGCAAAACAGAGTCTCGCCGCTAACCTGCCTAAGTCGCACATGCGGCCTGAGTGCCGAACTCAGCTCACGGGGTGAGCGACATAGATTTCAATCACGTCGGCACCCGATTTGCTCATCAATCAGCGAGTTAGGACGCCCTTCTGGGATTCTATATCCGTTCTCAAGCACGCACAGTCGGTTGCATAGCCGCTCCGCTTCTTCCACGAAGTTGGTGGCCAGTAGAATCGTATTGCCCTGCGCCAGCAGGGCACGTAGCCGTTCCCAGATAAAATGGCGAGCATGTGGGTCCAAGCCACACTAGAACTCCACCATCCCTCTTTTGCGCTGACCAAGTAATCTTTGCCTGCTTCAGCGTCTTCTAATGGAAATTGTTTTGATCAGTGAAATCGATTGTTTGGATGAGGTGCATCCATAAAATGGATTGTTTGACGGGCAGCGCGGCACATCGGCGGCACAAAGTCGTGGGCGCGAGGTTTCGCTCCGCGCGAAGGCAAAGTTCGTGGCAGTCGGGGGCTTTGGGCGAACCGCACATCTGAGACGGCGGCGAAAAGCCGGGTAGGGCATTACGCATTGACCTCCAAGGAATTTCGGGCGCGCTAGCCCGAAAACGGTGGCTGGGCTTCAACGATGGGCGGGACGAGGCGACCATCAACCTGTGATTCATACTGTAGGCGATCGCAGTGCGGCGAATTTGAACGGCCGCCTTCTCGCCATCGCATCCGGCTACAGGTGCCGAAGATCTTCTCGATCCGAGTACAAATTCTGTGGATCGGTTGGTTCCAGGCGTCAAGCTCTCGGCCTCGTCGCGCCCCCACATAGCGGTTGCGACGATGCGCGGCCTTCCACCCTTGGCGCGCCCCGCGCCGCCGAGATGATTGCCTCGGTAGGCGCTGTCGGCAAACACTTCGCCGGGATTGTCGGGCGGAGCATCAGGAACGGCGTTGCCGTCCTCGGTGTGGGCGCCGTGACGGCGATCTCCTCGACAAGGGCCGTATCGGCGTAGGCACCGAAATGGGCTTTGAAGCAATGAAACGCTGGTCGGCGCTTGTACTTGACCCAATGGCCCTCTTCATCATCTTCGCTGGCCGAGGCGATGATCGCCGCATCGACAGGCGTGCCGATCTTCACCTGGATCGCTGAACTGGCGGGTGATCTCGGCGAACAACAGGGTCATGAACCTCAAGGGCCTGTCGAAAACGGACGAGAGCGGGTTCGCACAGGTGTCCGCTCTGACACCGAGAACCCGCAGAACCGTCGGAACGATCCTCCACATGGCTGCAGACGCCAAAATTCCTCTCCCGGCCATCGTCGCACAGCATCGCGTGCCAGTCGCTCAGTCCAGCCGGCTCGAAAGCTATCCGGCAGGAATTGCGCCATGTTGGCGCACTTGAAAGCGTCAGAGGGCGCCGTGTCGCATCTTTCGATGGGACCGGACGCCATGATGGCCATAAATGACGTGGATGGCCTGCACCTGACATTCGACGGCTGGCGGGTCCTGCACATCCGTCCGTCAGGAAACGCCCGCAAATGACATGTTACGTTGACGCAGTTAAGAATTGGACTTGAAAAAGGGACTTTGTGGACTGCCTCGCCCGGTTGTTTCGCTTAGCAAAGCGCGGCCCCACGTCAGCAGAGGCTCATGGTCAAGGAACGCCTTAGTATCCATCACATGGATGGGCCACATTCACGCAATCAATTTTACACATGTCGCCGGGCGCATTAGAGAACGCTGAATTTAAACCGGAAGCGAGTGTACCCGGCGTCAAGATTTGCGAGCGTCACAGAGATAAGGATAGGCAGTGCTGAGGAGCTCTTCTGCCCCATGCGCAGCCTCTACCAAATCGCCCGGCGTAACGGTCGACTAGTATCGATTAAGAGATCCCAAGCCAGATGCAACCTCGTCTCTGAAACGAGATTTCCGAAAATGCAGGTCAGTGGATTGGTAAAGCGCAGGTTCGTCGTCTCTCAGAGGCGTACGGGGTTCGGTGATTGTCTGTGGTCGCTGGCGGCCGCTTGGCGCTACGCTCAGCGGTCGGGACGAACGCTAGCCGTCGACTGGCGCGGGTCCTGCTATCTCGACCAACCCTTCACAAATGCCTTTCCGGTGTTCTTCCAACCGATCAATGACATCGCTGGCGTACCGGCTATTTGCG
This sequence comes from Mesorhizobium sp. M0166, assembly GCF_040322255.1. Taxonomy (NCBI): domain Bacteria; kingdom Pseudomonadati; phylum Pseudomonadota; class Alphaproteobacteria; order Hyphomicrobiales; family Phyllobacteriaceae; genus Mesorhizobium; species Mesorhizobium sp. M0166. Next base: position 360,810 of record NZ_JAMYTD010000002.1, on the reverse strand, counting down.
ACGACCGGATCAACGACTTTTCCTTCCCGGGTCCATTCTTCCCGGAGTGGTGGAATAGGCCAGCGATCGACTGCCTTTACCGCCCAGATGAGCAGATTTTCCAAGAGCGCGACGAGTTGGGCGAGCTCTTTCAGGCCGAACACGATGTCGAAGCGAACACAGTAGTGTGTGACGCTTGCTTGATGTGGCGCTGCGATGAGGATGCCGAGCGGCAGGTCTTCCAGAGTGTCAAGCCTCGGTCTGAAATTCAAACACGCATAGATGCCATTTACCAAGAATGTTTTGAGGGGCACAGCATCATCGGGGTTCATGTTCGACATGGTAACGGTGAAGACATCATGGACCATGCGCCCTACTGGGCCGATCCGGAGTTCGCCGTTCGACAAGTGTGCACTGCGGTTGATAAGGCTAAAGCGTTACCGCACCCCAAGCCTGTGCGGCTGTTCTTGTGCACGGACAGCGCGCAAATCCTGGATCATCTGTCGGCCAAGTTTCCCATCGCGGCAAGCAGCTTGCGACGATGGCCGACGAGGGTGACGCCGAGCTCCTTGAGATCTTCGGCAGTCAACTCGCGCAAGGTTTCAGCGTCGACCGCGTTGTCTTCAAAGGCTGCAGCGTATTGACCAAGTCCCAAGCTGCGCAGCCAGCTGCCAACATCCATGGGTCTCCCCCATCGGAATTCGTCACGGCAAGTTGTTTCAGTCTACCTCAATATGCTGCAGAGCGAGCATAAAAACTCCAGGACACTGCGATGCCTTCGGTCATTTCTCGAGCGCTTGGCAATGCTGGGAGGATGGTTGGTGGGACTCCAGCCGCCAGATTGGAACAAGGCGGACCTTGCACGATCAGAATGCGAAGGTCCGGGTCGGGTCATTAGCGTGAATTTGGGCGAGCGCGAAAGAGCTTCCGCTTAGGGTCGTGAGCCGATATTCAACCGCGAAGTTACCCAACATTTTGACCCAGCGCAAAGCTGCCCCACCACAACCCCTGTAGAACATTGATCGCGGGGGCCCCAAGGTGGCGGCTAAAACCGAACTGACCCAATCCTAAGTGGCGAGGCTACGGCAATGGCTGCTGCCTTTTGCCCTCTTGGCTCCCAGATCCGCTGCGCAGCGCTTTTTGGCCCGACCTCACGAGATTCGGCTCTCATTTCGTCGCGGCCCTCCGGCCAGCCCTTCGCGAGCGTAAGGTCGGACATCGGAACGAAAGGCGGATTCGCGAATTCTACTGCTAGATAATTGGAATCGTTCGCCCATGAGGCTCGCGACCCTGCACCTTGAAACTGCGAGATACGGCGACGTATATCGCGCCTCAAGGCTTGCCCAGCTGAGGCGGCAAATGGTGAGGCACATCGAGCGCACGGACGCTTCGGCGCAGAAAGTCGAGCAAGCGCTGGCCAAGTTGGCCGAAGCAGACGCACTCATGGACCGGCTCGCGCGGCATCAGTAGCCCAACCTCATGCCCGCCTTCGGATCGGCACTATGTGCGGATTATGCGGTCCGTACGTCATCACTGCTAACCTTGCTCTCATTAAGCGGTTCAATGCTCATTGTCGTGGGCCTGGTCACGCAATGTCTGTGAGCGGTAACTATGCGTTCAAGCCGATGCCACTTCGTGGCACGGCTCAACTTATTCGTTCGGCGTACGGGCGGGAGAATGGCCATTGACAGGCAATGGTTTTGAAAGGCGCGAAGGGCCGGAGCCTAATCGTTCCTCCGCTTGGGCCTGGGCGGCTCTGCTGCGCTGTTCGGGACCGGGGCTCTGCTGCTGTTCCTGACTACGCGGGTAGCCGTCCCCGCGTTGCTCTTCGCCACCGGGGCTGAGACCGTGGTGATGTGCCATGTCGAGAAGCATTTTTGCTCCGCGGCTTGAGCATAGGGCGGATAGCACTGCACGATGGGGATTTGATTCGTCGAGATGCCGAATTGTGCCATCGCGTCCCCATCATGATCGAGCGGGAAGGCACTAATCAAATCCCGATCCGCTCGGCTCGGCGTATGCCGATGGGCTCGCTTTAAACGGCATTTTCCTGCACCCGCACCGGTCTAACTCCGTCGGGCGCGATCCGATGAGGCTAGGCCGGATCGCATGGACAAACCTTGACGGAAGTCAGTTTTGGTCCGGACTTCGGCAGCCGTTATCTTTGGGTTACTCTGATCATCGTGCGCTTGTTGAATGCTGACGGACATCAAGCGTTTAAGGGGACTTCCCAGCAATGATCCTGGACCCTGCGCAAGCTGGCGACAGCCGCTAGTCGAAAAACATCGCGGCTAGCACCACGCAGAGCAAGGCGAAAACCGAACCAGTGCGGCGCCAGGCGAACTGAGCCATGGTGCTCGAAGCCTATCGGCAAAAACGCAACTTCACGGCCACGCCTGAACCGAAAGGCAAAAAGGCGCGCAAGCGAGGCAACAGGTTCGTTATCCAGAAGCACGACGCTCGGCACCGACACTATGATTTCCGGCTGGAGATGAACGGCGTTCTGAAAAGCTAGGCCATCACAAAGGGTCCAAGCCTCGTTCCGGGCGAGAAGCGGCTGGCGGTGCGTGTCGAGGACCACCCGTTCGAGTATGGCGACTTTGAGATCTACGTGCGGAATTACAATGAGCAGCGCCAACGGCTGGCAGCTGGTGCGACCAATGCTCGGATCACCCTTGAGATAAAGATCGCACGGGATTGAAGCCGAGCGCCAACGCAACATTGACTTAGTAGTCAAGGGAGTCATTGGGGATGACGACGCCCGGACGCATTGCCGAACTGAAAGGTCGACGCATCGAGGCCGAGGCAGAACTCGCCAATCTTGAAGAGGCGCCATCAACCCTTGCCGTACATCCAGCGGAGATAGAGAGGTACGTCAAAACGGTCGATGAGCTCGCTTCGGTCTTAGCTCATCACGCCGAGGCGAATGACGATCAGGGCGCGCTGGTGAAGAGCTTCCGCGCGCTCGTTCACAGTGTGAGGGTTCATCCCAAAGGGGCGCGACAGGGTATTGAGCTCGAGGTCAAAGGCAAGCTTGCCGCCCTTATCGGCGGCGACACATTTCCCCAAGCGCGCGATGCTGGGGAACGCGCGGTGGCCGAGGAGCGCCACAGGCAAGATCCCACTATTGCGTACGATAGTGGGTTTAGGGTGGTAGCGGGAGAGGGATACCGCCAATACAGTGCTGCTACTGAATTCACTTGCTAAATCGAGTCCCTGCGCCTGTTGGCGGTTCGAATCTCGTGCTGTGCGCCACTTTACGATTTTGCGCGATTTCATACCCTGCCGCGGACGGATGCCGCATCACGCCGCCGACAGCCGCACGTGGAACTTGCTGTCGGTTGCCGAAAATTGTGGCAATCCGGACAGACCCGTCGAAACAGGGTGTAGGCTTCCGCCTCCTGGGTCACAACCGCTGTTTGCAGGGTGGCCATGATCTTCTTGCCGTCGTCGATCGACAGGCCCAGGTCTCCTTCACGCAGACGCTCATCGCTTTTGTCGATCCGGACCTCTCGGCGACAGATGTCGCCGAATTCGTTCGTCCCTTCGATCGAAATCGTCCACTCCATTCCCATCACTACCTCCGAAACCAAAGAGATGGTGATGGCCCAGTCGACGCTAACAAATCGTGGCCGCGCTCACCCCAGAGAAGTCACCGGTCTCCACTGCACTAATGGGCGGTGTAAGCTCCGTCCACCAGATGGTAGCTCCCAGTGATAAAGCTGGCCTGGTCGGACAACAGGAAGCACACAAGAGCCGCTACCTCTTCCGGTTTCCCGCGCCTGCCCATCGGCTGAAGACCCGCCATGCGCCGGCTGGCTAATGCCTCCATTTGCTCCGATAAAAGAGGCGTTTCGATCCAGCCGGGGCCGACGACATTGATCCGGATGCCCATCCTAGCATATTCAATCGCCGCAACCTTGGTTAATCCAACGACCCCGTGTTTCGCTGCCGTGTAAGCGGACGCAGTTGGCAAGCCGACGGAACCGAGAACGGAGGACATGTTCACGATGGCACCTCCGCCTCGATCCAGCATCGCGGCGATTTCGTACTTCATGCTGTAGAAAACGCCATTGAGATTAACGTTTATCAGTTTGTGCCAGTTGTCGAGCGGATAGTCTGCCGTTGCTTTTCGAATGCCGTCGATACCTGCATTGTTTACCGCCATATCCAGTCCGCCGCATTTCTGGACAGTGAACTCGATCAGCTTTTCCACTGCTGCCGCATCCGTGACATCTACCGCAAAGTCGTAGGCCCTGCCTCCTTGCGAGCTTATTTCGGCGGCTGTGCAGCGCGCGGCCTCGGCATCAAGGTCGGCGACAACAATCTCGGCTCCTTCTTGCGCGAGTTGCCGTGAAACAGCCGCACCTATTCCGGAGCCTGCGCCGGTCACAATCGCGACTTTACCATGGAAGTCAGGCTTCATCGGCTCTGTCCTATGCCATTTCTGACATAACCGAACAGAGGCAGACGGTCATCGCAAGAAGTTTCGCTCCAATTCGCTTGTTTAATCCTGTGAATTCATTTTTGCCACCACACAGCGAGACTTGGCCCGCAGGCCTTGGAATGGTAGAGACGAGGGCGGCGGTAGATGACCAGTTTCCTAGCAGGTACAAATGGAAGAACACCACATTGCGCGCCGGGGGCTCGTGCTGGGTAGTCTGGCTCTGATGATCTCCGGATGCACGTCGATTTCATCCGCGTTCGGACCAAGGCGTGGCCTGAATCCTCGTTACCGACGGCAGCATGTGCGGTACGACGGAAACGAGCCGGCCGGAACGATCGTCGTCGATACTTCGCACCGTTTTCTCTATGCCGTCGAGTCTGACGGGTGGGCGACGCGCTACGGCGTTGGCGTCGGCGAGCAGGGACTTTCGTTCAAGGGTACAGCGACCGTCGGCCGCAAGGCGGACTGGCCGTCGTGGACACCCACCGCCAGCATGATGCAGCGCAAGCCGCGCCTGGTGCAGTATGCAGGGGGGGTCCCTGGCGGACCAAACAACCCGCTTGGTGCGCGTGCCCTTTATCTCTATCGAGACGGGCGCGACACCCACTTCCGGATACATGGTACAAACGAGCCATGGACGATAGGCACAGCGGTATCGAACGGGTGCATCCGTATGATAAATGACGACGTCATTGACCTCTACGACCGTACTCCTTTGGGCACGACGGTGGTGGTTGTTTGATGGTGGGCAGGCCTGATCTCCGTTGGATGGTGAACCCTGCCAGCACGTCACCGCAAAGGTGCCGCCGGCAACCGGGTACCAACTGTGTCATTTCTGCACTAGGCGTTGGTGTAGATCGCAGCTAACTTCGTGGGGCTGCATATCGTTTTAGTTGTGGCGATTCTATAGGCTATTCCGCCCCCGGGGAAAGGATTGCTTGATGAACAGGATATTGATTGCAATGGTTGCTGTGCTCGCCGTTGCCAGCCTGAGCGGCTGCGCGAACGACTGGATCGGCAAAGGAAAGGGTAAGGCTCCGGCACCCGCTCCGGTAGAGCAACCAGTGATTAAGTAAGGACCGGCTTGTATGGGGAAGGGGTGCCAAGCCCTTCCCCATACATACGCAGCCGGGGCTTTGGCCGGCTTCATAGCGTACGGCGCGGTTGGCGGGCATAGGCCGTTATTAGGTCTGTGCTTTGTGAAGTTCGGGAATGGACGCGGCGATGACGCTTCTAAGTAGCCGTCTCTTGCTTGTGGCGTTGGTGGCCCTCCCGGCAGCGGCATGTCAGACGAAAGACCTGCCGCCCCAGCCGAATTTCGTATCTTATGCCGATGGCGGAGCTGCGCCTCAAAAAAACGACGAGCGGTACTTCATCGAGTTCCGCTCCCGCTACGCCCTAAGCTACGGCCACACCTACGCAGTTTTTGGGCGCCTGGACCGGGCCGGGAGAATGATCGATCCCCAAGTCGCGGGCCTTCACCCGGCTTCGAACAGTGCGGTTCCCTATGTTCTGGGCCATGTCGTGCCGGTGCCAGCCGAAACCGGGTGGAGCGACGGTGATCTGGAAGAACCATACAGATCCGCAAGCTGGCAAATCATATTGACCCGGGCCGAATACGACAAAGTCGTTGCCTACATCCGCAAGCTGCAGGCGAGCTCGCATGTCTGGCAGGCGACGGTCTTGAACTGCAACGGCTTCGTGGCGGACATCGCGCATTCCATGGGATATAAGACTCCCGCCATTCAGCTCCGGCCGCAACAATTCATAACCGAGCTTCGGGAGATGAATACATAACCAAAATTCGAGGGATGAATGGGACCGAATGCGATCGGTACTGCCCTCCGGCTTTCGCGTCTGCGGATTAACTCGGGGAGGATCGCTGCGCCTGAAGGTCGGCCGGTGACGAAATCGAGGCAATGGGTGAAGTGGCCATACTCAGGGGCAGCGGCTACAGTCGCGATCGCAGAAAGGGCGCCGGTGACCTGAAGTGAGCATTGCGGCAGCCTCACTTGGCGAGGTCATTTGGGTGATCGGCATCGTTGCTTGGTACGTGATTCGGTATCCTTTCGAGCGCCGGGCGAGGCGCGTGCGAATTGTAACTGGCTACCGCTCACGTTCGGACATCGTCGGGCTTGCATCTGCTCTGTTCGGCCTCGCAATCCTGCCTGCCTTCTATGTTGTCACCGGCATGCCCGCAGCGGCTGACCACCCGGCCAGCGTTTGGGCCGTGGCTCTCGGCACAATCATCTTCTGCTCCGCGCTATGGGTTTTTCGCAGATCCCACAAGGAACTTGGCCGGAACTGGTCGATTACGCTGGAGATTCGCGAACGGCATGAACTCATCTGCGCCGGACCATACGCCTTGGTCCGCCACCCGATGTATACCTCGTTCCTGCTCATGGGCCTCGGCCAGGTCTTTCTGCTGGCGAACTGGATTGCGGGCATATCGGGTTTGATTGGGTTCACAGTCCTTTTCCTGCTGAGAGTGGATAAGGAAGAGCGTATGATGCTGGAGAATTTCGGCCCGCAATACCGTGCCTATATGGAAAAGACCAAGCGAATAGTCCCTTATCTTTATTAGAGGTACGTTTGATGCGAGGCCGAGCCCTCAAGCTTTCCGCGCCCCGGCGCCTTGTTGGCGATCTGATGAGGTTTTCGATCGGCGTGCCACGGGTCGCGGTGCAGCGTCAGATGAACCTCGGCCCACTCGTAAGGGCTAGAATGGCGCAGCAGACCAGGCCCTCCTGGACCGCGATCTTCCTGAAAGGATATGCGCTTCTTGCCCTAGAGATGCCGGAGCTGCGGCGCGCCTATGTCAAGTTGCCCTGGCCGCAGCTTTACGAGTATCCGGCAAGCGTAGCCTCGATTGCCCACGAGCGCGAATATGATGGCGAGCCGGCCGTTCTGCTGAGCTGCATCAAGTGCCCGGAGCGCTACTCCATCACGGAACTTGAGGGATCCATCCATGCGGCTCGATCACGGCCGATCCTGGAGGTCCCGGAGTTTCGGCGTGCCTTGCGGGTGGCAGGTGCGCCCGCGCCAGTCAGGTGGCTGCTTATGTGGCTAGGGTTGAACATCGCCCGGCAAAGGGCAAATTACTTCGGTACCTTCCAACTGTCCGTCTATTCTGGTCTCGGTGCGGAATCACTCAACCCGCTGACACCACTGACCACGCTTCTGAACTACGGTCCGATCGGCAAAGACGGATCGGTGAATGTCCGCATCCACTACGATCACCGGGTTATGGATGGAGCGAACGTCGCACGAGCACTGGAGAGATTCGAAAAGATTCTGAACGGCACTGTCGCCAATGAAGTCTTGCTGCTCGGTCAAGGTGTTTCCGCTCCTGCAAGACAGAGGAACGCGACGTGATTTCGCACTGTGAATTCCGGCCAGCTATCGTCGTGATTGGCGGCTCGGGTGGAATTGGCCGGGCGATTGCGAGCGTCGCTGCAAGGGAGCGCGGTGCGGTTGTGCTGGTTGCCCGCTCGCCCGAGGGTTTGGCCGCCGCGGCGTCTGAGGTTAGGGAGGCGGGCGGCGAGGCATTCACGCTCGAGTTGGATCTCGTGGCAGGCGATGCGCCAACGCGCCTGGAGGGCTTTCTGTCCACACACGGCCTGGTCTGTGATGTCCTGGTCAACAGCGCCGGCTATGGCCTGCGGGGCGCGACGACGGCGCTGCCTATTGATGGTCAACTGGGCATCATCGATCTCAACATACATTCCCTCACAGAACTGACCCTCCATTTCCTGCCGGGAATGGTGGCGCGCCGACGGGGCGGGGTGCTCAATCTCAGTTCCGTGGCCGGGTTCGTTCCCGGGCCTTATATGGCTCTGTACTTCGCTAGCAAAGCTTTCGTGCGCTTCTTCTCAGAGGCGCTTCACCAGGAATTGCGCCGAACCGGTGTGACGGTCACATGCGTTGCACCAGGCCCGGTGTCGACAGAGTTTCTCGCAAGATCAGGCGCCAATCAGACGGTGCTCTTCAACATCTTGCCCAAGGTGGATCCGGAGTATGTGGCCGAACGGGCGTGGCGAGGGTTCAAATCCGGTCGTCGCCTCGTCGTACCGGGAATCTCGGGCAAGTTGGCTGCCCTTGCGGCAGCGCTCCTGCCTTCAGCAGCGCTGCTGCCCCTGGTCGGCCGGCTGCAACGCGGCGGCAATGATCAATGTCCTTGCGGTTCAGGTATGAAGTTCAAGAAATGCTGCGGTACCCGCCAGATTCAGCTACGCCGGGGCCCTCGGGGAATTATCCCCTGACCGGACCAGCACGCCCGCTCGCTATTTCAGAAGTCGCCGATGGTCTTGGCAACGACCAAACGCTTTCCACCTGAACCGTTGCTGCGCTCGTGCATGAAGTCCCTCTCGGCCAGCGAGACAAAAGCCAAACCTTCCAGACCCTACCGCCCTCCAAGTGACCGCCATCTCGGCGCGGCCAGCGCTCGTTCATCTACTCGACTCTTCGAGTCACAGACGGCTCAGCACGGTCACTGCCGACGATGCAGCCTGCCAGCGAATGGAACCGGGTACAGCAGCCCATGTCCGAATTCTGATGCCAATAAAGCCATCGTCCGCCGCTATTTCGATATGTTCAATTCCGGTGAAAGGTGCGGTGCCCCCCGCCGCAGCGACAGCCTTCGCTATTCCTTCTTGTCGACCAGCGCCCGTAGTGCCGAGACGTCATGCAGCAATAACCTGCTGCCGCGCTTTTCGATCAGGCCTCTCTTGGCGAGGTCGCTCATTTCGCGCGAGACCGCTTCCCTGTGCGTGCTCATCGTTGCCGCCAGCTCGGAATGCGTCGGTGCCGGGCTTATGGATACCTCGCCGTCCACGAGTGCGGCTTTCTCCGCCCGATGCAGGAGCTCGACGATCAGCCGTTTTCGCACGACCAGAGTGCTGTATTCGAATACCCGCTCGGTCATGCGCCGGAGCTGGGCAGACAGATGCTCAAGCAGCATCCAGGCAAAAGTCGGGCGGGTCATCACGATATCCCGGAATGCTGTGCCGGACAGCCGTGCAGCGCGGGTTGCCTCCAGCGCGACTACGCTGGCAGAGCGTGCAATCCCGTCAATGCCTCCGAGCTCCCCGAAAATGTCACCCGGTTCGACATCGCGATACGCTATCTCCCTACCGTCCGCTGAAACCAGTGTCACGCGAGCCCGTCCTTCCAGCAGGAAGAAGACATCGCGACCAATGTCGCCGTGGGAAATGATTAGCTCGTTGTGTCGATAGCTGCGCTCGTGCCACCGTTTGGTCAGCGCGGCGAGGTCGGCATCGCAAAGTCTTGAGATGAAGGCCAGAGAGCCTGTCACAACGGTCTCTTGTTCAATCAAGTGTACTTCACCTTACTCCCTATCCAAGGAAATTTGATGGCCGCAGGCCCCGTTTTCCGGGATGCAAACTGGGAGCGGATTTCGCCAATGTTTTCCCCGGTGTGGGAATTCCCACAGCCGGGCCTGGTTCGACTGTCATATCCTTGTTGCAACGTCAGGCCCGCCGGCTCGTGTGCAAGCCGGCGAAGGGAAAGGGAACAGTCATGAAATTCTTGGCTCCCGTCACAAAACTTGCTGCGGGGTTTCGCAAATTCGTCGCGCCGCGCTACCGCCCGGAGCTTTATTACATGCGTGGCCCGGGGCCAGCCACCGCCCGCCGTATGGGCACGCCGCGGCAAAACCAATCCATCGACCACTACGCCTAATTTGCCTCGCGGACGGCTGACGCTCTCGCCGGGAGTGCCGTTCGCGCCGTTCCGTGCCGGTCAATTCAGATCAATGAAGGGACGATCTGATCATGGTTATAATTCATGCTGCCGCCATTGGTCCATTTCGCAGGTGGTTACGTCTCCGCGCCGAGCGAAAAGCTCTCTTATCGGCAACGGACCAGTTGAGCCGTTTACCCGATGACGTTCTTGGCGACATCGGCATCTCACGTGACGAAATCATGTGCGCTTTGCCAAGCCGTGCCATCCGTCATGCGGAGGCAGGCGCGGCCGGCACGACGATCGAGCGCACCAGGATCGCTTCGGCCTCGATCCCGAAACGGTTGGCCGCCGGCGGTGGCTACGCCTCGGCCGAGATCCCCTTTGGCTGGTTCACGAGCGCGCGATCGAGCCTTACATCGCGGCTTCGACAAGCAGCGGCGCGCGGACGGGAGCTTTGAACGGCACTACACCTGCGACCCCAAGGACTGAATGTTGACCGACGGGAGCTGGGGAGGATCTTAAAATGATCATGTCAGTTGTTAAGTGCCTCGCGCCTATGACGCTCGGCACCGTGCTGATCGCAATCAGTCCGGCTTCATTGTCGGCTTCTGACGCTCAGGACCTCACGTTCGCTCACGCTGACATGCCAATCAAACAGCTGAAAGACGTCTATTTGGATTGCGAGCGGGGAGGCCGCCGGTGCGCTGGGGCGGGAAGACGTGATGTACTGTTCGATGCGCGAGTTCCGACTAGGCGCGCGATAGCAGTTTGCGCATAATCAACGATGCATGGCCTTCTGCACCGTGCGACGCGGCCCTGCGATCGACCACTTCGAACCATGTTTGGACCGCGCACTTCGCCGATCAGCGCAGTAACCAAGCCGCGGAGTTCCGCGAGCGACAGCCTTCAAATGAATCAGTCGGTGGTAGCGTCACGCATAGAGTGAATCACGAACGCGCTCGCCTGCAAACCCCTTCGCCCGGAAATCTGCCCCGGTTACGCGGTTCGCCAGCAGACTGACAAGGAGCGGCTTCAGCCGATCGCCGATGCTATTTGTTATCTTTGTGCCGAATGGCAGCTTTGCGCCCCGATTTCGGCCGTTCGACTATATCGTTCGAACTGCCGAAAGGTGTCGGGGCTCCGGCCCTCTCAAACCCTCCGCCGCCGTTATCGCGCATGTGCCGCATGCCACCTGCCGTGCTTTCAGCGAGCCGACCTTAACTCCAGTCTGGAACCTGGCAGTCGCCCAACTGGTTCAACCTTCCGCCACGGCCGGGCAGGGGAGGGCGTGCAAAACGGTAGGCGCGACCTAAGAAACGGTCGCCGTTCGAGTCGGTAGAGCGCTACCGCCTTTCCCCCACCCACCCTCGCCGCGTTTTGCACTTCGTTACCGCGCGTAGCACGCGATAGGTTCAGGGAACGCCATTTGATTTGAGAAGTAGCGCAGAGACCACTCATGTGGCCACGCGTCCAGAAGCACATGCGAGAGCTGTTCACAGCGCGAGGCGGACGGTTGCGCGCATGGTACCCGTAAGCAGACTAGTCGCACCGAAGCGGGCACCAAATGAGAGGACACAGGTACAGATGTCGGTGGTCGTTGTGCTCTTGTGAATGGTCTCTAGAAGCTGGAAAGTTTCATCGAGGCGCTGACGCCAGTCGCGAGTCCAGCCTTTGGCCTTCTGACTGCCGGCTGCTTGGGGGAGATGGTTGTCTGAGGCCGTTAACTTGGCGCATTCTGATTGCGTCGGGTTGACCTGCCTTTGTATATTTCCCGTCCTCAGATAGAGATGACATTTGGCGGATAGCCCTTGATGACTCGGATTCACCCAAGGCCGTCAATTCACCCATCGATGAATTTGCTAATTCTGAGTGCTGGATCACAGGCTCGGCCGGCCCGCGGCGAGGCGATCTTCCTTCACTGCACCGAGCAGGCCATGCGGCCCTGGGTTCGCGATGACTGGAATCGCCTCATGCAGGCGCTTGGCATCGAGGCCTCGCCGCAGCCGACAGGTTGCTGCGGCATGTCGGGGGTCGCGACGCCGGCGAGGGCAGCGCCGCGGACTCAACGAGCGCTACTGTTATGACGGCAGGAACGAAGAAGCAGTCCTCATGGACCGATGCATGCCATGCATTGCTTCGATCACGCCCAGCACGTGCGGAGATGGGCGAACTCCGGCGAAGAGTTTGACAGCGGAGATCAGCGCAAGATGTCCGACAGGCTCTCGGGCTTCTTCTCGCCGAGCGACAGATCAAGGCCCGACAGAAGGTCGACGAGATGACCTTGCATCAGGTCGGACGCGTTTTTTGCGTCGTGCTTTTCGATGGAATCAACGAGGGCGTGATGGGCGTGGCTTTCGCAGGTGGTTTCGCGGCGGCGCCAGTAGAGCGCGATGATCAGCGACGACCGCGACAACAGGTCCTTGACGAAGCCGGTCAGGATCGAATGGCCGGCGATTTCAGCGATGCCGACATGGAATTTTGCCGACAGCATTATGGCGTCGCTGTCGCGGCCGGCATGCAGGGCCTCGTGCTCTTTTTCGAGATGAAGCCGCAGTTGCGCGATCTCGGCCGGCTTTGCCACTTCGGCGGCAAGCGCCGCGACCTTGGGCTCGATCAGCGCCCGCGCTTCGAACACCTCGCGCGCTTCCTGCTTGGTCGGCTGAGCGACGAACGCGCCGCGGTTCGGCTCGAGCCGAGCCAAGCGGTCATGCGACAGCGCCTGCAGCGCCGCGCGTATCACCGCGCGGCTCACCGAATAGATCGAGGCGAGCTCGTCCTCGGGCAGCTTTGTGCCCGGTGCGAGGCGGTGGCTGACGATGGCGTCGCGCAGGCCGGCATAGACCGGAAACCAGCGCATCGTCGGCTTGTCGCCATCCCGTGTCTTTGGTCCAAGCAGGTCCATCGTCTCATTGTCCCGGCGGCCGGATCGCATAGCGGCGCGAACACCGCGTTTCCGGCCGGACATCGAACATCCTGTGTGGGAGTGTCAACAATTTTGCACGCATCAGGATACACGGCCGGAGGGCGAAAAGGGCGCAAAGATTCCGGCGAAGGATTTTTCGAGTGGAACCTGGTAGCCGCCGCGCTTCGAGGTCGACAGGCCAAGGCTGACGAGGCTCTCGCAGAGTTGTACGGCGCAGGCGACGCCGTCGAGCACAGGAAGGCCATGTTCGCGGCTGAGCGCGGCGGCGAGGTCGGCCATGCCGGCGCATCCCAGCACAATCGCTTCGGCCCGGTCGTCGCGGATGGCGCGCTCGATCTCCTCCGAAATTCGATGGCGGGCGTTGGAGCCGGGCACTTCGAGCTCCAGAACGGGAACGTCGCTTGCCCGCACCCTGGCGCAGCGGCTGGCGAGGCCGTAGCGCACCAGATTGTGCTCGATCGCCGGCACCGAACGCGACAGCGTCGTCACCACGCTGAACTTGCCGGCAATTAGGCTCGCCATGTGAAACGCCGCTTCGCCGATGCCGACCACCGGCATCTCGCCGACGCAGCGTACTGCGTCGAGGCCGGTGTCGTCGAAGCAGGCGATAACGCAGGCGCTCGCCGCCGGATGTCTCTGGATCTCGCCGATCATTCCCGGGATGGCGAAGACCTCGTCGAAATAGCCTTCGACGCTGGGCGGCCCGTCCTTCGGATTGACGGCGATGATCCTGGTGCCGGCCGAAGCCGCGCCGCGCGCCGCCTCGCCGATCTTTTCGGTCATGGACGCGGTGGTGTTGGGATTGACGACGAGTATGTCCATTTGCGCTTTCATATTTCCCCGCCGAGATAGAGTTTCTTGACCCGGTCGTCGCCAAGCAGCTCGGCCGAATGTCCGGCCAGCGCGATCTTTCCGGTCGTCAGTGCGTAGGCGCGCTGTGAGATGCGCAGCGCCATGCGCGAATTCTGCTCGACCAAGAGAACGCTGACCTTTTCGTCGCGATTGATCGCCACGATGGAGCGGGCGATGTCCTGGACGAGCTTCGGCGCGACGCCGAGCGAGGGTTCATCGAGCAGCAGAAGCTTCGGTTTGGCCATCAGCGCCCGCCCGATCACCAGCATCTGCTGTTCGCCGCCGCTCATCGTGCCCGCCGTCTGGGAATAGCGTTCCTTCAGGCGCGGAAAGCGCCCGAGCACCATGTCCAGCGTCCTGGCGATTTCGGACTTGTCGGTGCGGGTGAAGGCACCCATCATCAGATTGTCGCGCACCGTCATGTAGGAAAAGACGCGCCGACCCTCCGGCACCATGGCGATGCCCATCCTGACCAGCTCGTCCGGGCGCGTTCCGTCGATGCGGTGGCCCCGGAAATGAATCTCGCCGCTGCGGACTTTCTTCAGGCCGGTGATGGCGCGCAGGATCGAGGATTTGCCCGCGCCGTTCGCGCCGATCAGCGCGACGGTCTCGCCCTCGTTGACGTTGAGCGACACGCCCTTCAGTGCATAGACATGGTCGTAGTAGAGTTCGACGTCGGAGACTTTCAGTAATTCGCTCATGGCTAAAATCCGATCGCCTCATCTTCGGCGCCGAGATAGGCCTCGATGACCTTTTCGTTCTCCTGGATTTCCTTCGGCGTTCCCTCGGCGATTTTCACACCGAAGTTCAGGACGACGATGCGGTCGGAAATGTTCATGACGGCGGGCATATCGTGCTCGACCAGCAGGACAGTCACGCCGCGCTTCCGCACGTCGCGCACCATCTCCACCGCGCGCACGGTTTCGTCATGGTTCATGCCGGCGAAGGGCTCGTCGAGCAGAAGCACGGTCGGGTTGGTAGCGAGCCCGATGGCAATCCCGAGCGCGCGCAGATGGCCGTGCGGCAGCGTGCTGGCGATCTCATGCCGTTGCGCGCCGAGATCGAGGAAGTCGATGATCTCGTCGGCCGAGCGGCCGAATTCATCCTCGTCGCGCCGTGCGGTGTTCGTGCCGAGATAGAAGCCGGCAAGGCTGGCGTTGGAACGCAGGTGATGCGCGATGATGACATTGTCGCGCACCGTCATGCCCTTGAAGATCGTCGTCTCCTGGAACGTGCGCACCACGCCCTTCCGGGCGACGATATGCGGCGCCAGCCCTGAAATCCGCTCTCCCCGGAATAGCACTTCGCCCGAGGTCGGATTGAGGAAAGAGGAAATCAACTTGAACAGCGTCGACTTGCCGGCGCCGTTGGGGCCGATGACGGAGAGGATTTCGCGTTCGCGGACCGCGAAGGAAACATTGTTGACCGCGACCAGCCCGCCGAAGCGTTTGGTCACGGCCTTGATCTGAAGAAGCTCAGTCATGGTCCTAGCCCTGCTTCTTGCCGAACAGCCTGAGGCTGAGCAGGCCGTTGGGAAGGAACAGCATCAGCGCGATCAGCACCGAAGAGAAGATCAGCAACTGGAACTCGCCGGTCTCGAACAGGAAATCCCAGCCGAAATAGAGCACGAAGGTGCCGATCATCGGCCCGAAGACGTGGCCGAGCCCGCCGAGGAAGCAGTTCAGCATGAAGTTCACCGAGTCGGTGACGGTGAAGCTCGACGGATAGATCGACTGCGAGATGGCGACGAACATCGCACCGCCGAGACCGCCGAGGAATGAGGAGAAGGCGTAGGCGATAACGCGCAGATAGGCGATGTTGACGCCGATCGAGGAGGCCAGTTCCTCGTTCTGCTGCAACGACTGGCAGAGTTTGCCAATGCGCGAATGGACTAGGCGGTAGAGCGCCGCAAAGCACAGCACCATCAGCACAACCGACACCAGATAGAAGGCGGGACGCGGATTGGCGAGCGTCGCGAAATCTGGAAGGATGGTCAGCCCGAAGATCGAGATGCCGCCGGGGAGCGGAATGCTGACCATGCCCTTGGCGCCGTTGGTGATCGGCAGCGCCAGCGCGAGCAGCCGCGCCACTTCGGTTAAAACCAGCGTGACCATGGCGAAATAGACGCCGCGAAGCCGGAGGATGGGCAGTCCGATCAGCACGCTTGCAGCGGCGCAGAATAGCCCAGCCAGCGGCAGTGTCAGCCAGAACGACACACCATACTGGACGACAAGAATGGCCGAAACATAGCCGCCCATAAGCGCGAAGGCCCCCTGGCCGATATTGATGCGGCCGATGTAGAAAGTCACCCACACCCCGGCGCTGGCGATGCTGAGCAGCGCGACCGAGGTCAGCGTGTAGTAGAGGTCGAGCCGACCGGTCGCCTCGATCAGCCAGGGCACGCCGACGAGTACGACCAGCAGGAAGACAGCGACGGCGAGGATGTTGCGTGTACGCTTCATGTCCATCATCCCCACGGCTTGCCCATGAGCCCGTTCGGGCGGATGCTCAGGAACACCATCAGCGCGGCGAAGATGACGAGATAAGTGACGTCGCCATATTGGCGTAGGACCGTCAGGCCGACCGATTCCATCATCCCGAGGATGAAGCCGCCGGCGATCGCTCCGCTGACCACGCCGGCCCCGCCGATCATCACCATCAAGAACGCCTTGATCGAGATCGGCCCACCGATGCCCGAATTGACGCCGGTGATGGCGACCAGCAGCCCCCCGACTATGCCGGCAAGCATGGCGCCGAGCGCAAAGCCGATCATCGAATAGCGGTCGACCTCGACGCCCATCAGCTGCGCCGCGACCCGGTCCTGCGCCAGCGCCCGCATGGCGCGTCCCGGCTTGCTGTACTGCATGAAAAGCACGAAGGAGGCGATGAACAGTATGGCGAGTGCGCCGACCAGCAGCCGGTCGTAAGGCATTATGAGGCTGTCGGAGACGAAGACGCCTTTGACGATCTTCGGCACGCCGCGCTGCTTTTCGCCGAACAGGAGGAGGATCACGGCGTCGAGGAAGAATGCGACCGCCGCCGCGAGAAGCATCGTACTTTCCTCCCGCACGCTTCGCTTAATCACCGTCCTGAACAGGAATTTCTCGACAAGCGCTCCAATGACCAGCAGCGTGATCCCGGACGCGACGAGCGCGACGACGAATGGCATGCCGAGCTGGCCATAGACGGTGTAGGTGACGAAGCCGCCGAGAACGTACATCTGCCCATGGGCAAAGTTAAGCACGTTCATCAGCGCGAAGATCAGGGTCAGACCGAGCGCGATCAAGGCGTATTGCGCGCCAAGATAAAGCCCGTTGGCGATGACTTGTTCCATCAGGATGGTTCCGGCCGTTCAGAGGCTGAAGACGAATGCTCGAGCCTCTGCGGCAATCCGCTTCGGTGCAGTTGCGTCAATCGACTTGAGCGACGAAGAGCGTCTCGAACTTGCCGTCGCGGTATTCCGTGACCACCATCGGGACCGAAAGCTGGCGCTTCTGGCCAAACGACGTCATTCCGACATAGGTCAGCTTGGCATCGCCCTTCAGATAGGGATTGGGCGCCGAGAAAGTGTCGATCGTCTTCTTGAACTCCTCGACATTGTCGATCGCGGCCGGGTTCGCCTTCAGCGTCTCGATGATGTATTCGAGCGCGTAGACCTTGGTGTTGGACTCGTCATTGTATTCGCCGAACATTTTCGTATAGCGTTCGACGAACTCCTTCATCGTGTCGGACGCGATTTCGGGCGTCGATGCGCCGCCGACCGAGATGAAGCCGTTGGCCAACTCGCCCGCGCCCTCTTCCAGCACCTTGGCATCCTGCGCCGTTTCGGTGGAGATCAGGCCTTCGTAGCCGAGCTCGCGCGCGGCGCGGATCAGCAGCGGCGCATTGCCCGGCGCGACGCCCGAAAGCACCAGCAGGTCCGGTTTTTGCAAAACGATCGGCGTCAGTACCGGCGTGAAATCGCGGGTATCGTTTTGGTAGACATCCGTGGCAGCCACAACCTCGAGCCCGAGCGCCTTTGCCGCGGCAACACCGCCATCCCGCTGGCTCAGCGGATCGGATTCGTTGGCGGCGACAAAGGCAACTTTTTTCACGCCCCTGTTTTCCATGAGATATTTGTAGATCGCCGGAGCCGACTGGTAGTTGGCGATCATGCCGAGCACGGCGTTGGACGCCGGCGGGGTGTAGAGTTCCTTCGGGAATGCGTAGGGAAAATAGATGATGCCCTTGGATTCTGCCACGGGACGCACCGCCGCCGCGCCGTCGTCGACATTCGGACCGACGACATAGTGGATGCCCTCCTGGGCCATCTTCTCCATGCCGGCGATCGCCCGCTTCGGGTCCTTCTGATCGTCGAAGGTGACGATTTTGATGTCATAGGTCTCGTCACCAATCTTCACACCGCCGGTTTCGTTGATCCAGGCGGCGCGCGTCTGCATCGAGCGGACGTTGGATGTGCCCCACGCAGCGGCCGCGCCACTCGTCACGCCGACAAAGCCGATCTTGAGTTCCTTGTTGGCGGCGTGCACCGCGATTGTGCCGCCGGCCATGATTGCCAGCGCGGAGACGGCGCCGCGCGCCGCGGATGTGATTATTGAACGTCTGTTGATCATTGTTCTTTCCCCTTTGGAGGCCGCGCATTGTTGCGACAGAACTCGATCGATACGCGGACTTTTGTGAGTGAAGGCTCAAATCAATCACCTGTCAACAAAACTTTCTCAGATTGTTGACAATCTTGTGAGCGGCCGTAGACGAAGAACGTAGGACCGATCGCGGTTCGGTGCTTTGCTCGAGAGGTTCGTGGTGTCGGAATTCCTGAAGCTCGCATGGTGGGGGGCCAATAGTGCGAAACCCGCTTTCCAAGCCGTTTGCCGATCCAGAAGGACAGCCAGTCCCCCAGTGCCGCGCCAATGGCGGCGGCAAGCCATCACGAAATTCCGGTTCTTCTCAGCAGCGCCACGCGGGCTAACGCTGATTATCGTATGGCCGGCCTGCAGCGCGAATAGCGCTGCTGGCTCGCCCAGGTTCGGTCATCGAAATCGCCAGATCACGCACGATCAGCACGGGATGGAGCCGGTGAGCGACAGCGCAGGGTTCGGCGTCGTTTTGGCCTTCGGCCTATTGGTGCTCAACTGGCTGGCGATCCGCTATATCGATGTTGTCGCCTGGCTGGCGAGCTTCTGATGCGCACGCCGTTCCACCCTGTGCGAGGAACGGGAGAGCACCAAGGACGGCGACGAAATAGCAGGGCGGTACACCCCCCAACCGAAGCCGCGTTCTCGACGACATGGTTACTGTGACAAGACGAACAGGGTATAAGGCTATAGGCAGCAGACTGGTTGAGGAGCGCCCCACCGTCATGAAGCCGATGAACGAAGAGCACCTCGCGGTTCTACGCAGGCACATGGTCGAGATGATTGCAATTCACACCGATCTTGCAAGCGAAGAACTTGGCAAGGTGGCGCTCGATGAGCGGGTATTGGCGGCGATGAGGCGGATACCGCGGCACCTCTTCGTGCCAGCATCAGTTGCGCCTTATGCCTACCAAGACATGCCGCTGCCGATCGGCTTTGATAAAACCGTCTCGCAGCCCTTCATCGTTGCTCTCATGACCGATCTCCTTGCGCCGCAACCGCACGAGGTAGTGCTCGAGATCGGCACCGGCCTAGGCTACCAAACCGCAATCCTCGCGGACCTTGCCGGGCAAGTTTGGAGCGTCGAAATCATCGAGGAATTCGCAAGCCAGGCCGAGGCTCTCCTGCGGGGTCTCGGCTTCTCCAATGTCGGCATTCGTGTCGGAGACGGGTCTCGCGGCTGGCCTGAGCACGCCCCATTCGACAAGATCCTGGTCACCGCGGCCGCTGAGCGGACACCGCCGGCTTTGCTTGAGCAGCTCAAACCGGGGGGACGCCTGGTCCTGCCCGTGGGACCTGGAGAAGCGCAGTTGCTGACGGTCATCGACAAGGATGCGGCAGCGCAACTGAAGACTCGCAAACTCATCCCGGTTCGGTTCAGCCGTCTCGAAACGGTCTAATGAGGGGTGCGGCTGCGCGGAGCCGTGCTGGAAGATCAGGATAACGCGCGCCGCATCGATCACACAGGCGCTGGATGGCATCGCCGATCTTTTGACATCCATGCCGCAACGCTACTCGTCGAGCACGCCTGCAGCGCCGGTCGCAGCCGCTGGCGGTCATGTCGGCGCGGTCGTATTGCGCGCTTCTCAAAGACCCCTTATCCAACCTACTGTGTGCCTGCCAGACGGCAAATGGGTCGCTCATCTGGGAAATGACGGCCAAAGGCTCAAGGAATTCGCCCAGTGGCCAACATGTAGCGGGCAGGAGGTAACGATGGATCTCAAGGACAGGCGCCTCTGGTACGGCGTGGTATCCGTGATCGTGTCAGCACAGACTCTGCCCGTCGATCACCTCGATCGGCACGGACTCCAGACCGACATCGTCGAACAGCCGCGCATTTGACCGCGTTCGCCAAATTAATGGCCGGATCTTTGCGAAGCCTCCGCATTTTCGTGCGGGGAAGCCCTCCCAGCATCATCGTGATTGGACTTCACGATCGGTCGGAGTCACGCTGGCCGCAGGTATAAGAAGGATATGGGTGGGCCAACTATCGTCCGAATAGGAGGCTAAAATGAAGCACCAGACGCTTGAGCAACTGCAGATCGTCGCCGAGATCGATCAGGACTACCTGCGCCAGGCCATGTCGCGCAGCGAACGTCTTGAACGCTGGGCGGAGCTCCTTGAACGGAACCCTGACCGGCGACTCTCGACGCTACACCAGACCGAGTATCAGCCGGTTAGATCACGCGGGGCCATGCGCGGCGACGGCTCGCCGATCTCAGTCGCTTTCGAGGATCCTGTCCTCCGCGCCGCCGGGTTGGAAAACGACAACTACGGCGAAGCGAAGCGGTTCTTCGAAGTGACCGACAGGCAATTGCATGAGATCATTTGCTATTGTCATTTCGGCGCGACGGTGAGCGCCTTAACGGCCGCCCGTCACATCCGTGCGGCGATTGCCGGGAGACAGCCCGGCATGTTCGCTCGGATGCGTGAGGCGTTCGTCGGATAAAGCCGGAGCCGTTTCGCAGCATCATTTTTGAAGCGGCTCGCATGGAAAGCCGCCGCCGTAGTGCAGGCAAGCGTTCCCCACGCAGGGAGGCTGCGTTGCATGAGGGGTGCGGCTTTCCGCAGGAGCACGCCGACCTGCATCTTTTCCATCCGAACCGGAAAGATCCCAATGCTGCCAGTACATCCGTGGTCAGCGCGGTGGTTCAAAGGCTCGAACAGAGCGACATGCGCGCCGGATATGCACTGTCGTCCGCAGCACCATGACAATGATGTCTGCATGCTTGGCTCACCCATTCGGCGTCGGCTATTTGCGCGGAACCTCCCACACATGGTGAATGGCGGGCGCGCTCCAGCAGCACGATCTTATCCGCTGATCCAAGGTTTCCGGGAAGCTGCGCGCATCGCTGATCAATGGTGCGGTTTCCATTCCGACGCGCTCTCGGCAGGGAGCGGACGAGGCGAGCGCCCTCCATTCGCCGGTTTTCGCGCACGGGCGACATCCGGAATGACGTTGCAATGCGTAGCGACCGTGACGCGAATGTTGCGGCAGAGGCAGTGTTCGCGGCGATTCATTCGCCCAACAGTTGGTCGCCGACGAACGTTGCCGTAGTTGACTTAACTGCGGTCGAGCCTCAGCCCGATAGCTTGTGTGTCCGGCTGCGAGACCCGCCGCAGATAGCCTGTTTGTCCAGTGCCGGCACCCCAGCGATCTTCGGTGCGAAGCCCATATTTTCGGCCACGCTCATATGCGGATAGGGCGCATAGGACTGGAACACCATGGCCAACCCGCGCGCGGACGGGTCCATGTCGTTGGCGCGCACGCCGTCGATCATGAGGTCGCCCGCGCTGATCCTTTCCAGCCCGGCGATCATGCGCGGCAGCGTGGACTTGCCCAAACCGGACGGGCCGACGAAGACGATGAATTCGCGGTCCTCGACGTCGAGGTCGATGCCCTTGATGATCTCGGCGGCTCCATAGAATTTGCGCGCACCGCGCAGCTTGAGCTCAGCCTTGGCTTACCTCCCTGGCCCCGGTTTTCGGCTCGTCGTCCTGCACCATCGCCAGCGCCGTGCCAGGTTCGCCCTCCCACAAGATCAGGCTCGCCGCGCCGACCAGGCCCGCCCGATCGCCGAGCTCGGCCGGCACGATTGGCACGTCGCGATAGGCTTGCATTGCGCGCTCCTCGACGGTCGCCCGGATCGTCGGCGCCAGGAGATCGAAGCCGTTGGAAAGGCCGCCGCCCATCACGATCAGGTCGGGCGAATAGAGATGCAGGAGGTTGGTGAAGCCGATGCCGAGCCACTTGGCTTCGGCCTCGACCAGTTGGCGAGCCGCCGCATCACCCGTCCGCGCGGCATCCACGACATGCCGCGCCGAGACATCGCCATTGTTCGAAAGGCGCCTGAGCAGCGAGCCGTCGCTCGGCGCGGTCAGTTGTGTCGCCCGCCGTCCAAGCGCGGTGCCGGAGGCGACCGCCTCGAAGCAGCCGACGGCACCGCAGAAGCAGCGGTCCCCTTCGCCGGTGATGGTCATGTGGCCGATCTCGGCCGCCAGCCCGCGCCTGCCGTGATAGATGTGACCGTCTGCGACGACGCCGCCGCCAATGCCGGTCGACACGGTGACGAACACCAGCGATCCGGTGCCGCGGCCGGCTCCGAAGCGCCATTCGCCGAGGGCTGCCGCATTGGCGTCGTTCTCCAGTCGCACCGGCAGGCCGAACTGCCGGCTGAGGATGTCGATCAGCGGCACATTGTGCCAGCCGGCCAGCGTCGGCGGCCCGATGACGATCCCGGCTTTGGGATCGAGCGGTCCCGGCGCACACATGCCGATGCCGACCATCTTTGCCCGCGGATGCTCCGCCAGCAGGGTGCCTGCCAGCACGATGATCTGGCCGATCACAGCCTCCGATCCCGAGCCTGCCATCGTCGGTGCCGAAACCCGGGCGATGACATCACCGCTGCGTTCAACGAGCGCGCCGCGCAGCTCCGTGCCGCCGAGATCGAAGGCAAGCGCAAGCGTGCTCATCAGGCGGCGACCTTCAGTCCGTGCAGCCAGGCCATGCGCTGCGCGAGGTCGGGATCGCCGAAGGCAAGCGAGCCCAGCACAACCGTCTCGGCGCCGGCGGCGCGCAGCAGCGGCACTGTCTCGTGGCGGATGCCGCCATCCGCGGCAAGCACGATGTCGGCCTCACGGCCGGCCTTCCGCATCAGCGCGCGTGCCTCGATCAGGCGCGGACAGGCCTGGTCGGACAGGCGCTGCCCTTTGACGCCGATGGAGGTGCCGAGCAGCGTCACGAACGCCACTTGCGACAGGAAGGGGGTAACCGCCGCGACCGGCGTTTCCAGCCTGAGCACGACGCCGGCTTCGGCGCCAAGCTCATGCGCCAGCCGCACGGCGCGAAGCCCCGCTTCACCATTCTCGGCATGCACGCTGATCAGGTCAGCGCCGGCCCCGATGAACTGCCGCGTCTGCTCCTCGACGATCTCTGCCTCGACCATCAGATGCACATGGATAGGCCTTGTCGTCAGCCTGGCGATCCGCGCCACCAGATCAGGAAAGAACAGGAAGCCGGGGGTGAAACGGGCGTCGGCGACATCGATGTGATGCAAGTCGACGTAAGCGTCGATGCGCTTCAGGTCGCGCTCCATATTGGCAAGGTCCGCCGACCACAGGGAAAATTCGCCGAGCAGCCGGTTGCGCGGCAAGGCGGCTATTGCCGAGGGGCCGGACAGGGATTTGGTGGTCATTAGGGAACAAGGCTCCGGAAATTGGCGTGGGCGTGAAGGAAGGCGGTGATCTCGGCCTGCAGCTCGGCGAAATGCCTGGCGCTGTCGAGCGCCTTGGCAGGGATTTCGGCAAAGGTCGCGCCGGGAATGGTGGCCGCCAGCGTATAGGCGGAAGACAGCGGATGCACGGCATCCATGGCGTTGCCGATGACCAAAGTCGGAATATCGAGAGACTCGGCATCCCTTGCCGAGACGCCCGGTCCGTCGGCGGCGATGTCAGCGAGCACTTGCGCGAACGTCATGGCGTCCGGCCGGTCGAAATAGCCCAGCAGCGAAGCGAGATTGTCGGGCGCCTCGCGATAGAGGCGTAGGGCGGTCTCGGACTGCGCGAAAAGCGCCCGCGCTTTGTCCGGGCCGTGATCCAGCATGAGGCCGGCGACTTCCGCGATCGGCCGCATGTTCGCCGGTGCCTTGCCAAACGTCCAGGCCGGGCGCACCAGCACGAGGCCGGCGACGCGATCGCGATGGCGGCAGGCGAGGCGCAGCGCGATTCCCGCGCCCATCGACACGCCGCCGGCAACGAAGCGCTCGAGGCCGGCCTGGTCGGCGGCGGCGAGCACATCGTCGGCGAACATCTGGAAGGAGAATGGCCGATACTTGCCGAGTGCCGAGCCGCCATGCCCGCGGCATTCGAGCGTGACGCGCCGCAAGCCGGTGCCGGCCGGGAAGGACTGGGCGACCTGAGCCTCGCCGCCGCCAAGACCATGCTGGAAGACGACCGCCAGCCCGTCGCCCGCGTCGGAAACCCGTAGCGTGCCACTATCGCGGAGCAAGGTCGTCGGGCGCTTCATCACAGGAGCCCTTTCAGAAAGCCGGCGACGCCGGGCGCCTCTTCGGCCGAAAGCCCATGCGTCACCAACGGACCGTCGAAGCCTGTCGCCTTGAGCCGTGCGATGAAATCGGCGAAGTCGACGACGCCTTGCCCGGCGGTGGCGAAGCAGCCGTGGGCAAAACGGTCCTTGGCGTGCGCCATGGCGACATGGCCGGCCGTGGTTTCGATGGCGGCGGCGACGATGGCGCGGGCCTGCGCGGCATCCGCCTGCTCGAACAGGTTCGCCGGATCGAGCACGATGCGCAGCCGCTTCGAACCCATTTCGGCGATCAACTGCATCGCGTCCTGCGCCGACGTCACGATGTTGGCCTGTTCCGGCTCGATGCCGAGATCGACGCCGTGGCGATCGGCGAGTTGCAATGCCTTTTCCATTTCGCGCGCCATGTCGGCCCAGGCCGAGGGATCGGCATTGTCGGGATGATGCGCCCACTGGTCATCGCGGTTGCGCGTTCCCGTGCACAGCGTGACGAGCGGCGTGGAAAGCTTGGCGGCGGCCTCGATCACCACCTTCAGCCGGCGCAAGCCATCGTCGCGCACGGCGTTGTCCGGATGCGCCATGTTGTAGGTGCCTGACAGTGCCACCAGCGCGACACCGGAGGCATCAGACGCGGCTGCAATGGCACGGATGACATCGTCCGGGACCGCATCCGGCGTCGACGGCAGCCCGGCGCAGGCGAGGTTGAACTGGGTGACGGCAAATCCCGCGTCGCGCACCGCGGCGAGCACGCCGCCTGGCTCGCTGCCAGGAAAAGTCTTGGCGAACACCCCGATCTGCATCAGACCGCTCCCGTCACGCTGGCGATCTCGACGCGTTCGCCGCTTTCGACCGAGCGGGCGATCGCCACCATGGCGCGGATCGAGGCAAGGCCGTCATCGACGTTGGCGCCGCGCATCGGCTCGCCGTCGAGCACCGTCTCGGCGAGGCCCTCGAGCTGGCGCCGGAAGAAATGGCCGTCGGCGCCAAGCGGCTTGCGCGACGTCGCATCCTTCTCGTGAAAGATGTCGACCTCGCTGGCGCGGAAATACCAGGGATTGAAGGTCTTCGCGATCACCGAGCCGTTTTCGCCGTAGAGCTGGAAACCCTCGTGCCAGTCCATGCGCACGGCAACCGTGAGGTCGAGATGGCCGAGCGCGCCATTGGCGAACTCGGTCTCGACGAACCAGCAATAGGCGCCGAATTTTTCGTTGAGGCGGGCACGCACAGCGGTGATCTCGCCGCACAGGAAGCGCGCCGTGTCGACGAGATGCGAGCCATGCGCCAGCATGAAATATTGCCTGAGATCGGCCTTCGGATTTCCGGCCGGCTTCCTCGCCAGCTTGCTGGTGACGGGCAGAGGTTGGATCGCGTCGGTGTTGGTGTAGCGATGGGTGGAATCGCAATACCAGGCCTTCAGTGCCAGGATGTCGCCCATCTCGTCGCGGACGAAATCGCGCGCCGCTTCCAGCGCCGGGTCGAAGCGCTTCATGTGCCCGACCTGCAGCACCTTGCCGGAACGGCTGACCGCATCGGCAAGCTTCTGGCCTTCCTCGACCGAGACGCCGATGGGCTTTTCGCAGAGAACGTGCTTGCCAGCCTCGAGCGCCTTGATCGACATCGGCACGTGATAGGCATCGGAGGTGGCGACGATCACCGCCTCGAGTTCAGGG
Organism: Mesorhizobium sp. M0166; assembly: GCF_040322255.1. Taxonomy (NCBI): domain Bacteria; kingdom Pseudomonadati; phylum Pseudomonadota; class Alphaproteobacteria; order Hyphomicrobiales; family Phyllobacteriaceae; genus Mesorhizobium; species Mesorhizobium sp. M0166. The sequence continues at coordinate 334,559 of NZ_JAMYTD010000002.1, read as the reverse complement.
TCGGCCAGCATTTCATCAAAGTCGCCATACATCTTCTGCGGCTCATAAGTGGCGCCCATGCGTGCCAGCAAATCGGGCGCGGCATCGCAGATCGCATAGAGATCGGCATTGCTGGCCTTCACGCAGGATTCCAGATGCGCGAATTGCGCGATCGGCCCGCAGCCAAGCACACCGACACGAAGACGACGGTCTTTCTTGCGGATCATTGTCTCAGGCTCCGTAGCCGCGCATGGTCTGGCGGTTGGTCTTGACCGCTCCGGCCGGATCGGCGGCGGCGGTTTCGGATTCCTCTTCCAGCACCAGCCAGCCGTTGAAGTTGGGCGCCGCGCTAGCGATCTCGATCACTTTCGCCGTGTCGCAGACGCCCTTGCCGAGCATCGCCCAGGCGCCGCTCGCATCGACATCCTTCAGGTGCACGTAGCAGATGCGATCGCGATAGGTTGAGAGCGTGCCGGCCATGTCCTTGTGACCGCGCAGGATGTGGCCGGTGTCCGGCACCCAGCCGACCAGCGAGGCGTCGAGCAGCCCGAAGATGCGGTCGTAATCGGCGCGGTCGTAGAGCAGCGTGTTGTGGTGCGAGCTCGGATGCACCGCGACCTGGACGCCGACCTTGCGGCCGAGTTCACCAGCCTTGTTGTAGACTTCGGCCGCAATGGCGAACTTGTCGTGGCGCGGACCGTCCGACACGACGGTGGCCGAGCCCATGGACACCAGCGCGCCCGGAAAGGCGGCGGCAAAATCGATCCAGCGCCTGGCGGTCTCGAGGTCGGCGCCGATCTTCTCCTTGAGTGTGAAGCCGCTATTCGAACCGAAGGCGAAGGAGACGAGCGTCAGGCCGGATGTCTTCAGCGCCGTCGCGAACTGCGCCGGTTTGCCGGCATAGCGGCCGATCATCGTGTCGGTGATTTCGATGCCGGCATAGCCGCCATCGGCGATCGCTTTGAGCAGGTCGTCGGGGCCGCCGGCAAAACAGTCTCCGAGCATTTCCCAGGTGAAGGTCTGGCAGCCGACTTTGAGGTCTTTCACGTTCATCCTTTCATTCCTTGATTCCACCTGCGCAGGCCCTTCGATGATGTGGCGCTGGAAGAACGGCACCAGCACGATCAGCGACGCTACGGCGCCTGAGGCCGCGGCGATATCACCTGCCAGCAGAGAAGGTCCAATCCATCGATTGCGATGCGCGGCCTACTCCATCGGTTCTCCGTGGGAGGGACATCCTACTTGACCGAGCCCGCGGTCATACCGGCCAGAAAGAACCTCTGGGCAACGAGGTAGATGAGCAAGAGCGGTAGCGAGCCGAGCACGCTCATCGCCATCATCTGGTTCCATTCGAAGGCGTGCTGCCCCATCAATAGCTGGATACCGATCGGGACGGTGCGCATGGACGTTGACTTCGTCAGCGTCAGCGCAAAGAGAAATTCGTTCCAGCACAACAGGAAGGTGTAGACCGACGTCGCCACGATACCGGGCAGTGAAATCGGGACGATCACCCGCCAGAGTGCGGTCCAGCTGCTGCCGCCGTCGACAGCCACCGCTTCATCGAGATCGCGGGGCAAGGTGTTCAGATATCCCGTCATCAGCAGGATCGCGTAGGGCAGCGTAAACACCAGGTAAGTCAGGATCAGTGCGACGTAGGTGTCGAAGATGCCATACGAGACGACAAGCCCGAAGAAGGGGATCAAAAGCGTGATCGGCGGGATCGTCTGCGTGCTGATGATGAGTGTGTTGAGGCTGCCCTTACCGCGGAAATTGAAACGGCTGAACCCATAGGCCGCCAGCAAGGCGATCAGCACCGTCAGCACGGTCACCGCTCCGGCCACGAAGTAGCTGTTGAAGAAGAAGCGCAGCTTTACCGGGTCGCCAAGGATGGCCGCATACGCTTCCAGCGTGACCGCCTTCGGCAGGACGGTTGGTGGCAGGGCAAAGATTTCGGTATTCGACTTGAACGAGCTGCTCAGCATCCAGTAGATCGGGAAGGCCGCGAAAAAGAGCCCTGCTGCAAGCGCGACATGCAGCGCGACGGTGATCAGCCTGTCTTTCGGCGTGTGCCTTTTCCTCATGGTGACTATCGAGCCTTTTGATAGCGGATGTAGAACAGCGTCAGGCCGAGAGAGATCAGCAGGATGACCACGGCGCTTGCCGACGCCTGCGACAGGTTGTAGCTCGAAAACGCCAGCTTGTATGTGTAGGTGCTGAGGACCTCGGTCGAATAGATCGGACCGCCGCCCGTCGTTATCCAGATCAATGGAAAGACCTGCATGGTCCAGATGAAGTCGAGCAGAGAGATGCTGATGATGATCGGCATCAGCTGCGGGATGGTGATGAAGATCAGCTTCTGGTAGGCCTTCGCCCCGTCGATATCGGCAGCCTCGTAGAAATCCTTGGGAATGCCCTGCAAGCCTGCGAGCAGGCTGACCATGAAAAGCGGGTAGCCCGCCCAGATATTGGCGAAGGTGACGGCGTGCAGCGCGGTCTCGGGCGAGGAAAACCACTCGACCTTGGAACCGATGATGCCCATCTGCATGAGAACGCTGTTCACGACACCGTTCGGCTCGAGCAGGAGGCGCCAGATCACGGCGATAATAACCGCGGTGAACAGCCAGGGCAGAATGTAGAGCACGCGCAGGATATTGCGCAGCGTCGGATTGATGCGGTCGCTGTTCAGCATGAGCGCGAAGATCATGCCGATGGTCATGTGGAAGACGACACTCATACATGTGAAGTAGAGCGTGTGCCACAGCGAAGCCCAGAACACCGGATCGTTAAAGATTGCCTGGTAGTGTTTCAGTCCGGCAAAGGACGGGTCGCGACGCAGCACTGCGCTGTTCTGGAACGAATAGCCAATCACCGTCACCATCGGCAGCAGCATCAGCAGGCCGATTATGAGGAGCGAGGGCGACAGGTAGAGATAGGGTGCGACCGCTCGTTTCAGTCTATGGTGGCGGGAGCGCTTCTGCCGGGTCATATGCCAACCTTGGGATACGCCTTCAAGAGAAGGGGCTTCGGAAACAGGTCCGTCTCGCATTGCCGATCCGTTGTTGCCGGAGGCCTGCCCGAAGTCAGGCCCCCGGTCGAAGATCGAAAACGAAGAAACAGGCCGATCAGAATTTCGCCATCCAGCCCTTTTGAGCGTTGGCCGCGGCTTGTTCCGGAGACTGCTCGTCGGTGAGCATCTTCTGCGCTTCCACGTCGAACTGGGTCATCAGGTCTTCCGCCACCGGCAGGCCCGTGAACTCATTGGCAAGATAACCGGTCTTGAAGATTTCGAAAGCCTTGCCGAAAGCTTTGTCGGAGGTCACGAAATCGGGCTTGGCGTTGACGTTGCCCGGGAAGGCGTTGGCCAGCGACACCAGTTTGGCGTTCACCTTTTCACTCATCAGATATTGGACGAGCTTCCAGGCTTCCTCCTGATGTTTCGAGGCCGCAGAGATGCCGATGCCCCAGGAGGCGTAGGGAAGGCCGCGCTTGCCGTTGTAGTTCTCCACGACCGGGACCGGGATGAGATCGAAGTTCAGTTTGGGATTGCGTTTGCGGATGAGGTTCACATGCGCAAGCGAGTCGATCATCATTCCGACCCGATCGTTGACGAATTCCTCGACCTTTTCCTGCTCGGTCTTGGTGGCAATGCCGGGCGAGATGACGCCGGCGTCGTTCAGCGATTTGACGAACGTGAGCATATCCACCACCGGCTTGCCCTCGAGAGCCGGCTTGCCGTCACCCATCATCGATTGACCCGATGCCCAGACCCACGACATCATGTCGTTCTGGACACCGGACGGCGTTTGCAGCGACAGGGGTAGCACCCAGCCATACTGGTTCTTGTCGGCATGCGTCATCTTCTTGGCGGCTTCGAGAAACTCCGCGCGGGTCGACGGCAGCTTGGTCACGCCTGCCTGGGCGGCGAGGTCCAAATTCACGAAGACCGGATAGACGAACGAAGCCACGGGAAACATCACCGCCTTGCCGTCCACCTTGATGATATCCGCGACCTGGCTCTTGTCGAACCCGCTCGCATCCATCATCGGGTTCATGTCGGCCAGCGCATTCTGCGCGTTCAAATTGTTCACCCAGGCGCCGTCGAGGCCAACGACGTCGCTAAGCGTTCCGGTTGCAGCACCAACCGAGATCTGGTCTCGCGTGGTCGCATAGGGGCCGCTGACCAGCGTCACCTTGATTCCGGGGTTTGCAGCCTCGAAGTCATTCATGATCGCCCTGAGCGAGCCGGCCGGCAATTCGGGCTCCCACCATTGGGTGAATTCCAGCGTCGTATCCGCCATGGCGCCGGTTGCGCCAAGCAACCATGCGGCCGCGGCTATTTTCAGCATCGCGGGTTGTATCCGAAACATCACTTTCTCCTCCTTCTTCAAAATCGACCGCACAATGCGGCCGATCGTCTGGTTTATTTAGAAGTCTTCTTGCGAGTATCTTTCGCAGGCGCCTCACTCTCGCCTGCGGTCTGCTGCAGATATTCAGATCGCCAGATGCGTCTCGGGATCGAAGAAATGGAACTTGGCATCATCCACGGCCAACCCGATTTCCGAGCCGGAGTGCACGGCGCTGATCGGCTCGAATCTCGCCACCGCGTTCGATGCCAGGCCAAAATCGTCCACCGCGTCCGGATCGCCGGAATCCACCCGGACCGCGTCGATGTTCAGGTGAACGATATGTTCAGAGCCGAGTTCTTCGATCGAAGTCACCTTTGCGGGTATCGTCTGATACTTGCGACCGGATTCGAGGCTGCTGTCATAAAGATCCTCCGGTCGTATGCCGAACACGACCTTGCGCCCCGCATACGACCTCAAGCCCGGCCTGCGCACGAAGGCTGCATCCTGCAGCCGGATGGCGAAGGTGCCGGAAATCAGTTCGTCGCCGGTCAGGGTCGCCTCGAAAAGGTTCATCGAAGGAGAGCCGATGAAGCCGGCAACGAAGGCGTTCACCGGCGATTCATAGAGCCTCTTGGGTGTGTCGACCTGCTGCAGCACGCCGCCTTTCAACACCGCGACCCTGTCCCCCATCGTCATCGCTTCGGTCTGGTCGTGGGTCACGTATATGGTCGTGACGCCGAGTTGCTTTTGCAGACGGGTGATTTCGGCGCGCATTTGCACGCGCAGTTTCGCGTCCAGATTGGAAAGGGGTTCGTCCATGAGAAAGGCGGCCGGCTCGCGCACCATAGCGCGGCCCATGGCAACCCGTTGACGCTGTCCGCCCGAAAGGTTCGCGGGTTTGCTGTCCAGCAAAGACGTCAGCTGAAGGGTTTTGGCGATCTCGTCCACGCGCTTCTTGCGCTCGGCCTTCGGCTTGCCTGCCAGCCGCATCGAAAAGGCGATGTTTTCGAACACCGTCATATGTGGGTAGAGCGCGTAGCTCTGGAAGACCATCGCTATGTCGCGGTCCTTGGGCGGCATGTCGACGACGTCGACTCCGCCGATCCGAAGACTGCCGCTGGTGATGTCCTCCAATCCCGCGATCATTCGCAATGCGGTGGATTTGCCGCAGCCGGACGGCCCGACGAGAATCAAGAACTCGCCGTTCTCGACCGATAGGTTCAATTGGTCGATCGCGCGAAAATTGTTCCCGTAGGTTTTGCAGATACTCTCAAGAATGACTTCTGCCATCTTCCTCCCTCCACAAGTATAAGCCGCTGATTTTATAATTGTTCTCGGCTTATGTTCACCTCCGAAATATTTCCTCCGACAGCTTCAGGCTATGTTCCAGTATCGACATGCGCACTTTTCAGTTCGACTGCTGACGGCGCGTTGGTCGATGCCAGGAGTTCCGTGACCTGGTCGTCAGTCGGAAGCGCCTCGCGCCCGCCACGCCCGGTTATCGAAAGGGCCGCCGCCGCGGCCGCGAATGCCACCCGGCCTGCGGCGTCGGCTCCGCGCGTCAACGCAAGGGCATAGGCGCCATGAAAGCAGTCACCCGCGCCGGTCGAGTCGACGACCACAACCCGGTGCGGGGGCAAGTGCCAGAGACCTGTCTCTTCACGCCCGCGATAGTACACGCCCCTCCCACCATCGGTCAGAACCACGGCGGATCGCGACGGCAACCATAATGCCTCGAGCATCTCGGCGGGCGATCGGCACCCCGTGGCAGTCCGCGCAAAGCCGAGTGGAAGAATGAGATGGTCGCAGAGCGCGATCAGCCGCTCCGTGGCGGGGCCGCCGCTCCATTCGATATCGCCGAGGATCGCAAGGCCGAGATCGCGAGCCCGAGCCACGACATCCAGCGACCGGATCGCGTAGCTATCGACGATCAAGACGGTCGCGCGGCTGAGGATATCGTCCGGAAAGTCGGGAGCGGTGCCCAGCATCGCATCGTCGTCATACGCGATGAACCGTTCCCCGTCCGAGCCGACGGTGATCCGTGAGCGCACCGGGCGCGCGTCGGGATGGCGCGGCGCGAATGCGGTTTCAACACCGCTCGCAACGAGATCGCGCAGCACGGCGTCGTCCGCGGCACTGCCCAGCCATCCGACGAACCCGGCGGTTCCGCCGAGCCGCACGACTGCGGCCAGCGCCGTCGCGATATTTCCCCCAAAAGCGCGGGCATTTTGCAGGACCTTCCCCTTGCCCGCCGACAACGGCTGATCGACATAGACGATGTCGTCGATCGCAATAGCGCCGAAGCCGAGGATCGAGGGGACGGTGGGCATCGTTCAGGCACCCGCCTTCGCCAGGGCGTCTTGCGCCGAAAGGCCGTCATGGATGACGCCGCGAAAGGCAAGCGCTGCCTTCTCCGGATCGCCATGCCCCCAGAGATTGCGGCCCACCACGGCACCGCGTGCGCCGGCACGGATGGCGTCCGCCGTCTGCTGAAGCGCGCCGAGTAGCGTATCGGTCTTCGGACCACCCGCGATCACAACCGGCACCGGGCAAGTCCGGACGGTCTCTCGGAACGACTCGAAATCGCCCGTGTAGCCGATCTTGATCACGTCGACGCCGGACTCGTAGCCGATGCGCGCCGCATAGGCGATCTCGTCGGGGGTGAAGACGATTTTTGCTCCGTCGGTGAAATCGCGTGGGTAGATATGCGCCACCACAGGCATGCCGTAGCGGGCCGCTGCATTTACCGAATCGGTGAGCCAGCGTATGTATTTGCCCTCGGTCGCGCCGCGCACCGGAATGGCCACGGCCAACGCATCGGCCCCGGCGCGCACCGCATCCTCGGGCGTTGCGATCAACTCGCTGATGCGATCGTCCGGAGTGAAGCAGCCCGCCTGAATCACCAGGGAAGCCTTGCCTGCATATTGCGGCCACAGATGGCGCGCGGTGCCCGGCTGGATGCTGACGTAGTCGGGTCTGCCCGCCATGACGCGTGCAAGCGCACCCGGCAGGTCGGCAAGGCCGCCTTTGCGCACGTCGCCATAGCCGACGAAGTGGTCGACCGCGCCGCCAAAAAGGTTCCCCGATGGATGCGAGAAGAGGCGCGCAAGACGCACCTTGGTTCCTAGGCTCATGAGTGCAAAATTCCCTAATCGTTTGATTTCAAAATCCTGAACCCAGTGTTTCCGAAAGAAATAAGAAAAACAATCTTTCGAAAGCTTTCGAAATTGCGTATTTTTGGTAAGGTGAGCCAAGGCCAGAGCGGTTGCTTGGCGCAGGGAGGCGAAGGCAGGGCAATGTTGTCGGAGCAGAGACGCCAATCGATCCTGGGTGAGGTGCAACGCAGCGGACAGGTTCGCACGAAGGACCTGTCAAACGGGTTTGGCGTGTCGGAAGTCACGGTGCGCTCCGACCTCGAGATACTGGACCGAAAGGGACTACTGACCAAGACCCGTGGAGGGGCGGTGACCCGTACCACCGATTCGACTACGGCCGCGTTCGCCCGGCGGATGCAAACGAACCTCGACGCAAAGAAGTGCATCGCCCGGGCGGCGGTAGACCTGTTCGAGGACAACCAATCGGTCATCTTCGACGGCGGCTCGACATTGATGCAGCTTGCCATGCAGTTACCGCCGCTCAGCAATGTCGTGGTCGCGGCCACGGCCATGAATATCGTGCAGCATCTTATGCATCGTCCCGGGCTCGACGTTCATATGATCGGCGGCCGGGTCTACCCCGACACGGTGAGCACACTGATCACCGATTCCGATACGGCTCTCGGCGGCTTGGTAGCGCATCAGGTCTTTGTTGGAGCGCATGCGATAGACTCGTCACTGGATGTGGTCGACGTGAACGAAGACATGGCGCGAACGAAGCGAAACCTCGTTCGCATGGCCCGGCGCGTTGTCCTCCTTGCCGATTCGAGCAAATGGGGCGTCAGCGGGACCTCCAAGGCATTTTCGCTGTCGGCCGTCGATGTGGTGATCACCGACGATGGCCTGCCCGGTCCAATACGCAGCCAGCTTGATAGGACCAGGGTCAAGGTGATCTATGCCTGAACCCGTCTCGGTCCCTGGCCGCGACGGAAAGATCCAGTGCGCCCATGAGCCACGGGATTCGCATCGGCCGTTGGCCGGTTTTTCATGTCAATCATGTTTTCTCCTCCTCAAGGCTGGCGGCCTCCAATGCTGAGCCAGCGTTTTCACATGCTCTATAAAAATTTTACGCGCGTCAAGTTCTAAAATGTTGTATGGCGGCTTTCGACTATGAACCGTTGCTGACGCAAGGGTGCAGCCAGGCCATGACCGCGTTGGGAGGTACGATCTTAAATGCACGGAAAATCAAAGACAAAGCTCGGCATCGGCGTCATCGGATGCGGCAACATCTCGATGACCTATTTGCGCAATGCGGCTCTGTTCGGCGGGGTAGAGCTCAGCGCCTGCGCCGACATTTCGGCCGATATGGCTGCGCTGCGCGCCAGGGAGTATGGCATCCGCGCACTCGGCGTCGACACGCTGCTGGCCGACCCGGACATCGACCTTGTTCTCAATTTGACGATACCGGCGGCGCATTTCAACATATCGCTTTCGGCGCTTTCGGCGGGAAAGCACGTCTTTACCGAAAAGCCTCTGGCGACGTCGGCCGCCGACGGCCGCCGGCTGGTCGAAGAGGCGAGGGCGCGCGGGTTGCAGCTCGGCTCGGCTCCAGACACCTTCCTCGGCGCTGCCGGACGGCGGGCGCGCCGGCTGATGGACGAGGGTGCGATCGGCTGCGCTGTGACCGGCACCGCCTTCATGATGGGGCGCGGCATGGAGCACTGGCATCCCAATCCGCAATTCTACTATCAGCCCGGCGGCGGCCCCGTCTTCGACATGGGCCCTTATTACCTGACGATGCTGGTCAACCTGCTCGGCCCGGTCGAGCGCGTCATGGCGATGGCGACGCGCGGCCAGGAGGAACGGCTGATATCAGCCGAAGGTCCTTACAAGAACACCAGCTTCAAGGTCGGCACGCCGACCACCATTCTGTCGCTGCTGGAGTTCCGCTCCGGCGCCACCGTCACCTTCGGCGCCTCCTGGGACGTGTTCAAGCACTCCAACCATCCGATCGAACTGCACGGCACCGAAGGCTCGCTGCGATTGCCCGATCCCGACACATTCGGCGGCACAGTTTCGCTCTCGGCGCGCGGCGACGACTGGGCCGATTTCGCCAGCGAGGCCGAACTCTACGGTGCGCGCAACTGGCCCTATGTCGCACCCGACCGCGCCAACTACCGCATGCTAGGCGTCGCTGATCTTGCGCGGGCGCTGGCCGATGGGCGCAAGCCCCGCGCCTCCGGCGATCTGGCGCTGCATGTTCTGGAGATCATGGAGGCGATCCTGGCATCGGGCGAAAGCCGCGGCTCAATTGCCGTCAATGGGACCGTCGACCAGCCGCCGCTGCTCGGCGAGGACGAGGCGGCAGGTCTGCTTGCCTGACGAGGAGGGAGATCCATGATGAAATCGCCTTCAGCGCCGTCCCTGTCCCCACTCGACCCGGAAGCCCGGTATGTGCTCGAGCTCGGCCGGCAGGCCGACGCCTTGCCATTCGAGACCGGTACACCGCAACAGGCACGCCGTGCCTACGAAGAAGGCCTTCCGGACCAGCAGGGTGAGCGCCAGCCGGTGGCTTCGGTCACTGAGCGCGCCATCCTTGGACCCGGCGGTTCGCTGACGCGTCTGCAAGACGACGGTGTGCCGGTCGTGCTGCGGCGTTGGCCAGGCCAGATCCATGGTTTTGTTTCCATGGGCCGCCATGGCACGGCAGCGCGACAGGCCGTTGGCGCTGCGGTCGCCGCATGGCGCGGCTTCGATCCGGCTTTTGACAAGATCAGGCCGACTGACGCATCACCAGCGTCGCATCGAGACTGACTTTGGGTGCGACCGCCGTGTCGTCCTTCTCAAGCAGCGCCAGCAGCGTCTCGACGCTGCGCCCGGCCATCGAGGCGAAGTCCTGCGCCATGGTGGTGAGGCCGGGGCAGGTGTAGCGGCTCAGTGGATGATCGTCATGGGCGGCTACCCGCAGGTCGCAATCGCCCTTGCGGCCGATCTTGAGTCCGCGCGCATAGGCGGCGGCCATCACGCCAAAGGCCAAGCGGTCGTTGTTGCATAGGATGGTCTTTCCCGCCAGGCCGCCATTGTCGAGCATCTTTTCCGTCTGCTCGTAGCCGATCCGTTCGAAATCCCAAGTGTAGTCCTCGGTGTTGCCGATGACGACCGGCTCATGCCCGAGCCGCTTCATCGAGGCGACATAGCTCTCCAGCCGTTCCGGCGAGTTGTGGTTGACATGCGGGATATCGAAATAGACCGGGGCGCCGCCGGACCGGCAAAGATAATCGACGATGGTCGAGACGCTCTGCGCGTTGTTGTTGCCGACGAACGGCGTCCCGCCTTCGAGATAGGTGTCGAAATAGACGACCGGGATCGCCTGCGTCAGCTTCTCCAGCGTGCGGTGGTCCGAGCGCACGCCGAGCGGCGCGATCAGCGCGCCGGAGACTTTCAGCGACAGGATCGTTCGCGTTGCCTCCACTTCGAGTTCGCGCGAGCCGTGCGAGGAGATCACGATCGGCCAGTAGCCCTTGTCGCGCAGCCTGAGTTCTATGCGGCTGACCATCTCCGAATAGAAGGGATCGGCCACCGTCGGCACCATGATGCCGATGCTGCGGGTACGCTTGCGGTTGAGGTTGCGCGCGAACAAATTAGGCTGGTAGTCGGACGAGCGCAGCGCTTCCTCGATGCGCTTTCGCGTCGCCGCCTTGACACTGGTCGGATCGTCGAAATATTTCGACAAAGTCGGCCTGGAGACGCCACAGGAGCGGGCGAAATCCTCCATCGTCTTGTGCTTCATCGCCACCGATTCCCCCGCCTACCGGAAACCTCGTTCCTTGTGCTGCCCGGCACCTGCTTACGGTGCGCCGGCGTGCAACCGCAAGGCAAAATTTTACAGAAAACTCCGGCCGTTTCACGCGTATAATAAAATTATTCCACGCGCAAATTTTTAATTGACGCAAAAAAGTGCAAGCCGTATTGACTCTGGATGTCGGTTGCCGCCAGGCACAATTGTGCGCGACTGAAGTCCGCAGCCGGACTGGGGCGAAACGCCGGGAGGAATTCCGCCAGATGAAGAAGCTGGTCTCAGCCGGCGAGATCCTCGTCGAGATCATGGCCGAGCGTATCGGCCAGAGCTTTCTCGAGCCGGGCCCGCTGCTGGGGCCTTATCCGTCCGGCGCGCCCGCCATCTTCATCGGCCAAGCCGCAGCGCTCGGCCAACCCGCCGGCCTGATCGGCGCGGTCGGCGACGACGATTTCGGCCAGTTGAACATCGAGCGGCTGCGGACGCTGGGAGCTGACGTGTCGGCGATCGCGGTTCACAAGGGCCACGCGACGGGCACCGCCTTCGTCACTTACCGGGCGGACGGCAGCCGGCACTTTGTCTTCAACATCCGCAACAGCGCCGCCGGCCTGGTCGGGATCGATGCCGCTGCGACAAGCATGCTGGCCGGCACCGACCATGTTCATCTCATGGGCTCGTCACTGTTCTCCGACCGCGCCACCGATGTCGCGCTGGCGGCGATCCAAACGGTGAAGGCCAAGGGCGGGACGGTGTCCTTCGACCCCAACATTCGCCGCGAGATCATGCAGGCCTCCGGCATGCGCGCAGCGCTCGACCAAGTGCTCAAGCAAACCGATGTCTTCCTGCCGAGCGGCAACGAACTGTTCCTGTTTTCTTCGGCCAGCGACGAAAAGGGCGCGGTCGATGAACTCCTGCAGCGCGGCGTTTCCTGCGTCGTCCTCAAGAAGGGCGCCGACGGCGCCGCCTACCACGACCGTCACGGCACGGTGGCCTTGCCGGGCTTTGCCGTCAACGAGATCGATCCGACCGGTGCCGGTGACTGTTTCGGCGCTGCCTTCGTCTCGTTCTGGCTTCGTGGTGCTGCACCCGCCCAGGCGCTCAGGATCGCAAATGCCTGTGGCGCGCTAGCCGTTACTCGCAAGGGGCCAATGGAAGGTATCTTTCCGTTAGCCGAGGTTGAGGCTTTCGCAACCATCGCCGGAAAGGGCCAGCCATGAGCGCCGCGACGCAGAGATTTGCCAGCATCGCGGTGAAGCGCGCCGCGGGTGAGAAAGGCGGCATCGCCTCGATCTGTTCGGCGCATCCGCTGGTGATCGAGGCCGCGCTCCGCCACGGCGCGTCGCGCGGTTCCGATGTGCTGATCGAGGCGACCTGCAACCAGGTCAATCACGAAGGCGGCTACACCGGCATGACGCCCGCCGGCTTCCGCAGCTTCGTCGAGGGCCATGCGCAAAGGGCCGGCTTTCCGCTCGATCGCCTGATCCTCGGCGGCGACCATCTCGGTCCCAATCCGTGGAAGCATCTTCCTTCCGCCGAGGCGATGACGAAGGCGAAGGCGATGATCGACGCCTATGCCGGCGCCGGCTTCACCAAGCTGCATCTCGACACCAGCATGGCTTGCGCCGACGATCCCGCCCCGCTTGCCGACGAGATCATCGCTGCCCGCGTCGCCGCGCTTGCGGCCGTCGCCGAGGCGGCGGTCGAACGCATTGGCGGCGAGAAACCGGTCTACATCATCGGCACCGAAGTTCCGGTGCCGGGCGGCGCGCTCGAAGCGCTCGACCATATGCATGTCACCGAACCAGATGACGCCCTGCGCACCGTCGAAATCCACGGACAGGCATTTTCGCGCGCCGGCCTCGACGGTGCCTTTGCCCGTGTGGTCGGCGTCGTCGTCCAGCCGGGCGTCGAATTCGGCAATGCCGAGATCATCGCGTACGCGCCGCGGAAGGCGACGCAGCTGGTCGGCGTACTCGGGCGCATGCCGCAATTCGTCTTCGAGGCGCATTCGACCGACTACCAGCCAAACGAGGCGCTTGAGGCTCTGGTGCGCGACGGCTTCGCCATCCTCAAGGTTGGACCCTGGCTCACCTTCGCGCTGCGCGAGGCATTGTACGGGCTGAGCCACGTCGCGGACGTGCTTGCGCCAGACCCATCCCGTGAAAGCCTGCCGGCGGCGATGGAGCGCGTCATGCTGGCCTCGCCGGATAATTGGCAGAGATACTATCCGGGTACGCCGGACGAGCAGCGCGTGCAGCGGCACTTCTCCTTCAGCGACCGCATCCGTTACTACTGGCCGACGCCCGACGCACAGCACGCGACACAGACGCTGCTGGATTTTCTGGGCGACAGGGACATTCCCCGCCCTTTGGTCAGCCAGTATCTGGGGCAACTCGATGCCGACGTTGCGGCAGGTCGGATCGAGCCCGTCGCGCATGACCTGCTGATTGGCAGCATCACCCGTGTCCTCGATTCCTATGGGCGTGCGACGTTACAGTAGCGCGGATCGTTCTACATTCGTCGTTGCAGGGTGGAGCCGCGCCCGGAGGCCGCGCGCGTGAGCTAAGATGTGCGCTCACTGACACACGCGGAGGCTATGCCGGACCTTCAAAGGTGGGCTGCCGTTGGAGGCAGGGCATAGCCAATTCGATGGTGAGAGCATCGCGGAACCATACGGAACGATACGGGAATACTTCTGATTTTGGCCCACGAAAAACCCAATCAAATCGACGTTTCTAGGACATCCTCCGGGCCCACCATTATCGTTATTTATCAACGACTTAGAAAAATTTTACCTCGGTTAGGCACGCCATAATTGGCGAACCTCCATCCTGGAATTGATTTTGTTGATTTATGGTGGCTACCGAGGACTCGGTGCACCGAGGTGGAATGGACCGTAGGCGCCAAGAGGCGCGCTGAGATCAAAAGCTCGATCGCGATAGGTCTGAAGCTTCTCCTGGCTAGCGGTCCACTAGCGCGCGGCTTGCATCGATTGGCGGGGCAAAGATTGGCTGCTTCCTAGTGCGAACCTCTTGAGTGTCTGTCTGGAATGACCGCAATGGCCGACAGGGGAATGGCGGCTTGTGGCGTCTGAAGAAAGATGGCGGACGTTGAGCCCGGCAGGACCAAGGTCTGGAGCGACCCTCAACGGTCCTTCTGACGGTTCCGGCGGAATGACCGCAATGCGCGGCTTGCGGACACGGCCGTGCCCGCAAGCCAAGGGGCAGGAGCAGCCCATTGCAGGATCGGGCCCTTCAAGGATCGCTGAGCGCTAGTGGCGCTATTGCGCCGCTTCCGCGAGCTGTCGGCAATACTGTGTAAGCCGACGCGTATCCAAGTTGGTCACGCCGAGCAGGAGCCCCTGCCACGGGGGTGATCGGACGCACCATTGAGAGAGGGGCGACGGAGCCAAGCCGAACGAGCGGGCGCGGCGGGCGATCTCCACGTCCGACAGAGAGGCGGTTATCGAGACAATGACGGCCAAGCCAGCGGTGGCTTCGACTTTCAGCGACTCCGACCCGACCTGCGCGAGGCCCTCAAGCAGGGCTTGCCGCCGAGACGCGTAGAGGCGCTTCATGCGCCGCAGATGCCTCGATGGCGTCCCGGACCGCCCGGTAGATCTGCGTCGCCAGCGGCGTCCTTGCGGCGCGGTCGAGATGGATGGGCACAGCAGCCATGGCGCAATGGTACCATCATTCCCGCCAATCTTGGTCCTGTTTCACGACCAGAGCCGGACATATCTACCGGCCATCGCCACGTGACAAATGACCGAGGAGACAATTCCGATGAAGGCAATCGTTGTGACGGATCAGGCCGCGGGAACGGCCGGGATGAAGCTGGCCGAGCGGCCCGAGCCGCAGGCAGCGATAAACGACGTCGTCGTTAAGGTTCATGCGTCGGGATTCGTCCCGACTGAGTTGGCGTGGCCGTCGACCTGGACCGATCGCGTCGACCGTGACCGGACGCCATCGATCCCCGGGCACGAGCTGGCCGGAGTGGTCACCGCCCTCGGTTACGGGACGACGGGACTGTCGGTGGGCCAGCGGGTATTCGGCCTCGCCGATTGGTATCGCGACGGCACCCTGGCGGAGTATGTAGCCATGGAGGCACGTAACCTCGCGCCGCTGCCGGGCGACGTCGACTTCACGGTAGGCGCAAGTTTGCCGATCTCGGGCCTGACTGCGTGGCAGGGTCTGTTCGACCATGGCCGCCTTCGGGCCGGGCGGAGCGTCCTTGCGCATGGTGCGGCCGGCGCAGTCGGGTCGATGGTGACGCAACTCGCACGGGAGGCCGGCGCCTACGTTATTGGCACCGGACGCGCAGCCGACCGTCAGAAGGCGCTCGACTTCGGCGCGAACGAGTTCGTCGACCTCGAGAACGACGCCCTGGAAGACGTCGGCGGCGTCGATCTGGTGTTCGATGTCATCGGCGGCGACATACAGAAGCGATCCGCGGGCCTGGTTCGAGCCGGAGGAACACTGGTGACCGTCGTCGGGCCGCCCGACGCGCAGCCCGCCAATGGCCTGGCAGTCGACTTCGTTGTCGAGTCCGATCGTGCTCAACTGAGTGAAATCGTCCAGCGGGTGCGGGACGGACGGCTCCGGACGAACATCGGCAACATCTCGACCCTCGATGATGCCGTTTCCGCCTTCAACCCGACCGAGCGACGCTCGGGGAAGACGATCATCCGCGTTCGTCCGTGAGCGACACGCGCTTATCGATGCACGCGGCCGACCGGCGCTGTCCAGATCGGCCGGCTGCGTCCTAGTCGCGACCCACGGCGGACCGCTCCGTACGCGCGAGACGTACGGCAAGCGGCATAGCCTCGGTCCCTGGATGCGATCAGAGTCGCTCAGACCGGGTCTTCAGGATCTGGTACAGCATGTTTCGGATGCGCAGCCAGACGGTCAGACGCTTGATCATGCCTTCGCTTCCTGTTCATCGCAGATGCCTGCGGGTCAGATGATCTGTGCCGCCAACCCCATACCGACCACCGACGTGCCGACCCCTGCCGTGCGGATGGCTCCCGGCCAGCGCCGAAGTGTCAGGGCGGCCAACGCGCCGGTCGCGTGAAGAGCCGAGGTGGCGACCACGAAGCCAACCGCGTAAGCGATGCCGCTGGCAGTCTCGGGAATTTCGAGGCCGTGGGCATTGCCGTGGAAGAGGGCGAAAAGGGCAGTCAGCGACGCAGCCACAGCGAGCGGAAACGGCTTGGCAAGCATCATCATGGCGCCGAAGACTACCAGCGATAGCGCTATGCCCGCTTCGAGTGAGGGCAGGCCGATGCCGGCGATACCGAGCAGGGCGCCAGCGACCATCGCCGAGACAAAGCACGACGGCACGATGATGATCCCATTGCCGCCGGCGCGAGCGGCAATGATGCCTACAGCCATCATGGCAAGCAGGTGGTCCATACCGGCCAGCGGGTGCTGAAGGCCGTCTACAAACCCGTGAGCATGAAAACCGCCGCTGTGGGCGAAGGCCAATGAGGGGATGAGAGTTGTGGCGGCTGCCAAGGCGAGTCTGCCGAAGAATGAAAGCGTTTTGTTCATGGTTCCTGACCTGTTTGATAGAGGTGCGATCGGTTCAAGGCCGGTGCTCATTGTCCGGCTCTGGCATGGTGAATTGTGCGGCGCCGGACCTGTCGGCCAGAAGCCGCGCCTCGCCGAAGTCGAGGGGCGTTTGTGCCTCGCCGTTATGGTAGACGAAGGCCAGGCGGCGCCGACGCGACGTCAGTTTCGCGGGCAGCGGGTGATAGGTGACGCCGGCGCCGCCGATCAGCGGCATGACGGCGCCGACATCGACCATGTCCTGCGTCTCGACGCGCAGGAGATGCAGCCGTACGCCGTCGGCGGTCTCGCCGACGAACGGAATCCCGGCGAGGCGCAGGAAACTGGACGGGTCGGGCGCCCGCGAAAACCCTTCGAGAAACGCGATCTCGACGAGATCGAGATCCGTCGCCCGCGCGTCGGCGGGTTCGGGCGCATGGTGGTGCGGTAGATGCGGTGTCTGCCATTGCAACGGCTTGCCGGCCGGCCCGTTGTGGCCGACCGGGTGCGGATGGTGATGATGACCGTTCGGCCCGTGATGGTGACCGTCGCTATGGTCATGGCTGTGGTGATGATGATCCTCATGCATGGTCAAAAGCTCGTCGGCTTGTCGATGATGGATTTGTGTTTGCCGAGATTGCCGTGCGCGACCATCGAACCGAGCGCCTCGACGACCACCCGCACGCCAAACAGCGCCGTGATGTCTGACGTGTCGTAGGGCGGCGACACCTCGACCACTTCCAGTCCGCAGATGCCGGGCGCCGACACCAGCCCGAGCAGCTTCAGCGCCTCGCGCGGCAGGAACCCGCCCGGCTCCGGCCAGCCCGTGCCAGGCACAAAACCGCAATCGATGCTGTCGACATCGAAGGAGATGTATACGGCGTCGGTGTCCTTCCATGCGAGATCGAGCGCGATCTCCGCCGCCTTCTCCAGCCCCATCTGTTCAATGTCGGAGATCGTCAGCACGTTCGTTCCGCGCTTTCTCGCCTCGGCCACGCCGTAGCGAGGCACCTGCCAGCCGCCGATACCGAGCTGCACCAGATTGGTGGCCGAGACGTTCGGCAGGTTTGTCGCCCAATACCAGGGCGTCGTGTGCATACGTTCGTCGAGATCCTTTTCCTGGATGTCGATGTGGCGGTCGAAATGGATGATGCCGATGCGCTTGGAGGTCACGTCGGCGATGCCGCGCACGCACGGAAATCCGATCGAATGGTCGCCGCCCAGCATGATCGGCAGCGCGCCGGACGAGGCGACATGGCTGACGCCCTTGGTGATCTGGTCGAAGCTCTTTTCGAGATTGGCGGGGATGGTGAAGACGTCGCCGGCGTCGCAGAGCGTCATCTGCTCGCGCAGGTCGACACCGAGCTCGTAATTGTAAGGCGTGTAGAGCGCCGAGATGCGGCGCATGCCTTGCGGCCCGAAGCGGGTTCCGGGCCGGTAGGTGGTGCCGCTGTCGAAAGGAATGCCCATGACGGCAGCGTCATATCTGCCGACATCGCGGACGTTCTCGACATAGGGCGCCTTGAGGAAGGTGTTGATGCCGGCGAAATGCGGCAACTCGCCTCGCGCGAATGTCGGGATCGACTTGTCGATGATCGAATCCGATCCGGGCAGGCCCATGTCGAGTGCCCATTTCTGTTCCTTGCGCCAGCCATCCTCGGGTAGCTTTCCTTCCGCCTCGATCGACTTCCAGCCCTGCATGTCGCGGATCTCGAAGTTCGGATGGTGGAGGCGTTGGCGCGGCTGGCGGTCGGTGAGCCCGGCGCGGCGATGCCGACGTTCTGGACTATCTCTATGCATGAAAACCTCCTTCACGACGCCGTCGTCGCGATTGCGCTATCAAGTCGGGTCGTCCCGACCATCGCGGCCACTTCGGCCACGTCTCGTGCGGAAGCCCGGTTCTTGCGGTCGAGCTTCAGATCGTAGGTGATCGTCGCGCCATAGGCGGACGGGAACTGGGGGTCGTGGCGCACCTTGTCGAAGACCAGCACGCGGGTGCCGAGCTTGAATGCCTCGCCGATATCATGGGTGACCATGACCACGGTCATGCCGTGCTCGGTCCATAGCTCGGTGAGGAGCTCATGCATCTCGGCACGGATGCCGGGATCGAGCGCGCCGAACGGCTCGTCGAGAAGCAGGATCCGCGGCCGGCCGAGCAAGGTCTGCGCGATCGCCAGCCGTTGCTGCATGCCACCCGACAGCGAAGCCGGATAGAGGTCGCGCGCATGGGCAAGCCCTACCCGTTCCAGCATGGTTTCGGCTTCTTGCCTGGCGCTTTTGCGCCTGGCGCCGAAGACGCGGCCGAACGGTCCGCCCGAACGGAAGTCCTCGACCAGCAGCAAGTTCTGCAGCGCGGTCAGATGCGGAAACACGGAATAGCGCTGGAAGACGATGCCGCGCTGCGGCGTCGGCTCCGGCACGATTGGCTGGTCGCCGACGACGACCACGCCGCCGCTTTGCTGTTCCTGGCCAAGCAGGATGCGCAGGAATGTCGATTTTCCACAACCGCTGGCGCCAACCAGCGACAGGAATTCACCCGCTTCGGCGGAGACGTTGACCCGTTCCAGCACACGGGCGTCGCCGTAGCTCTTCTCCAGCCCATGGACGAGGATTCGGCTCATCTGGTCCGCACCGGATGCGCCCAGGGCGAGATGATGTGAGAGAGCCGCACGAGCAGCCAGTCGGTCATCACCGCAAGCAGCGTGATCCAGGCGACGTAAGGCAGGATGACGTCCATCGACAGGTAGCGACGAACGAGGAAGATGCGGTAGCCGAGCCCCTCGGTGGAGGCGATGGCTTCTGCCGCGATCAGGAACAGCCAGGCCGGCCCAAGCGCCAGCCGTACGCAAGTGATGAGGCGCGGCATGACCTGTGGCAGCACCAGCCTGAGCACCATGGTCCAGCTGTTGCCGCCGAGCGTCTGTGCCTTGGCGACGAGCTCCGGCGGCAATTCCATCACCCGGTTGGCGATGTCGCGCACCATGACCGGTGCGACGCCGAGAGCGATCAAGGTGATCTTGGCCGTTTCGCCGAGGCCGAGCGCAATGAACAGGATCGGCAGCAGCGCCAGTGGCGGGATGACGCAGACAACTGTGACCAAGGGCAGTAGAAAGGCCCTGACGCGCGGGATGAAACCTATGGCGACGCCGAGGCTGAGCGCCACCAGCGTGGCCACGCCGACGCCGGCGAACAGCCTAATCAGGCTGGCATAGGTGTCGGCCCATAGGATCAGGTCGCCGGAGCGCTTGTCCGGCACTGTCGCCAGGTCTGAAAAGGCCGACCACATCTGTGCAGGGGAGGGCAGCAGCTTGTCGCTGGGATTGACCGCCAGCCTTTGCGCGGAAGCGAAGAGATAGGCCATCGCCACGGCGGCAAACGGCAGTGTCCCAAGCAGCAACGCTCCGCCGCGCGAGACCGTCGCGTTGATGAGGCGAAGCCGCGCTTTCGGCCTGCTAAGTTGCAGGCGCGCGATCTCGGGGCCTGTTGCGGCCTGCACGATGCCGGTTCCTCTGGCTAGCATGTCGCGCTCCCGTGTCAGAGCGTTCCGCCCGCCGCCTCTGCCATAAAGGCCGGATCGAAGCGCAGTTTGACGTTGTTGACGTCACCCAGCGTCGAGCCATCGGGGAAGCTCATGCCGATCACGTCGACGCTCGGCGCGTTGGTACCAAGAATGCCGTGGCTAAACAGGAAGTTACGCACCAGATCCATGGTCTTCGGCAGTTCGGCGCCGTTGGTGAATGCGACCGCCTTGCCCGGCTCGAAGAACATCGCCGTCGATGCAAGCTGAGCGTCGAAACCGGCAAGATCCGTCCCCGACGCCTTGGCCATCTCTTCCTTGGCCGCCTTGCCTTCGGGCGTGCCCGACGTCATCAGCGCCATGACTTCATACCATGCACCGACAAGCGCCTTGCCCAAGGCCGGATTGTCCTTCAGCGTCGCGGTGTTGACGACCATCATGTCGATGATCTCGCCGGGAATCTCAGTCGAATCGAATACCTTGTGGGCGCCCGGCATGGCGGCGATTTCCGAGACCAGCGGATTCCAGGTGACGACGGAGGTGACATCGCTGGTGCCGTAGGCGGCGACCATGTCGGCATCGGAGGTGTTGACCACGGTGATGTCCTTCTCGGCGAGCCCGACCGTGTCCAGTGCGCGCGCAAGCAGATAATGCGAGACGGAGAGCTCGACGAGATTGACCTTCTGACCGGCAATGTCTTTGAGCGCGGCCTTGTCCTTGAGGATGACCGCGTCGTTGCCGTTGGAGAAGTCGCCGACGATCAAGGCCGTCGTATCGACACCGCCGCCGGCCGGGATCGAAAGCGCATCCATGTTGGTCATCGAACAGCCGTCAAAGCCGCCGGCGGTGTACTGGTTGATGCTCTCGACATAGTCGTTGATACGGGTGATCTCGACATTGATGCCGTATTTGTCGGCCCACTTCTTCATGATGCCGCTGTCGGAAAGATAGCCCCACGGCATCCATCCGACATAGATCGACCAGCAAATCTTGAAGTCTTTCTTGGGCGCCGCTTCCGCGGCCGATATGGAGGGAAGGCTGAGTGAAGCGGCTAGGATGATTGCGGCCAGTTTGCGAAGCATTGCATACCCCTGTTTGCGATCCGGATTGCGTCCGAACGTCTGTTTGGGGGGTTCACGGAGCGCGCATCCGGGAGAGGTTCGCGCCAGCAAACCCGTGCAGGGTTCTCCCGGGATTTTGGCCCGCCGTGTTCCGCCGGATGCCTCAATGCATCTCAAGCGGTCGCGTCTCTTGGACCAGCACCGTGATCGACACGGCCGGAACCCTAGACGCTCTGCACGTGAATGACGAAGCAAGGGGCGTGCCAGTCCGGAAAGCCGTCCTGAGGCGGCTTTCCCCGGATTTGCAGGCAATCGCGTTATGCTGATGCCACAAAAGTCATCGCAACGCCGACGGATTAGGCAAAGAAAATCTAGTGTCACCAATGTGAGCCTTGTGCCCTGGGGACCTCCGCTGATGGCACCATCCTCTATGGTGCCCCACATACACGCCCAGTAGGGACACGTTCGGGGAGGGCGTGAGCGCGCGGCGGATCCGGATGCCAATTGGCGCCGACCCATGTGGCGAGTGCGCCCGATCGTGCAAGGGCAATTCGTGAAATAAGCGCGACTGCAATGATGCTAGCCAAGCCCGATCGCGTGTCGGGAGGCAGTTGTGAAAGTTGCGATCATCGGACCAGGCTCGCTCGGAAAGGCCTTGGCGAAACGTCTTGGCCTCGCCGGGCACGAAATTCGCCTCAGCTTCAGTCGTGACGAAGGTAAGTTGCGCGCAATCGCGGCAACCCTCCATGTTGGCTTCGGTGCCCCTGACGAAGTAGCGAGATGGGCCGACGTAATTGCCCTGGCGACGCCATGGCCGGCTCTCGAGTTGGCGATGGACGCGCTTGGCGATTTGGCGGGAAAGATCGTCTGGGACAATACCAATGCAGTCGCGCCTGACCTTTCCACGATGCTGCTAGGCACTACGACGTCTGTAGGCGAGGAGGTTCAGAGGCGCGCGCGGGGCGCGCTTGTCGTCAAGTGCATTCCGACCTTTGCCGAATTGCTTGACAGGGATGATCCGCGTCTCAACGGCGATCCGGTGACGAGCTATGTCGCCGGCAATGACGCTGATGCCAAGGCGGCGGTTTGCCGGCTTCTCGCCGATCTTCCGACAATGCCGGTCGATGTCGGCGATCTCACGGCCTCGCGCCTGATCGAGCCGATGATGCTGCTATTGGTCCAGCTCGCCTATCGGCGCGGGATGGGGCCGACAATTTCCTTCAATCTCATTCGACAGCACGGAACCGGTTCATGACTGATTATCTACCCGCGCGGCGCACGGCGATTCCAGTAGGACGTCTGCTGATCGATGGTCAATGGCGCGATGCCGTCAGTGGCGAGACTTCGACGACTTTTGATCCGACCACGGAGGCGGCGATCACCGATATTGCGAAGGCGGACGTCACCGACACGAGCGATGCCGTCGCGGCCGCGCAGCGGGCTTTCGAGCAAGGACCCTGGGCGCGGATGCATCATGAGGAGCGCGCCAAGATCCTGTTTCGCATCGCCGATCTGATGGACGAGCGGGCCGAGGATTTCGCGGTGCGCGAGGCGATGGACATGGGTATGCCCTATCGCGATTTCCGCGATATCATCATGCCGCACTGCTCAGGACTGTTCCGCTTTCATGGCGGGCTCGCCATGAGCGCGATGGACGGCGCCTATCGTACAAGCTACGAACCAAATATCAGGATCCTGACGCGGCGCGAGCCGCTCGGCGTGGTCGCTGCGATCACCCCGTTCAATTTTCCCCTCGCGCTGTCCTGTTCGAAGATCGCGCCGGCACTCGCGGCGGGTAACACGGTCGTTCACAAGCCTGCGACCGACACGCCCCTGACGGCCCTCGCCTTGGCGCAAGTCATCCTCGACGCGGGCGTGCCGCCGGGCGTCTACAATCTCGTCACCGGCCCGGGCGGCACCATCGGCGACGCGCTGGTCAACGATGCCCGCGTCGACAAGATCGCCTTTACCGGATCGACCGCCGTCGGCCAGGGCATCATGCGCAACGGTGCCGGGACGATGAAACACCTGACCATGGAGCTCGGCGGCAAGAGTCCCAATATCGTTTTCGCCGATGCCGATATCGATGCCGCGATACAGGCAGCCTTCTGGGGCATCTTCTGGAACAAGGGCGAAGTCTGCGTGGCCGGATCGCGCCTGCTGGTCGAACGCGCCTGCTATGACGAGGTGGTCGAGAAGCTGAGCGCCATGGCGAAGTCGGCGACGCTCGGCGATCCGCTGGACCCTGCGACGATGATCGGGCCGATCGCGTCGCGCGGCGAGTATGACAAGGTCTTGAGCTATGTCGAAGAGGGCAAGCACACCGCGCGACTGGCCGCGGGCGGCGGCACCCGCAAGGTCAATGGCAAGGGCCTTTTCATCGAACCGACCATCTTCGCCGATGCGACCAATGACCTAAGGATATCGCGCGAAGAGATTTTCGGCCCCGTCCTGCCGGTGATTCCATTCGACAACGAGGAGGACGCGATCCGGATCGCCAACGATACGAGTTACGGGCTCGCCTCGGGCATCCAGACGGGCGATCTCGGCCGTGCCTTACGTCTTGCCGACCGGATCAAGGCAGGCACGGTCTGGCTGAACTGCTGGCACAAGTACCACCCCAATGCGCCGTTCGGAGGCTTCAAGATGAGCGGCTATGGCCGCGAGCAGGGCCGCGAGGCGTGGGAAAGCTACACCCAATACAAGACGATTTGGGCAAATCTCGTTTGACCAAGTGCCTGCCATCGCCAAGAATAAGGACCAGTCATGGCTTATATCACTACGATCGACGTCCTCGGAATCACACCGAAGGAGTACCGCGCAATCCTTGATGAAATGGGCGTAGAGCTCCGACCCGAACCGGGGATCTATCTGCATTTGACCGCACCGATTGAGGGCGGCTATCGCGTCATCGAGGTGTGGGATCATCGCGAGGGATTCGAGGCATTCATGCAGGCGCGGTTGGCGCCGGCGGCGGCGGCGATCGGCTTAAACCGAGAGATGAAGGTGACGATCGAACCGCTCTACAACATCTTCGCGCCTAGGTTGGAGGAGCTGCCGCCGCTGGTCGAGGACGCGTTTTTGCGCCCCAACGCTCCCATTCCGGCCTGATATCACGCATGTCGGTCCGCGATCCCAACCCGCTCGACCCGCTGCGTCCAAAGCGGGTCGCGATGGTCCTTTCAAACCCGGCTGTGTCAACCACCACAGGCTGGCCGGTCGGATTTTGGTGGAGCGAGTTAACTCATCCCTGGCTCGCCTTCACGGAGCGCGGATACGAAGTCGCGATCTTCTCGCCTGAGGGCGGCAAATGCGAGGCGGATGCCTTGAGCGACCCGCGTGATCCGTCCGGCTATTCGGATACGGATCTGATTTCGCTCGGTTTCCTGTCGACGCCGAAACTGGTGACGCTGGTGGAGACGACCCGGTCCATCGCGGAGCTGTCGGTCGACGCGTTCGACGCGATCGTCGTCGCTGGCGGCCAGGCGCCGATGTTCACCTTCGAAGGCGCAACTGAGTTGCAGCGGCTGTTCGTCGCCTTTTTCGCGGCCGGCAAGGTTGCGGCCGCCTTGTGTCATGGCGTCGCGCTGCTGCGCTACGCGCGCCTCTCAACCGGCGAGCTGCTGGCCAAAGGGCGCACTGTTACGGGGTTCGCCAATGTCGAGGAAGATTTCGCCGACAATGCCGTCTGGGAAATGGGCGCGCTGCCGCACGGTAAGCATCTGATGCCATGGCGGATCGAGGATGAGATGCGTGCGCTCGGCGCGAACTATGTTCAGGCCGGGCTGTGGCGCGATTTTGCCGTGCGCGACGGCAATTTGATCACCGGCCAGCAGAACTTCTCCGGAGCGGCGACCGCCCGTCTTGTCATCGAGGCGCTCGGTGGCTGAGGACCAAAGATCGCTCCTGTCGGTGAAGTTCGGGAGTCAAACTCGCCGTCAGGACGGCGATGCCAAACGACATCGGCCCAGTAGGATCCGGGGTCGTCCAAGAACTTCATTTCAAACAACCACAATCAGCAGCGAGGATGAACCATGGCCGTGGTGACGACACTTGATATTGCCGGCCTGACGGCGGAAGATTATAGCCGCATCCTCGATCGGGTCGGCGTGGAGAAACGGCCCGCTGGTGGCATCTACCAGCACATCTCGCATGCCACCGACGATGGCTATCGCATCATCGAGATATGGGACGACAAGGCAGGCCTGGAACTCTTCTTGCAGGGCACACTGTTTCCCGCCGCACAGGAACTGCAAATTCAGCGTGAAATGACCATTATGACCCAGACACTGCACAACATCTTTGTGCCCCGGATTGGTGAACTGACTGCCTTGGCAAATGATGCCCCTGGTGGACCGGTCAAACGGGCAAAAGTGTAGGCGTCAAGGATCGAGGATGCGGCGATCGATCATCGAAGTCCTGGAGGAACTTGCGTCCGGACGCCCGGTACAACGATGGTGACCGCCGCAAGTGCAAAGAGATTGTTCTTTCCTGCCGGCGACTATCGCCATGCGCCGGCCGGAGTCGTTCAGCTGCGTGTGATTCGCAGCGGTTCATCCTATGCAGAGATCGATCTTGGCCGCGGGCTGCGGCGCGTCTTCACCCGCCCCGGCGACCTGCTGCTCAGCCTTCCCGAGCGTGCCACGCGGTTCAAGATCGAGGAGCCGCGCGAGCTGACGATGATCACCGTTGACTCCGCGCTGGCGTCAAGGCTCCTGGTATCCGCAGCCGGGACGCTCGAGGATCTGGTGATCCTGACCGATCGACCGGTACGCGATTCGCTGGTGGCCGAGTTGTGCCGACGCCTCGAAGGCGACCCGCCAGCCAACCCCGTCATCCGCGAATGGACGCTGGGCCTGGTTTTCGCGAACCTGCTCCGTCTCGGGCATGCACGTCAGCGGCGGCAGAAATCTCCGGTCCTAACCTCGCAGCGGTTCGACCGGGTCCTCGCTACGATTGACGGCGATCTGGAAAAGGGGGTGTCGATCGACCATCTTGCCGGAATCGCGGGAATGCCACGACGCGCCTTCACCGCCGCCTTTCGCGAGGCGACGCAATTGCCGGTACATCAATTCATTTTACGCCGCCGCGTTGATCGCGCGGTCGAGCTTTTGGAAAATAGCGATCTGCCGCTGGCCGAGATTGCTCAGCACGCGGGTTTCACTCACCAGGCCCATATGAATCGCGTCGTGACCCGATTGAAAGGGCTGTCGCCAGGCCGGCTGCGGTCTCGCAGGCGCGACGGCTGACTTGTGATCTATTCCAGCATCAGGATTCGAATGGCGGAGCGTGAGTTGCTGAAACGTCCGTTGGCTAAAATGCCCGACAGTTTGCGTGCAGAGCTCGAGGCCGCAAATCTGATGCATGCTTTCAAGCAACGGCCTCCCTATCAGCGCAATGATTACTTGCATTGGATCGCGCGCGCCCGTCACCCGGAAACACACCGAAAGCGCATAAATCAGATGATTGACGAGCTTACGAAGAGAGGAATCTACATGGGCATGCAATAAGAGCTGGCATCGTCGCGAAGCTAGCAGATCCGTCAACGATCATCTTCCGATGGCCTATCGAGATCGGGTGCTTTCCGCATTGATCTTCATCGATTTCCCCACGCTTTTGCGCAGAGTATGCAGAGAGCCAAATAGTGACAATCGAACCTATCCTCCATTTTCGTTTGCGGCAGGTGGCCTGATGATCGTGACATCGCAAACCAGCAACGTGCTCAGCAGCACGTCGGGAAGGTGGCGCGTCTGGTCGCTCTCGGACGGTTACGTCGAGATGCCGGCGGACCTTCTGCGGGACCCGCAGGATAATCCGGTGCCGCAAGCTGTGCAGGCAGGGGCGCTTCGCCTGTCTGTCAATTGCTTCGCCCTTGCAGGTCCAGGCGTTGACGGCGTTCTCATCGACAGCGGAGGAGGGGGGTGGGCCCCAACAGTGGGGCGTCTTGAGCAGGCCATGGCGGAAGCCAAGATCGACCCGGCTTCGATCACGGTCTTGGCGCTCACCCACGCCCATCAGGATCATGTGCACGGACTTTTGACCCCCGACGGCCGAGTGCTCTTTCCAAACTTGAAGGCGATTATTATTCCCGAGGCGGCTGTGCAGAGCTTTTTCGCTTACGCGGACCTTGCGCAGTTCCGGCCCCTGCTGAAGCCTGTCCAGAATGGCGACAAGGTGGGTGACCGATTGAGGGCGGTCGCCTTGCCCGGTCATGCTGCCGGTCATACCGGCTACGGGTTCGACACGGACGAGGACCGTTTCCTATTCTTCGGGGACGTCGTTCATGTGCCGGCCTTGCAGTTCGGCAATCCCGCGTTCAGTTGGGGCTATGACGACGATCAGCTGACCGCGCGCACAACCCGCCTAAAGGTTCTCAGTGACGCGGCCGAGGCAGGGACGTGGATCGGCGGCGCGCACCTTGGCTGGCCGGGCATCGGCCGCGTGGTGCGCAAGGGCGAAGCATACGGCTATGAGCCCGCAGAAGGACGAGTGACCGGATAGGCGGCTCGGTTTATACCGCTCTCTTCGCCCAAGGCAAGGATCTCGACGAGCAGCGCGCCGCACTCCGGCGTCCTCAACGGCGGCGGCACCATCGTTCGGCCTACCAAAATATCTGATTCTTGATCCGCCGGCGGCCGATCGACGCCTGAGGCTTACCGGATCGGCGTCTCGCCGCGAAACAGCGGCTGGTGCGCCCGCATCACGGCAGCGATCCGGTCGGCGACTTTCCGTACCGGCGGGGAGTGACGTTCCTCGTGATGGGTGACGATCCATTGGTCGGTTTCAAGTTCGGGGATAGGCTGAGCAACGCGAACCAGCCGCGGATCGCTGTCACCGACGAAGCACGGAAAGACCGAAAGCCCGGCGCCGGCGGCCACCAGTTCGCGAACCGAATGGGTATTGTTGCCGCGTACGGCGATGCGGTCGCCGTGATGGGCTTGCAGCCAGCGCGCCGAGGCAATGTTGGCGCCTTCGCCGGTGACGCCGACGAACAATCCGGCGGCGATGCCGTTGATCAGGTGACGTCCGGAATAAATGGCGTGGGCGACCTTGCCGCTCTGACGGCCAGCCAGCCACTGCTCGGTCGGACGCTCGCTGCGGATGCCGATGTCGGCGGCACGGCGGCCGATGTCGACCCGGTCGGTAGTGGTCACGAGTTCCACCCTTATGCCGTCATCGACCGTCCAGATATCGCCGATATGAGCGGAAACGAACGCCGAGGTCCATGGCCCGGCCGAGACGCGGACAATGCGGTCGGGCAGGTTTCCCTCGCGCCAGCGGGTCAGCGACTGCATTGCCGCCTCGACGTCTTCGGCGCGCCGCAGCAGTTCTTCGCCGACCGGGGTCAGCCGATAGCCGGTCTGCCGGCGCACGAACAGAGGTTCGCCGATCTGCTTTTCGAGCGCGGTGACGCGTCGTCCAAGGGTGGCTGCGCTGAGGCGCGTGGTTCCCGTCGCTGCGCTCAAGCCACCCAGCCGCGCAACGTCGAGAAACAACCTCAGATCGTCCCAGCCGATATCCATTTTGCAGAAATGAAAAACTCCTTGCGACCGTGGCTGTAGCGCGAAGCGGGCATCATGCGCAAGTATGGAGGCGTTGGAGGTGTTGGACAATCCCGCCTGGCGGGACGTGACAAGCGCCTCCGCTCGCCAAAAAGCGACCTCAACCCTTTCGATTGCGCATGCGATTGGCGCAGATGTTTTGCGCTTCCGACCAACCCAGGCGCGCAGGCCAAAGGAGACGATCATGTTGGATGAACTTCGATACCGTTTCGCCCGCTGGATTGCCTATCGCCAGACGCTCGCGAGCTTGAGGCAGGCCCGGGACAGCACACTGGCGGATGCCGGCATTTCTCGCGAAGAGATCCGCGAGCGTGCCCGCCATGCCAGCCTGCGTCGTTGAGGAGGCGGGCATGCAGATGATCGAGCTTTGGGATGGCCGCTCGGTACCGCGCATCGGCATCGGCACCTGGGCGGCGGGTGGCGCCGCGCGCTGGCGTGACATGGCAACCATCTATGGTGAGGTCGACGATGTCAGGTCGCAAGCCGCGCTGACGATGGCCTATGAGATCGGCGCGCGGGTGTTCGACACGGCTGCCGCCTATGGCGCCGGCAATGCCGAACTGATCCTCGGGCGGGCGTTGAAGAATAAGGACGAAGCCGTCATCGTCACCAAGGTCGGCTATTTCGGCGATCCCCAAACGCGCAAGATCGCACCCGAGGATGCCTCTGCCGCGGCGATCCGGACATCGATCGACAATTCGCGGCAGCGCTTGCAGCGCGATTGTATCGACGTCGTGCTGCTACATATCAACGAGTATCCGATCGAGCGCGCCGGCGAGGTGTTCGATACGCTCGGCCTGTTGCGCCAGGAGGGCAAGATCGGCGGCTTCGGCTGGAGCACGGATCACCGCGAACGGCTTGCCGCCTACGCGCCGCGCGAGGGGTTCGTCGCCGTAGAGAACGACTTCAATGTGTTTACCCCGGCGAACGAGCTGATGGCCGTTGCGGCGCGCGAGAACCTCGTCTCGTTTAGCCGGCTGCCGCTGGCAATGGGGCTGCTCACCGGCAAATACACGCCGGCTATGCGGCTGCCCACCAACGATGTGCGCGGCGGGAATGCCGAATGGATGGTGTTTTTCAGGGATGGCGCCGCCAACCCGCACTATCTGTCAAGGCTCTCGGCAATCCGCGACCTGCTCACCTCGGGCGGACGCACGCTTGCGCAGGGCGCGCTCGGCTGGATCCTTGCCAAGTCGGCAATCGCCCTGCCGGTTCCCGGCTTCACGCGGCCCGAGCAGGTCGCGGACAATCTCGGTGCGCTGGAAAAAGGGCCGCTGCCGGCAGCGGTGATGGCCGAAATCGACGCCGTGCTGAAAATTGCCGAGACCGCTTAGGGTGTGGCGGCGCCGAAATTCGCATTGGCGATATGCCGGCCAGCTTCGATCTGTCGGATGTCAGCCGATATCGCATCTTCCTTGATCAAGCTTCCGTGGCGCAATTGAATAAGGACGGAGCGGCGGACCGCTCCAGTTGAAGGTCCGCCGCTCTGGTTTTCAGATCAAAGAGTGATGCTGCAACGGGAGATGGGTAGCGAACTGCGCTTGAGCTGCGCCGCCGACCGCGTCGCTGTCGATCGAGAGCGACCCGGTTGAGCTGTCAAAGATGATGTGGTGGGAACCATCATCCGTGGCCGTACCAGCAGGGGAAGTATGCAATGAAAGCCCGCCCGACTTAAGCTCGGTAAGAGCGGCTTGATCGAGGTGGAGCTTGTCCTGAAGCTTGCTGAAATCGAAGGCATCGTTGCCTCCGTGGCTAGACATGATTTCGGCGGCAGCGCCGTTCTTTGCCTGGGCGCCGACACTTTCATCGGGCTGGACGGTTTGCGCGAACCCGTGGCGGATCAGGCTGGTTGCCGTCTTGTCGGATGGATCGTTGGTCGGGAGAAGCTCCGAGCCGGCCGAAAGAGAATGGCTCAACGAGGCCAATATGCGGTCAACGCTGCTGCCCTCGCTTACCTTGTCGCCGGCATTGTCGTGGGTGGTGTCAGTCGAACTGCCGTCGGTGGCGAAGAGGTGCGACCGCGCGGTCTTACCATGACTGTCATCGCCGGTGGTGGCGGCGGTAGCAGTCGAACTGCTATTGCCAGCAAGGAATTGCGAAAGCGCGGTCTTGCTGTGGCTGCCATCGCTGGTGATAGCGCCAGAGGCGGCGGAATCAGTCGAACTACCATTGCCAGAGAGGAGGTGCGAAAACGCGCTCTTGCCATGGCTGCCATCGCTGGTGGTAGCGCCGGAGGCGGCGGTGACAGTCGAACTGCCGTCGCTGGCGAGGAGTTGCGACAGCGCGGTCTTGCTGTGGCTGCCATCGCTGGTGATAGCGCCAGAGGCGGCGGTATCAGTCGAACTACCATTGCCGGCGAGGAGGTGCGAAAACGCGCTCTTGCCATGGCTGCCATCGCTGGTGGTGGCTTCGGAAGGGGCGGTTGCGGTCGAGGTGCTGCCGCTGGAGGTGGTCTCGGCCGGGGCTGTGGCGGTCGAGGTGCTGCCGCTGGAGGTGGCCTCGGAAGGGGCGGTGGCGGTCGAGGTGCTGCCGCTGGAGGTGGCCTCGGAAGGGGCGGTGGCGGTCGAGGTGCTGCCGCCGGTGGTGGCCTCGGTAGGGGCGGTCGCAGTCGAGGTGCTGCCGCCAGTGGTGGCCTCGGCCGGGGCGGTGGCAGTCGAGGTGTTGCCGCCGGTGGTGGCCTCGGAAGGGACCGTCGCCGTGGAAATGGGATCAGTGGCCGCAGCTTCGGAAGGAGCAGTCCCGGCAGTGCTGAGATTGTGTTGCCGGAAAACGGCCTGCAGTTCCGGGGAGCTTTCAAGCGCGGTGTCGCCGCGCTGCGAACCCCAGGCGTATGCGTACTCGAAGGCGGGTGACGGAACCAGCTTGGCCCAGTGGTCCATCATGGTTTCCATCTGGGCGGCGGTGGGCACGACATATTTGCCACCCATGTCGGTGTTATAGTCGCCGCCTCCAAACGTCTGGTAGCCTGGAACGATCTTGCTCGTCGGGATGCCCGACGCCTGAGCGGCGGCGACGAATTTGTCGATCATGTTGTAGTCGACCGCGCCATCCGTGCGGACAGGATAGACATCCACGCCGTAGTAATCGATACCCGTATTGGCGGGATTGTACGTGCCCGAAAAATCCGGATTCGCCGACGTTCCCAAGCTCATCATTGTGATGTAGGTCTTGCCGTCCGGCACATTGGAATGAATCCAGTCGGATTCTGCCTTCAGATTTGCGGCAGAGGCATAAGTGCCCCATTGGCCGGTGGGATCCGGCTCGTCGACAAGGAAGAAGCCGAACAGCTTAGGATTGCCGATGAAGGGCGTGACCTTGTCGATAAACGATTGGGTTACTCCGTCGGTTTCGTTCAGATAGACCAAGCCTTTCATACCGTCCGGCAGCGCATTGAGCTGGTCAACGGATGAAACGTCAGCCAGGTTGAATCCGGCTTGAGCAATTTCCGTGCCTGATCCGCCTGACGTGTAATGCAGAGTTGTCATCCAATATTCCTTTTTCTGTTTCGACAGCGCCCTACCTACAGACAGCGTATATTAGCGCCAAATCACATACCGGCACTCGGTGTGAGAATCTTTGATCGTAAGTTGATACACATCGCGACGTTCTCGCTGATAAGCCCTTCGATGGGTGTCAGGTCGCAAGAGAGTCTCGCGCCATGTGTCGGACCTGGCGTGCGCTATCTGGGGCGCGCATCGCTGCTCTTGAAGCTCCGGTCTATCTTGAAGAAGGGCCTCGTCATGCCAGGTGCTGGGGTATCGGCTGAGCCGTCAACGAAATCGGAAGCGGGACGCATCCAGTGTGCAGTACAGCCGTGCCAAGCCCAGATGCTCCGGTGTTTCGCGATTAACGCGAATCTTTCTGGGACACCCGCCGAGAGCTTGCGATCATCATGTTCGTGCGGAAGAGGCTGGCCGGATTGGCTGCGAGGCTGGCGCAAGGCGATATATCCCGGACATCAGGGCGCGGACGAGCGGCTTGCGGACCGGCGTCTCGATGAAGCGCCAGACGAGAAAAGAGGCAAGGAGGACCCCGGCCAATACAGCGGCGAATGCGGCGTCCTTGCCGATATGCGGCGCCAGCGCGTTAAGCGAAATATAGCCAATGTACTGATGCAAAAGATACAGCGGATAAGTCAACCCTCCGAGCATCATGACGGTCTTGGATGGAGCAATCATGGAGCGGAGCAGTATCGCGCCAGCGAAGACTCCGTAGACCACTATATTGGCAACGAGGAGGGCAGGATACGAAATGGCTGCCCCAAAGTGCTCCTGCATCCAGTTGTGAGAGAACATTATGGTCTGGCAAGACACCAGGAACGCGACGGCAAGAAGCAGGAACGCAGCCGGCGAACGACCCCTTGCAACGATGTCTTCCGCGAGGATGCCGGCGGCAAACAAAGGCGCATAGTTTGTAATAAAAAGAATGCGTATCGCCATGTTTCCAAAGAAGAACTCGTTGCTTGCCGAAATTGCGAGCCAGATGGCAGCGATGGGTATTTTCCAGCGCTGAAAGGCACCTGCAAAGATCAGCACCGCAACCCAGCCGTAGAACAGGATCTCGAGCATGATCGACCAATAGGCGCCATCCATGGATGGTCTGCCGAAGAGGCGAGCGAACATGGAGAGATTGGCTATATAGGTTGCAACATCAGTCGGGAAACGCTGGTCTTTGGCGACGACGAGAAAAACAAACGTCGCGGTCATGCAGACGAGGAATCCTGGATAAAGCCGGGCGAAGCGGGCGACCGCGAATTCTTGCCAGGTTCGACCTTCGGCCGACCACGCGATGACGAAACCGCTGATCAGGAAAAACAGATTGACGCCGAGATAACCATAGATGGCGTAAGGTGCTGCGGCAGGATATTCCACATCGAGACTTCCGGCGATCGCGCCGCCAAAAAGATAATGATAGAGCACGACCGCGAGGGCTGCAGCCAGGCGCAGCAGGTCGAGTGATGCCATGCGCGCCGGAATGGCCTTGCCTGCCGGTTCCACAGCTACCTCCCGCAGCCGTTTCAGCTTTTGACAACCATCAGCGGCCTGATCCGCAGTACCAGTGCTAACGCGAAGACTGCAAACCGGCGGCAGGTCAAGCCTTTACCTTCTCAAGTACGAACAGCTGCTCGCAGGACAGGAACCGCAGGACGCTAAAAGAGCGTACCAGCTTGAGCCCCGCCGCCGCGAAATCCTGTCGTGCAACGGTGAGATTGACGGGATGAGGCGCCGACATCCTTCCGGTGATCATCTTTCGCAGCCTTAGCCGTATTCTCTGGAGGCGGGTGCCAAGGCCGTAGGATACGATCAGGCGACGGCTGGCAACGCGCGCGAGCTCAATGATAATGTCGCGCCTGAGATGTGGCGGGATAAGGTGAATGAGGCGAAGACAGACCACCGTATCAAAGCTTTCGTCGGCGAACGGCAGCTGCGTCACGTCACATCGGATGAATCCCCGAAATCCGGATTGACCTTCATATGCTGATTTAGCCAAGGCCATCATTTCCATTGAAATGTCTGCAGCCAGCACCTGACAATCATGCTGGCCCAGCACGCCGGCCAGCTTCCCGGTTCCGCATGGGATATCGAGCACCTGAGACGGAGGCGGGCTGCACCTCTCCAGCGCCTTGGCGATGCAGCGTTGCTCCCGTCGCGCAATGACGTATGACGCAACGGTGGACAGCTTCAACCGGCCTGTATAGCCGTTCAGGTACCAGCTCGCAAAACTCGGATCTTGGTATCTCTGTTTTGTCGGGAGCTCATAGGCCGCGACTGCCGCGACCTTGGCGTTGTAATTGGCAGGTATAACCGTATTTGCCGCTGCCGTCTGATGTGCCTCGAGGTTCTCGCTCATATGCCTGCTTTCATACGATTTCTCCTGCAGATGAGATCGAAGATTTTTGTCCGACACGTTCATTGGATAGCCGACCAAGCTGCCCTATTGGCGATAGAGGGGATAAACGGCCAGTTGGCTGCGTCCATCACAGAGAAGGTTTCCAGAAGGCTGGGTGTCTCGCATCCCTCGAACGGATGAGACATGGCGAACTCATGACTGCCGCGCCCCCGCGGAAGTGTGCTGGGGAATAGGGCTACTGCACACCCCTGTCGGAGACGGAACGGTAAACGGACGGAAGGCAATCCGGAAGGATAGTGACCGAAACGCACTCCTTCCGTTCACGATTTTGGCGTCCGTCGATATCCTAACGTGACCACACCGTCATTCATACGGATGGCGCGGATTCCTGGCTCGTCGGCTAGACATCCCAGGAAGAGATGGGCGTTCGCTTCAGCAAATGGACATGACGTCACTGCCAGTAGGCTTCCCTCAGTCTGGATTGAAAGATGATCTTGGAGCTATTTGGGCCGTCCGGTGCTGGTAAGACGACGTTAGCGTCCGAGCTGGTGCACGTTTTGCGAGCTCAGGGCTACTGTGTTGTTTTGCAGACCGGTGACCGCCGACATCCGGTTAGAAGGGCCGCCTTCAAACTGGTCTCCGGCTTGCATTCAAAGTGGATCGGACAGCGTTCTCTCGGTGCAGAAGTGCTTAAGATTCTTCCACCCAAGAATGAGCTGTGGGCGGCTCGCCTGAACTGGCACCTTGAAGCTCTTCTTCAAGCTTGGCGCGCGGCAATAGCGTCCAATGACACGATCTCAATTTTTGACCAGGGTATGGTGCAATTCGTATGTTCACTGGTTTTGTTCAGCGGCATAACGGATCGTGAAAGGGTGTCGCGCGCGCTTGAGCTTCTACCCAAACCGGATCTGCTTGTCCGATTGCAGGCGCCAAGAGAAATTCTAGAGGTCCGTCTGAAGGAACGCCGGCGTAACCTCGGTATCATTCAGAAGTTCCTCGAAGTCGATCTGCAGAGCAGTCTTGATCATATTGACCACGTTAATCTCATTGAGGAACAACTTGGATCGTTTCCGGTGCCAACAACTTGCGTCGAAAGTTTAGATTCGAACGGGCTCACAGCCGCCACAGAAATGATAGCGCGTGGAGTAATCGACAAGTTCGGCGCGGCGCGGGCGAAATTTAAAAGAGTTGAAGCTTAGAGAGATGGCGGTTTTGAAGCGTCGACAGGAAGATATCCAATAATATGGAATCAAATTATTGAAAAGGAACCGCGCGAGTTGACATGACATGCGCTTTTCTCGCTACCAGACTGCCTTGGCGTTGACGTTAGCTGCTGTCAGCGCGATATCCATAGTTATCCACGGGGCGGTGAGTGGAGAGGACGTCGCATCGACAAAGTTCGTCGCGCCGGTAGCCATGGACCTGCCGGATTACCTGCATGCCGCGAAGGATGCGGCATTTGGCACAACTTTCACCCGAATAACCAAACCCGGAATCCTCGGCGCCGGCATCGCATGCGGGAGCAAATATTGCAGCCACCGCTATTCGAGCGCCCAGGCCTGGAATTCGGATCAGAGCCTTCTTGTCATCAGCAACGGCTGCGGCGGCTTATGCTTCCTGGATGGGCGCACCTACGCCCCGCTTTTTCGCCGTGATCGATCGATCGAATGCGAATGGCATCCTCACGATCCCGACCTGATGATCTGCGTCGGTGGCCGGAAAATCTCGACCTGGGCGCCACGCACCAATCATGAGGAGGTCCTGTTTGTTTCGACTGACAGTAGCAATCTCCAGTTCGGGCCATATAAGGGCAATCCAAGCCGTGACGGCAGCCGTATTGCCGTACGCGCGCTTCGCCGGGACGGCAAAGCGGTGGTCTTTGCCTACGATCTCAAACAGCGGCGGAAATTTCCGGAAATCGATCTCGCACAGCTTGTCGGCGCCAACAACGCCTGCTCAATCTCGCCGCTGGGCGTCAACATCTTATGTATTCAGAGCCTGAAAGACGACACTGAACAGACGTTCATCTTTTCTGTTGACGGCGTTCTGCGCCAGACATGGACTGAGCATCATCGGCCTGGCCATGGCGACATGACCGTCGATGCCGACGGCAGCGAAATCTATGTGGGGATCAGTAAGTCCGATCCGGACAAATTCCAGGTGATCAAGCGAAGGCTGTCAGATGGGAAAGTCACCTCGCTCATGAGATATGGTGAAGCACAGCATGCATCGCTCAGGTCGCTGGACAGGCCCGGTTGGGTATTCCTTAGCTATTCGGGCAATCCGGACGAAGTATCGAAATATCCGGCTTGGGCGCCATATGCGCGGGAAGTCATCGCGCTGCGCATCGACGGCAGCGGAGAGGTCCGGCGCATTGTGCAGACGAACAATGTTCCATTTGACTACTGGAGTGAGACCCACGCCTCGCCGTCCCCGGACGGTTCACAGGTGATCTGGTCAAGCAATTGGGGAGTACCCGGCGGCCCGGTTTACGATTTCGTCGCCCGTATTGACTGGCCGGAAGGATCAGACACTGGCTCGAGAGCATTAGCCGCGAGCGGTCTTCAATAACGAAACCTTCCGGTCACCTATGGCGCCGATCGTGCTTGCTCCATTCACGCTTTTACCCGCCTCACGTTCAGCTTCGCCGCCATACGGCTCCGTTCAATGTCGATTCATTCAAACGGACGACGACAGTGGCCAAGCCTGCACCTAGCGTGATTGTGCAGTTTGCAAGGCTTATGACACTTGCCGGAATCCTACGAATTACAGCGATGACGTCGGGTGACGGCTTGTATCGCGAAGGGCGCTCGCGCCGGAGTTCACTGTTGATGTCACGGCCGAGAAAGGAATAGCAGATGGATACGGACAAGCGAGCCGAAGAGAATGCCTCTTTCAACCCTGAGTTGTTAGAATGGTTGGTATGCCCAATGACCAAGGGCTCACTTGCCTGGGATTCGGACCGCGATGAACTCGTTTCGAAGAGCGCAGGACTTGCCTATCCGGTTCGCGACGGCATTCCAATCCTGCTAGCCTCGGAGGCACGCACGATCACCTCCCGCGTGGTCAAACTTCGCGCATCCAGACGATGATGGGAGCCGCGCTAAAGTAGGCGGCTTTCCGACGACAGCCAGCAATGACAGGAAAGTGTGCCGCGGAGCGCGAGCCGTTTGTCAGTGGACCACTCTGCGCTCGGCACCCGGGGCAGCGGCGACTTCTTTGATGCAGCGCGCGGCGACCTGAACCGGCTGGGTACGGCGGCCCGTTGCCGGGACAGGGTTTGCGTCATTTAAACAGACGAGGACAGTGGCAAGACCTGCCCCTACCGTGACCTTGGGCGAGATGGGTAGCGAAACCAACACCATGAAAGCAAATTCAAGGGCCGGCCACTTCGCGCGATCGGGCTACAGCGAACGGTCAGGAGACGCAGGATGAATCCGCATCTCGTGTGTGTCGGAGGCGAGGATCATGCCCTGCGAATTCCGTTCCTGATGTCGCTGCGAGAGAAAGGATTCCGGGTTACTGCGGTGTCGAGCGGCGGTGAAGCCGCATTCCTGCGGCATGGCATTCCGCATCGCAGCTACGGTTTCGACCGATTTTCCAGCAGCAGCGGAGAATGGGCCGCCATCAGCACCATTCGAAAGCTGATGGCGGAACTCCGGCCGGACATTATCCAAAGCTTCGACACCAAGCCCAACCTGGTGACGCCACTTGCGGTGCGCGGGAGCGTTCCAGTCGTGCGCACAATCAATGGTCTGGGCTGGACGTTCTCGTCCCTGGAACCGCGCGCCCTTGCCCTGCGCCCAATCTTTTGCGGACTGCAATGGCTTTCGTCGTTATGGACGGCGGCTACGGTGTTCCAGAATCGGGACGATCAGGCATTCTTTGAACGTTACCGACTGATCGGACGCGGCAGCGGACGAGTGATCCGCAGTTCTGGAATCGACGTCGATGCGTTCGCCATGGCAAGGCATCTTGCCCCGTCGGCGATGAAAATGCGCGAAGAGTTTGGGCTCCAATCCGCCGAGATCGTGATTTTTGTCGGCCGGCTAACGCGCCAGAAAGGCATCCCGACACTCCTCAAGGCAGTCCCTCGCATCCTGTCGGAAAGGCCCAATGCCCGTTTCGTGCTTGTCGGGCCATTGGAATCCGAGGGCCCGTTTGCAGTGGACAAGGCGGAGATCGATCGACATGTGCCGCATGTCATCGCATTGGGTCCACGACGCGACGTTCCTGCCCTTCTTGGCATGGCCGATCTGTTCGCCTTTCCAACACAATACCGAGAAGGGATTCCGCGCGTCCTGCTGGAGGCAGGGCTCGCAGGATTGCCTATCGTCGCCTCGATGATGCCTGGTTGCAATGAGGTGGTCGAGGACGGATGGAACGGCCATCTCGTCCCCCCGCACGATGCGAATAGCCTTGCCTCTCGAATTATAGAGGTCCTGTCCGACCGCCGGAAGGGAACGACCATGGGCGCTCGCTCTGTCGAGCTCGTCCGGACGCAGTTCTCGCTACCCTGGGTGGTCGAGCAATATTGCGATCTCTACGACAATGTCCTTAGTGCCAAATCCCGGGGCGGCTTCGCTCGGCCGGCATCGCCGGTGTTGCTTGAAGAGCCTGCTGCAAACCGCGGATCGGGCGGAGCGCGCCGATGATCCGGGACGCGATCCTGGCCTGCGGCGTGGCCATGTCGTATGCGGCGCAGCTCTCAGTTCCGGGCTTGCCCTTCGGCTATGGCGAATTGTTTCTCGCGCTTTGGATCATGCTGTCGATCGGGCGGGTGCTCGCCGGCGGTCACTTGGTCGTCAGGCCCGCCCTGATTCGTGTTGCTGGCTTCTGGCTGATCATCACGCTCGCTCTGAGTATTGGCACCATCGTCGGCTATCTGACCATGGTGCTGTATCTGTCGGTGGTGATGCACGATGTCGTAGCCTACCTGCTGCTAATCTGCGTCACCTGCCTGGCCGCCGCGGAGCCCGACGCGGATCGCCGTCTGCGCAGTGCTGCCTGGTGGGTGGTCGCTATCGCGAATGCATGCTTTATTGTTCAGCTGGCACTTGGATGGGGTTGGATCCACCAATCCGGCGTCGATCCCTGGTACTGGGATCGCTTCCGAGGCTGGTCAGAGAACCCCAACCAGCTCGCGCTCTATTGCGCACTCTTTGGTCCGCTCGCCTTGCATCTTGCGACGACCACAAGCAAGCCGTGGGCGAGGTTAGCCGGGCTCAGCAGCCTTATCCTGATCATCTATGTCGGAAGGCTGACGAAGAGTGATACCTATCTTTACACGACGGTCCTGGTCGGCCTGATATTTGTTGGGCTGCGGGTTCGGACATGGCTCGCAGCCGGTGACGGCAAGGTCAGCCTGTCCCGGCAAATTACCCTCCTGCTGATGATTGGCTTCCTTCCGTTGGCCATGTCGATGACGCCTTACATCGTCACGGAGGCGGGCAGCGTCGAACAGTTCGCCTTGAGTCTTACCAAGGACAAGGGCGGCGAAGCGACCGCCGAAACAGCTGCACTTCGAATCCATCTCTGGGGAGATGCATTGGGCAAGGGCCTAACGTCAGGATCCCTGGGCCTCGGTCCTGGCCCGCATCTGGAGCGCCCGCCCGTCGGCGACAGCCAATTTCTGCCCCGGCCTTTCGAGGCTCACAACACGATTCTCGATCTGTACACTCAAGGTGGTTTGATTGCGGTCCTGGCCCTGGCCTGGATCGTCGGCGCGGCGGCTTTATGCGCATGGCGTGCGAAGCTCGATGCCCTGTTCGTGCTGGTGGTGTCGATCGTCATCTTCGGAACGCCACATCTGATCATCCGCCATCCAATCGTGTGGTTTGCGCTTACCATTTGCCTGGTTGCCGGAACGCCTCGAACGATTTCGGCAACCTCTAGCGACCTGAGGTGATGGCATGTGTGGGATTACCGGAATTCTCCTTGCACCCGATGCCGCCAACATCAAGCCGCTCAGGGCAATTGGCCAGATGACGACGGCCCTCCGTCATCGTGGGCCTGATGGCGAAGGCTTCTGGATCAATCGCGAAGCCGGCATCGCCTTCGGCCACAGGCGTTTGGCTATAGTCGACCTATCGGAAGCAGGACGCCAGCCGATGCATTCGGCAAGTGGCCGATATGCCATTACCTTCAACGGCGAGATCTACAATTTCCGCGATCTGCGCCGCGAACTTGAAGACG
This sequence comes from Mesorhizobium sp. M0166, assembly GCF_040322255.1. Lineage (NCBI taxonomy): Bacteria > Pseudomonadati > Pseudomonadota > Alphaproteobacteria > Hyphomicrobiales > Phyllobacteriaceae > Mesorhizobium > Mesorhizobium sp. M0166. The sequence continues at coordinate 293,609 of NZ_JAMYTD010000002.1, read as the reverse complement.
TTGGCCATCGGTTCCGTGGCGCCAGCGATACCGAAGTGATGCTGTGCGCAATCGAGAGCTGGGGTCTCGACACCGCACTCACGCGCCTCGCTGGTATGTTCGCATTTGGATTGTGGGATCTAAAGACCAGGACCCTCCATCTCGCCCGCGACCGAATGGGCAAGAAGCCGCTCTATGTTGCTGCAACGCGCGATGCGCTCGTTTTTGCCTCCGAGCTGAAGGCAATCCATCGTTTTCCAGGTTTCTGTCAGGAACTCGATCTCGACGCGGCCGCGACAATGCTTTCGAAGGGATGGGTACCGGGTAACTGTTGCATCTGGCGAGGCGTGTTCAAGCTACCCCCGGGCTCGGTCCTGTCTGTGACGGCGGCGGATTTTGCCGAGGCGCGCAGCGCCGCATCCCTTTCGCAACGCGTCCGACACTGGTGGTCGCTGCCTGAAGTCGCCGCGAACGGACGACAGAATCCGATCGCCGGCACCGACGAAGAACTGACCGATAAACTCGACGACCTGCTTCGACTTGCCGTCCGGGAACGCATGATAGCCGATGTGCCGCTGGGTGCCTTTCTGTCTGGTGGCCTCGACAGCTCCACGGTTGTGGCGCTGATGCAGGCCCAATCGCCAAAACCGGTGCGCACATTCACGATCGCTTTCGGAGAAGGCGGGTTTGATGAGGCTCCCCACGCCGCGGAGGTCGCGCGGCACCTGGGCACCGATCACACTGAACTCCACCTTTCAGCAGCCGCTGCGCGCGAAGTCATTCCGGAACTGCCGCGGATCTGGGACGAGCCGTTCGCCGATGAATCGCAGATACCGACTTTGCTCGTGGCGCGGCTGGCTCGCCAGCACGTTACGGTGGCCCTGTCAGGCGACGGTGGCGATGAATGCTTCGCCGGTTACGCCCGTCATTTCATGGCTGCGCGGTTGAAACGACAGCATGCGCTGCCGTCGCCGTTGCGTCACGCGCTTGCTGCAGGGGTCGGATTGCTGGCCCGTGCAGCGCGTCACGATTTCGTCGGCATGCTGCCGCTTTCGGCGAGTGGACGGCACGCGCTGCGGAGCGACCGGCTGCATCGCCTCGCTCGGCTGCTCGCTGCACCAGATGAGGACGAACTGTATCGACGGCTGACCGAAGCATCGTCCGGGAGCCTCGCACTCCACAAGCCGCCCACATCAATTCAAGGGTGCCCCCGGCTTGATGGCCTGCTGTCCCGTCTCTTGTACGACGATATGGCCGGTTACCTGCCCGACGATATACTGGTGAAGTTGGACCGCGCCAGCATGGCCAACAGCCTCGAAGGCCGGTGCCCGCTTCTCGACCATCGGGTTGTCGAATTCGCCTGGCAGCTGCCGGCACATGCGAAGGTTCGCAACGGCAAAGGCAAGTGGCTTCTTCGTCAGCTGCTTAGCCGCTATGTTCCGCAACGGCTGATCGACCGGCCGAAGCAGGGTTTCGATGTTCCCATAGCAGTCTGGCTGAGAGGCCCGTTGCGCGTCTGGGCCAGCGATCTTGTCGCCGATATACGCCTCTCCGGAGACGGGATCTTCGACTTTGCGAAGGTCGAAACCTGCTGGCGCGACCATCTTGACGGAAGTCAGGATCATTCTCGCGATTTGTGGCCCGCGTTGATGTTCCAGGCCTGGCGCAACGAGGCAGGGCGGTCCGCCGGACCGGCAACGGGCATGTCCACAGCGCTCGAACTGACAGGAGTATGAGATGGAAGGGTCCATAGTCAGCCGAATTCACCTTCCGCGCGCCACTGACATGCACGTGCCGACGCGCGAGATCAACCCGCGCATGAGGCCATTCCTGCGCGAACAGGTCGACGCGCAGAGCCCCTTCCATCAGCTCCTGATTACCATCGCGAGGAGAAAATGGTTCCTGCTTGCAATGGTGATTTTGGGCGGAGTGTTGGCTGGGCTTGCGGGTTTTGTGCGTCCTGTTCTGTTCGAGGCGACCGCACAGGTGATTGTCGATGCTCCTGGCAGGAACGCGGGTCCCGGAGGCGCGGATTCTGCTCAGGAGATGCTGGATGCGAGCATTGATGACCACTTAACCATGCTCTCTTCGCAGGGGCATCTGCGTCGCGTGGTGGCAGCCCTACGCAAGACAGAGATCGGCAACATTGCTGAGCAAGGTGATGTCGGAAATTCCGGCGCCGCCCCTGTCGGCGGCAACCTGCAGAACATACGCACCTTCGCAGCCGGTCTGCTAGAAAGGATTTGGCCGCAGGGCAGGTCGGAGGCGGCCGATGCAGCCGAACTCAAGGCGTTGCGGAAGGGCATGAGGGTTGGACAGGAACTGAGGTCAAGGGTGATCACAGTCGGCTTCACCGACGACGATCCGGCGCGAGCCGCCCTGGTGGCCAATACGTTCGTCCAAGTGTACATCGACGATCTCGCACAGAAGCGCAGGGCGTCAGACAGGCTGGAACTCACCTCGATCGTCGCCAGCCTGCCGGTCGTACAGAGCGACCTGGCGAAAGCGACCGACCGCCTGGAAAAGTATCGACTGAGCCATGGCGCGGTCGATCAAGGTGCGGCGGATAGCGCTGCCAAGGAGACAGCCGAACTTAGTCAGCAGATATCGTTGTCGAAAGCGGATCTCTCAGCGACGGAATCTCGCCTTCAGCACATCGAGGCTTTGCGAGAGGAAGGAGCATCGGTCGCGGCGCTCGCCGAAGCGATCGGGTCTCCGGTGTTGGCCGACATGGCGGCTCGCCAAGCCAACGACAATGCGGATGCGGGCCTTAGCACTGCGATCAACGGCGAGATCGAACAAGGCACTGCTCGCATTGTGGCGGAGGCGAACATCTACCGTGCCCAGATTGCTGCTCTGGAGGGGCGTAAGAATGTGCTCGATGCGGTGGTGGCCGACACAGCCGGCCGGCTTTCCGGCTTGCGTGCGCTCGAGCCGCAGGTCAGCATCCTGACGCAGCGATACAACCAGCTTCTCACCCAACAACAGGATCTGGTCCAGCGCATCGCAACGCCCTTGCCCGGCGTCTCTATCCTTTCAGCGGCCTGGCCGCCGACCAATCCAAAAACGCTGCCGCCCGTCTTTCTTATTCCGCCCGGCATGATCGTGTTTGGCCTCATTGGCGGGATCTTCGTCATGGTACGCAGCCGCCTCAATCAGACCTTGCGCGGCGGGGCCGAAGCTGAAGCCGCGCTCAGGGTTCCGTGCCTGGGGCTGATACCGGAAGCGCCCACAATACACGCGAAACGACTACAGCAGCTGGTTCTCGGCCAGCAAAACTGCAGCTACAGCCGAGCCGTCACCTCTCTACTTGTCACCGTGACGCTCAACAAGGCGAGGGGCCGCGCGTCGCACGTCATCCTCGTCACGTCCAGCGTCCGGCATGATGGCAAGACCGAGCTCGCATGGAGCCTCGCCTTGGCAGCTACCCGACTTGGGGGACGAGTGCTTTTTCTCGATCTTGACGGCACGGGCGCCCGCCTCACGAACGAGTTTCTGAACGAATTCGGTACGTTCAAGCCGCATAAATCCTTTGGCGACTATATGAGCGACCGTTGTCCCCTGCACGACGCGGTCACCGGGATGCCCGAAATTGGCATTGACTTCATGGCACTCGCACCATCGGAGGATTTGCTGCCGCAACTGTACATGATCGACGGGTCCCTGGTCACAGATGAGCTGCGCTCGATGTACAGCATCGTCATCATAAATGGACCGCTGGGACTTGGAGGACCTGAGGCCAGGCTACTCACGGGCTGGGCTGACGCGGTTCTTTTCGCTGTTCGCTGGGCCAGGACGCGCCGCAGCATCGCGCGTGGTGTTCTGCAGTTGCTGACGGAGAACGAGACGGCTCAGGTCCCCGTAGGCAGCGTTCTCACGCAGGTCAATCTTAGGAAACACGCCGGCTACCGGTTTGGGGACAGCGCGGATCTCTTGCTCGAGAGAACATCATGAGTGTCACATGCGGGATTCCGCGTAACGACCGCCACGGCATTCGGCCTGTCGAGCGGAGGATAATATCGACGATCTCGCAGTCCGGAGCCGGGTCCGCGGCCGAGGGCGATCAGGGCGATGAAATGCGCGACGCCGGCGCAAGAGACATCGACGATTGCAGCGATCCGAAGCTCGCCCGCTTCCCTGCGGCCGCCGTTGCTCCAACGAATATGGTTTTACCGCACAAGGAGGACACGGGCAGGGGGCTCGGCTATGCCAGCATCTTCGCGCTTTTGGTCTATATCGGGGGTGCGGGCTTGACCAGCTTGGCGCAGTTATTGATTGCGCGCATCGTCGGCTCCACCAGCTACGGCATCTATTCCTATGTTCTGGCCTGGACCTCGGTGCTTGCCTATCTTGCAACGCTTGGTTTCCATGTATCCTTGTTGCGTTTCGTCTCCGCCTACAGTGCCAAAGGGCGGCTTGACCTGGTACACGGCGTAATCAGGTTTGCTCTGCAAAGGTCGCTTGCGGCAGCGACACTATTCGGCGTCATTGGCGCCGCCTTGGTCTTTTTCTTTTCAGATCCTTCTCACAAGGAGCTTCAAATCAGCCAGCTGCTAGGCATGGCAGCAGTGCCTTTGGTCACCGCCTACGCGTTGGGCGCAACACTTGTTCGTGCTTTCGGCGGCGGTGTCTCGTCCCTTCTGCCGGAACGCATCGTGCGCGACGGCCTCTTGTTGACGTTGCTGGGAATGGCGGTCTTATCCGGATCATGGACCCCCAACGCACCCTTGGTGATGCAGGCGGTGCTGGCAAGTTCAACCATCACGGTCGGCCTGGTGTTCGTCATGGCGGCAAGATTTCAGCCGCCTGGCTTGCGGCAGGTTCAGCCAGCCAACGAGTCGCGGGAATGGTGGTCCGCGGTTCCGCCAATGATGCTCATGGCTGGGCTCGATGTTTTCATCAGCCGGGCCGGAGTCATGGTGCTGGGCTGGACGCATCACATTCGCGAAGCAGGCATTTTCGCATTGGGATTGAACGTCGCCTTGCTTGTGAGCCTTTCCCTGGTTGCCGTCTCTACGATGTTTGCGCCGACAGCGGCTGCCCTTCATGCCCGAGGCGATCGGCTCGCTCTGCAGCAGCTGTTTTCACGGGCCGCCCTACTTTCCTCTGGTGGGGCTCTAACGATGGCCATCCCGATGCTTGCGATTATTGAACCTCTGTTGAGCTGGTTCGGCGGGGATTTCAGTACCGCGGCACCAGTCGCGCGGATACTCATTCTCGGATATGTCTTTGTCGCGCTGTGCGGCCCCCAGATGCTCCTCTTGATGATGACCGGAAACGAATGGGCGGCAGCCGTAACCATGATCGTCGGCGCCGCGGCCAGTGTCATAGGCTGTGCCACAGGAATTGCGCTCTACGGCGCGCCGGGCGCCGCAATCGGCCTCGCGCTTGCGTTGGCGATTTGGAATGTGGCGATGTCGATCTACATCAGCAAACGGCTGAAAATTATCCCTGGGCTGATCTTTGCGCTAACATCGTTCAGAACGCACGCAGTCGAAGGCCAGCCGCGACATTGGTTCCTGCGCTGATCTGAGACCGTCGCCTCGATACGCGACGGCATCAGCGTTCAGGAATTTCGAGTCCAGGGTTGTGTCGGATAGAAGCTGGCGAGGGCGGCTTTCTGGCTGACGCGTTACGCGCCGAGTGGCAGATCATCGCCCGACAGGGCGCGCGGCCTACACGGTGGCCTCATCATTCACCAACGTCTGTTGCCGTATGCTGGCCGCGGCATCCGTTCCATGAAAGTCCCGGTACCATTCGACAAAGCGTTGCACTCCGTCCTCGAGCGGTGTTGCCGGGGCGAAGCCGACGGCCTGGCGAAGATCGCTGACGTCGGCGCGCGTCTCCAGAACGTCGCCAGGCGGCAACGGCACATCCACGCGAAGCGCCTGGCTGCCAAGAGCGGTCTCGATGATCGAAATCAGCCGGTTGATCTCCTCGGGCCGGTCGTTGCCGATATTGTAGACGCGATATGGCGCGGAACTTGTGGCAGGGTCGGCGGTGCAAGGGTCCCAATTTGGATCTGGCCGCGGCGGTGCAGCGAGTGCTCGAACCACGCCCTCAGCTATATCGTCGATGTAGGTGAAATCCCGCCACACACGGCCGGCATTGGCTACTTGAATTGGTTTGCCCTCGACGATCGCGCGCGTGAACAAGTAGACCGCCATGTCGGGCCTGCCCCAAGGGCCGTAAACGGTGAAGAAGCGCAGTCCGGTCACGGGCAGGCCGAACAAATGGCTGTATGAATGCGCCATGAATTCGTTCGAACGCTTGGTGGCGGCGTAGAAGCTGACGGGATGATCGGCGCCGTGGTGTTCGGAAAACGGCACGGTTCGATTCAAGCCGTAGACGGAGCTCGAAGAGGCGTAGACGAGATGACTGACGCTGTGATGCCGGCAGCCCTCAAGGACGTTGAGAAACGCCACTACGTTCGATTGTACATAGGCGTGCGGGTCAACAAGTGAATGACGCACGCCGGCCTGAGCCGCGAGATGGACAAAGTGTGAGGGGCGAACGTTTGAAAACAGCAACTGAACGCGCGCGGCATCGGCCAGATCCATTCGCACCGGCGTGAATTTCGCCTCGCTACAGAGGCGTGCAAATCGCGCTTCCTTGAGCCGCAGATCGTAGTAGTGCGTGAAATTGTCGACGCCCACGACTTTGACACCGAGACGCAAAAGCCGTGAGGCCACGTGAAAACCAATGAAGCCTGCGGCGCCGGTGACGACGATCGGTCCTGTCCGTGCAAGTTTCTGCACCGCGCGGTCCGAACGGGATCGAGCGATTTCCATCTTCTCCGATGCGGCAAGGACAGACTCGCTGCATAGATCGTTGTCCACTTGTCGCCTTTCGAATCCGTTCGACGGTACCGAATAGCCGGTCCGGGATTGCGGCTTTCGATATTTACGCTGGCGCATAGAACCTATTGGAGTGCGCAACGCGATGCACGACCTGCCAAGTCGTGACACGCCAACTTGCGTGGTTTTGAATCCCGGGCGGATGTCGACGTCCGGGCGATTGGATCTAAGTGGCCGGCCCTTACGGCAGGACCGAAATACGCCCGAGAAGGGCCACCAGTTCCGCCTGGCGTTTTGTTTCGGTCTTGGCGAACAGCGAGGCAAGCTGGGAACGGATCGTGGTGCGGCTGAGACGCCAGCTGCGGGCGATCTCCAAAGGTGCGTCGCCCTGGGCCAAGCGCAAGGCGAGGTGCGTTTCTGCGCTCGTCAGGCCAAACATTCTTTGCAGCGTGCGAGGATTTGGCCCCGACCTGTTGTCGCGATCCAGCAACGCCACAATGCTCGTTCCCTCGGGAGCGATAACGCCGTTCTCGTTCAGTATCACCGGTCGGTCGCCCCTGCTGCGGATCACCACCCAAGACAACGAGCCCGGCAGGAATTGGCCCGGAACATTCGCGATCAGCCGCCTTAGGGCGGCGGTAAGTCCGCTCGCCGTGTCGGCCGCTTCGCCCTGGCGCTCAAGCGTGGTTTGGGCGGCTGCGTTCCACTCGACTACTTTTCTTTCGCGATTCAGCACAAGATAGCCACAGCCAATGCGATCAAGCACGCCGGTTATGGATTCCAGACTGCGGCCTTTTTGTTCGCCGAACCTTGCGTCCAATGGATCCGATGCGCGATCGGGAAGGTGACCAGAAGAAGAGGGCCGTGTATTCCGCGCTTCAAAATCATACTTGGTCCTCGTAGCAATGTACCGATTGCTCGAAGAAGCATCGACCTGTCTATCGATCAGATTCATTTTCTACCCCTAACCCAAAGTTTCACACGCCCGAAATAAGTATTCGGGATTCATGTAGTTTTCTATGTGTCGCTGGATTCTAGTCTTCTATGCGCTGACGGATGATACGTTCATCACCACCTTGAAAACTTAATATGATCCGACAGTTCTAAGGCAGCTCTTAGGCCCCGCTGCGTCCGATAAAATGCGCGCTATGATAGCGGTATGGCAATCCGGCAGTGGTACTAAGCTGTACGTTTTTTGCTCTAGTCTCGACGGGCTAGTCAGAAGGTTGTAGTCTGTGTCCATGAGCTCGCAGTCGCGCAGGTCGAATTCGAACCCGTCGGGCAGATTGCTAACTCATATTGCCTCTGCATCGGTGTTAGCCGCCACACTGATATTTGAAATAAAATCCTCAGCCTATATTGGGCAAGGCGCCAGTTTTCTGGAATTTATTCCGGCTATTATTATTATCGCCTATCTCGAAGACCGTGTACCGGCGCTCGCTGCGACCATTCTGATGGTGGCTGTCGGGCTGTGGGCACGAGGACACGATCAGATTTCAAGTGGAGATTGGGCACGCGCAATCCTGCTTCTGGTTTCGGGCGGGGTGATTGCCATGACGTTCCATCGCCTTCGGCAGGACTTGCGTGAGTTGCTGGAAGTCGCGGAGGCCAGGCTCGCTGCCGTCGAAGCGACGGAAAGCCGCTATCGTTGGGCCTTCGAACGTGCTGCCCTGGGATTCGCGAACACCAACGAGAAAGGTGAGTTGCTGCAGTCCAACAAACGCCTCTGTGAGATGACCGGGTACAAGGAGGAGGAGCTTGCCCAATTGCAGCTCGATACGCTCGCCCATCCGAACGACCGGCACACCTTGGCGCAATTGTTGGCGAGGCTGGGCAATGACATCTCTTCGTTCGTTTCCGAGGTCCGTCTATCAAGAAAGGACGGTACGGCATTCTGGGCTCGGTTAACGCTTTCTTCGTCCGCACCCAAGGGGGGGCTCTCGGAGAGCATCTTCGTGGTGGTCGACGATATTTCGGAACGACGCGCTGTTCACGAAGCGCTTCGGGCCCAGAAGGAATGGCTGGACCTCGCTCTGTCTGCTGGGCGCTTGGCGACGTGGCGCATTGACCTTAAAAACGGGACAGTCACGGGCTCGGACACGTTCTGGGACATTCTCGGCCTGGCCCAGGCCAATAGCCGCAGTTTGGAGGAGCTGTCAGCTGTCGTTCATCCGGCGGACTGGCCAAAGCTGGCGGCATCGAGAAAGGCCGCACCATCGGTCACGAATTACGATGTCGAGATACGCGTCCGCCGACCGGACGGACATATCCGCTGGGTTGCGCTGCGCGGAAGGGAGGAAAGACATGATGATGGTGGACAGCGGCTTGGAGTGGCTGCCGACCTGAGCGAGAGACGACAAACCACGCTGCTGCGCGCCGCGGCAAAGAAGCGGGAGCGCATCATGCTCGAACAGCGTCACAGATTCGGCAATGTTTTCGCAGTGATCACGGCGCTCGTGAAGATGGTCGATGTTCCCGGAAACAACGTCGCCAAATACAAGGAAATGCTGATCGACCGGATACGCGCGCTCGAGGCAACCCATCTGCTTCTTTCACGCAACGGCAGCGTATCGGGGGCGATAAACGATCTCGTTGCGCAAGAATTGCACCCATATATTGGAACACGTGCGATATCGGTCAGCGGTCCTTCCGTGGCGATGTCGGGAGGCGCCGCCGAGAGTTTTGCAATGATCGTTCACGAGCTTGCCACCAATTCCATGAAATATGGAGCGCTTGCCGATCCAAAAGGCCGGATCGACGTAAGCTGGACGTTCGCACCTGAAGAAACAGGCAATGATATCGTGTTCGAGTGGGTGGAATCGGGGCGGCGTCGGACCTCAAGCGTAGTCCGTCATGGCTTCGGTTCCATGATAATCGGAGTGGATGGAGCGCCGCTTGTCGGTCACTCTCCCAGGCTGGAAATATCGGACCAAGGGTTGCGGTATTCGCTGCGGCTGTCACGCAAGGAAATCGGATTGTAGTGCAGTGCTCCAATCGGAAAGCAGATATCTAAAGGCGGGTCGCGCTGAGCGGCCTTTGAGATGCCCAGGGTTCCTTCCAAGAATGTCGTTGGCCCAAAGCCGCGCCGCGGCTTTGGGATATGCAGCAATTATGCATGAGGAGTCTTGCGACGCCGTTTGCACGTCCAAAAGGGACGCGCGGCGCTCTAGCTGGCATGTCTCGAAAGCCAAGTCTTCAGCATGACGGCAGCCTCGGTCCGATTGCGTACCCCCAACTCACGCAGAACCGCAGCAGCGTGGATTTTCGTGGTCGCCTCCGCGATTTCCAGATCGCGTGCAATTTCCTTGTTTGAATAGCCTTCCGCCATCAGCTTGAGGACTTCCTTTTGCCTCGAAGTCAGCCTGCCAAGGTTGACGCCGGCGGTACGCCTCTGTGGGCCTTTGTCGTCGGAATGGGTATGTGCGTGGGTTGTTTGCGTTGCACCCGGGCGTGACAGAAGTGCAGGAACATAGATGCGGCCGGAGAGGATTTCATTGACTGCCAAAACAACCTCTTCGTCCGTCTGCGATTTTACGATGTAGCCGTGAAGCCCGATCGACAGCGCGGTGAGTATTTCCGAGCGTGAATCGTTTCCGGAAACGATCGCAAATCGCGTGTCCGGATATGCGGACAGGATCCCGCCGAGCACTTCTTGATTGAACAGGCCCGGCATATTCAGGTCCAGGATCGCAAGATCCACGAACGATTGCTCTGCCAGCAAACTGAGCACCGCGTCGAAACAAGACGCTTCAAATATCTCTACACCTGGAATGCCTGCGGTCAGTGCCAATCGCAAGCCGCGACGATACAAGCCGTGATCGTCGGCGATGACGATTCGATACATTGAACTACCCCAACGCCTGTCTGAATGGATTGAACGGCGATGGCCTGAAAGTCGTGGCCATCCACTCGTCGATTCATCCAGCTGACGCTGCGGCACCCCCAACACCGCAAACGCCAGATTTCTAATATAATCTTAAATGACGGGAAACGCTCCTCTTTTTTTGCCCCTTGTAAGCGAAACCCGCCGAACGTCGTCGAACATACGTTCTGACCTTTTGGACAGCTGACAGACCGGTCGGTCGTTCAGCAGTGCTATAGGTCTAAAGATATAGAACAGCAAAACGGCTGAATTGTTACCATTCGAATGCACGACGACATCCACCCTGACGGCCACATACCATCCAGATGCAATGTCCGGATCAGGGGACAGTGGGGAAATCTCACCGGTCTTCTACGGGAAATCTCACCGGTTCTTCTGAGGGGACAAGAACGCATTTCCCGGTGCTGACCAGGGCAGGATAGCCGGCCCGTGACGATAGCGTTCAGGCCGAATAAACAAGGGAGGACCAGGATGAAAGCGGTTATTCAATGTGGAGGAATGGGAACACGCCTCCGCCCCTTCACTTCGGTCTTGCCGAAGCCGCTCATGCCGATCGGCGCACGGCCGGTTCTCGAGATGCTTCTGAAATGGTTGCGACGCAACGGTATTCAGGAAGTCTATATTACAACCGGATATCTCGGCCACTTGATCCGCACCGTGTGTGGAGATGGCTCGCAGTGGAACCTGAAAATTCGATATACGCAGGAAATGGAGCCGCTTGGCACCATCGGGCCACTGTCTTTGATCAGGGATGAACTGACGGAGCCATTCATCGTTCTCAATGGCGATGTCCTCACGGATCTAAGCCTCAGTCGATTTGTGGCAGCGCACCGTAAGCACACCGATCCAGTGACGATCGCAACAGCCTGTCGCCTGATCAAGATGGACTTCGGCGTCATCGACGAAGTTGACAATACCGTGCAGGTCTTTCGCGAGAAGCCGACGCTTTCGCATCTGGTCAGCATGGGAATTTACTGCATGAACCCGGATGTTCTGCAGTTTATCCCATCCGGCATACCCTTTGGGTTCGACGACCTGATGCTGCAGATGATGCAGAACGGCACAACCGTGCACGTGTACAAACATGAGGGTCTCTGGCTCGATATCGGGCGCGTCGACGACTTTCAGAACGCACAGACCATTTCCTGGGAGGACCAGTCGGCCTCGATCGAGGTCACTGCGACCGCTGCATGATCATGATGAAGTCACGAGTCCGGTTCCCACAGTTATCAGTCTAGGAGGTTGTGATGCTCTTGGTCAGTGCCCCGATCTTGGGTGTGCCGGAGAAGACTGCTTTGACCAAGGTCATCGACAGCGGCTGGCTGACCATGGGGGAGCAGGTACGAGCCTTCGAACAAGCTTTTGCCGACGTTCATGATGCAGAGGATTGCGTCGCGGTCAGTTCTTGCACCGCGGCGCTTCATCTCATTTTGCACGCACTTGGCATCGGACCGGGCGATGAGGTGCTGGTGCCATCCTTGACGTTCGTGGCGACCGCAAATGCGGTCCTCTATGTCGGTGCGACGCCGGTCTTCGTCGATATCGAGTCAGCCGACGTGCCGCTGATGTCGATCGTGGAAGCCGAAGCGAAATGCACGGCCCGCACCAAGGCAGTCATTCTTGTCCATTTCGCCGGCTACCTCGCCGATCGGGAACACTGGCAGAAGTTCGCCCGTGCCCGGGGGCTGCATATCGTAGAGGACGCGGCGCATGCGCCGGGCTTGAAGGAGGTGGGGACATTTGGTGCCGCGGCCGCCTTCAGCTTCTACGGCAACAAGAACATGACCACGGCGGAAGGCGGGGCAGTGATTGCCAGGGATGCTGGTCTGCTCGAGACAATCCGCCAGGCGCGTGGGCATGGGATGACCACCGGGACGCGTCAAAGGCTGAACAGCCGCACCCCGCAGTATGATGTCACCATGCTCGGTTTCAATTATCGCATGGATGAACTGCGGGCTGCAATCGGACTGGTCCAGCTGCAAAATTTGCAGGAGTGGAATGAGATCAGGCGTATCCTGGTCATGCTGTATCGCCGTCTCATAGCGAAGCATTGCCCGGCCGTGACCATCCCGTTCCACGAGCCGCGGACGTCGGCCTACCACATCATGCCTATCCTTTTGCCACGTTACGCCGACAGGCAAGACGTCATCGACGCACTGCGCGCGCAAGGGATACAAACCACTATCCACTACCCGCCGGTGCACCAGATGACGCTCTATCGTGAGCTCATTCCCGGTACTCACTTACCGCGCACTGAAGATTTCGCGCAGCGCGAACTGACTGTACCGCTACATCCGCAGATCACCGCGCCATTGGTTGAATCGGTAGTCGTCGCTCTTGCCGCGGCGGTCAATAACTGCGCTCAGACAGGAACAGCCGCATGAATGCCCTGGACCTAGCCATTCACCGGTCTAACGTCTCGAGCGCCGCCCATGGGTCTGCGAGACGAGCAATCGATCTCGTCATTGCTGCGGCCGCGGCGATCGTCTTCGCCCCGCTGATGCTGCTGATTGCCGTGGCGCTGCTACTGGAAGGCGGTCGGCCCATCTTCTTCACTCAGACCCGCGTCGGGGCTGGTGCTCGCCCATTCCGCATGTACAAGTTCCGCAAGTTCAGCGTGCAATGCGACCCCGGTGGCTTGGCGCTGACCATGGCCGACGACAGCCGCATGACGCCGATAGGACGGTTCCTCGCCGTCACAAAATTCGACGAACTGCCACAGCTTTGGAACGTCTTCAGAGGCGAGATGGCAATCATCGGGCCACGCCCGGAGAGCCTTGCCTTCGCCGATTGTTTTCGCGGGGGCTTCGAGGGTATTTTACAATACAAGCCAGGCTTGCTGGGTCCTGCCCAGGTTCTCTTCCGGCACGAAGCCCGTTTTTATCCTCGGTCCGTGGATCCGCTACTGTTCTACCGCGAGGTTCTGTTTCCTGCCAAAGCCAGGCTCGACCTTTCCTATTATCCGCAGCGCACGATCGGCTCCGATGTCGTGTGGATGGTGCGCGGGCTGCTGGCGGTGCTTGGCGTCGTCTCGCCGCCGCCGATCGGACCTTGAGAGCAGGTGGGACATCCGCGCTCTCGTGGATTTGCAAAGTCAGTGCCTCACGTCATAGGGGGAACGCTTGGGTCATGGCATACAAGGGCAGGAAAGTTCTGGTTACGGGTGCCGATGGGTTCATCGGTTCTCATCTCACCGAAGCACTCGTCCGTAGCGGTGCCGACGTCACGGCGGTGGCTCTCTATAATTCCTTCGACAGCCACGGCTGGCTGGACGATTTGCCGGACACCATACGAAGCCAGCTGAATCTCATCCGCGGCGATGTTCGCGACAGCGCGTTCCTTAACCGGATCGTGCGTGGCCAGGCGGTCGTGTTTCATCTCGCCGCACTGATAGCTATCCCGTATTCGTATGCCGCTGCCCAGTCCTATGTGGAGACCAATATCCTGGGCACGGTCAACGTTCTCGAAGCGGCGCGCCAATGGGAGACGGAGCGTGTGGTGCACACTTCGACAAGCGAGGTCTACGGCACCGCGCTGACAATGCCTATCAGCGAATCCCACCCGTTGCAGGGACAGTCACCATATTCGGCATCCAAGATCGGCGCGGACATGATGGCAGAGTCCTACGCCAGATCGTTCGACATCCCCGTGGTCATCATGCGGCCCTTCAATACGTACGGCCCGCGCCAGAGTGAGCGGGCCATCGTACCGACCATTATACGCCAGGCCCTCGACAAAAAATGCCCGGCGATCATGGTGGGAGACACAAGCCCGATCCGCGATCTTACTTTCGTGGAGGACACCGCGGCGGCGTTTCTGACCGCAGGTTCTGCCGAGCTCGAATTTGGCCATGCCTACAATGCCGGAAGCCAGCGCGCTGTGACGATCTCGGACGTATTGGATCTGGTGATCGACTTGAGTGGCTGCAAGAAACCAATCCACCGGGACGAGCGCCGCCTGCGGCCGCAGAATTCCGAGGTGCGTGCCTTGCTGGCCGATTCTTCGCTCCTCGAAAGCAAGACTGGATGGCGTGCCCAGACCAGCCTGCGCGAAGGCTTGGAGCGGACCATCGGATGGTGGCAAGGGCGCCTCAGCGAAGGCCGGGTGCGACACGAAATGGGTTACATGACATGAGCTTTCGCCTGGGAGGATTAGCTCCGCTGTTGATCGCGGCTGCGGTATCGCCGGATTCGAGCCAGAAGGAGATTGTAGCCGATGGTCCGCGTTGATCGAATCCTTATTGTCGTGCTCGGCATGCTGGCTGCCATGGATACGGCCGCTGCAGCGGAAGCACGGGTCGCCTATCGACTTTCCGCCGGCGACGCCGTCGAGATTGGAATTGCCTCCATCCCGGAGCGAACGCAACGTGCGGTGGTTCAGATGGACGGCACGATCGCGCTTCCCGAAGTCGGTATGGTTTCGGTGGGCGGCTTAACTCCGGCTGAATTGCAAACGCGCATGCAGACGATCTTGCCGACCAAGATATTCCACCAGCGTCTGCCTGATGGGCGGGAGCAAATGATCGTCATCAAGCCGACAGACGTGACCGCCGTTGTTGCGGAGTACAGGCCGATCTATGTGACCGGCGACGTGCTCACTCCCGGACAGCAGGCCTACCGCCCGCTGATGACCGTGCGGCAGGCGATTGCCGTGTCAGGCGGTTTCAGCCTTTTGCGGTCCCGGGCAAACCAGGTTGGCCCAGATCCGGTGGATCTGCGGCGCGATTACGAGTCGCTTTGGGGGGAATATACGAGAGATTATTTTCATAGCGCCCGCATCCGCGCCGAACTTCAGAACAAACCGACTTTCGACATGCAGCCACCACAAGGATCGCCCTTGCCGGCAAGTTTTGCATCGGCGATCGCCCAGGCTGAAGCAGAAGGGCTGAAGCTCTCGTTGGACAACTTCCAGCAAGAGCAGAGCTTTCTGGATAAAAGCGGCAAGGATGCCGCCGCACAAACCGAGACCTTGCTCAAACGCGAGCAGGCCGAAGCGGATGGTGTGAAGGCGGACGAAGACGATCTGGCGCGCGTAAGGAAAGCGTTTGAGTCCGGAAATCTCACCAACAACCGGCTCGCAGACGTCCGGCGCGCTTTGGTTCTCTCTTCCAGCCGGGCACTCGAAACGTCGGTTGAACTTATGAGAGCACGACGTCAGCAGGACGATTTTGCCAGACAGCACGAACGCAATGACAACCAACGACGGATGGGTCTGCTGATCGAGTTGAAGGATACCAACGTGCGCCTTGCCGACGTCAGCGCAAGGCTTCGCGCCGCCAGCCAAAAGTTGCAGCCCACGGGAGCTGCCGCACTGCCGTTGCCGGTTGCCGGCGAGAAGATCCAGGCCGAGGTCACGATCATTCGCAAGGTCGGCGAAGAATGGCGAAAACAGCTTGCCCAAGAAGACACCGAGGTCATGCCGGGAGACACGATCGAGGTTAGGTTCAGCAGCGCTCTCGAAAATGCGGCGACCCGATAGATCGGGCCGCGTTTCGCAACCGCTTTACTGCCTGAAAGCTCTGGAAAACTGGTCGGTAAGGGGCTTCATCAAGTAGGACCAGACACTGCGCTCGTCGGTTCTTATGTGGACTTCGGCGGGCATGCCCGGTTTGAGTATTTTCTCTCCTGTCAGGCAGGTCGCTTCATTCTCGACGTCGATGCGCGCCGAAAAATAGGAAAGCTGGCGTTGCTGATCCTTGATCAGATCCGCTGACACGCGCTTGACCGAGCCTTCGCAAGCAGGTGTGGTGCCGGCGTCGAACGCCGGAAAGCGGATCGACACCTGCTGTCCGGGATGGATCTCATCAATACGCGCCGGAGGAATGGAAGCGTCGACGACAAGGTTGTCGGAATCGGGCACAATCATCATAAGCACCTCTCCGGCGCCAATCACGCCGCCGACGGTGTGGATCGAGGATTCTTGTACCGTGCCCGATTGCGGGGCACGAATGTCTGTCCTGCCGAGTTCGTCTTCGGCCACCACCTTGCGCTCACTGAGTTCGGTCTGCTTGGCTTCCGTTTCGCGAAGTTCGTTGGTCACGTCGCTCCGCATTTGTTCGTCGAGCTGAAGCACCTGCAGGTCCGTTTCACTGATGTGAGCTTGTACCTCCGCTATCGCTGCGACAAGGCGTCCCGATTCGCCGCGAGTCCGGGTCTTCTCCAGGCTGACATTGCTCAACCTCTCCTTGGACACCAACTTCTTTGCGTAGAGAGATTCGACATCTGCAAGGTTCTTGGTCAGCAGATCCAGAGACTCGTCCGTTGCAGACTGCTGCGATTTGAGGCCATCGATCTGACGTTCCAGCTGCTTCGCGCGGCTTTGCAATTGTGCCTTCTGGCCAGCCAACGCAGCAGCACGACTTTCAAACAAGGCACGCTCGCCACTGACAAGTGCCACCACTTGCGGGTCACCCATTTGAGCCCGAAGGTCGGGCGGGATCTGCATTTCCGGCAGACCCTGGCGCTCGGCCTCCAGTCGGGCCAGACGAATGGTGGCGCGATTGAGGTCCTCGGTGATTATCTGCAGGTTTGCTCGGGTCAATGTGTTGTCCAGCCTGACCAACACATCGCCGGCCTTCACATGATCGCCGTCCTGCGCGAAGATTCCGCCGATGGTGCCGCCGGTTTGATGCTGGACTTTTTTAATGTTGCTTTCGACCACCACGGTTGCGGGCGCAATCACCGCGCCGGCAATCTTGGTCAATCCCAACCAGAGCCCTCCGCCAAAGATCAACAGCAAGCTGGTTGCCAGGCCCAAGAGCAGATTGGCCCGGATGCCATCCGGATCTGGCTTCGTCTCCAACGAACGGCTCTCGCCACCGGCGGCGACGTATGACGACACGGTAACAGCAGAGCGATACTTCACATATGCCCGGCTGCATCTTTGTGCGGCGGAACGACAATGTGCTGCCAGGCTCCGGACCAGAGTACCCCAGGGTAGATTGGCTCGAATCCCATCCGGCTCCGGCTTGTTCCCGGTCGGCTGGCCTTCGTCGCCAACCGCAGCATATGACGACATGGTCACGTTAGACACCTCAAGCATGCCCGCTTGCACCGTGCTGCAGCGGAACGACAATGTTTGGCTTGTCCGGGCGCGGGAAGGGCCGGATCACATTTGCCAGAACGTCTTCGCGCGAGCCGAACGAATGGAGCATCCCGTTCGACAGGACGAGCACTTGGTCGATGTTGACGAGAGCGGAGGGGCGATGCGCAACGACGATCACGATACCGCCGCGCTGACGCACTGCCAGGATAGCGCCGGCCAAAGCAGCATCACCGTCTGCGTCCAGATTGGAATTTGGTTCGTCAAGGACGACGAGAAATGGATCGCCGTAAAGTGCCCTGGCAAGCCCGACGAGCTGCCTCTGCCCAGCCGAAAGGGCCGCGCCGCCTTCTCCGATGCGTGTTTGAAAACCCTGCGGAAGACGCATGATCATCTTGTCCACGCCCGCAGTCTTGGCAGCTGCCAGCACGCCTTTTGCGTCGCTTTTGCCGCCGAACCTCGAAATGTTGTCGGCGATCGTCCCGTCGAACAGCTCAACGTCCTGCGGCAGATAGCCAATATGGATGCCGAGCAGTTCTGAGTTCCACTGATCGAGCGAGGCGCCGTCCAATCTTACGGTGCCACGAAGCGGCTTCCATGCCCCGACCAAAGCGCGCACGAGCGTGGTCTTGCCGGAGCCGCTCGGGCCGACCACCGCCAACCCTGCGCCTCTCGCCAAGCGGAAGCTTACATTGAAGATGGTTGGCTTCTGCAGGCTTGGTGGCGCGACGGTCAATTCCTCGACCGCAAGCTCTGCCTTCGGGCGGGGCAGTTCCATTGGCTCTTGCTGGCTATCAAAAGCATCCAGCGCTGCCGCCAGCTCGGTATAGCTTTTGCGGGTTGCCAGAAACCCTCTCCAGTTTGCGATCGCCACATCGACCGGTGCCAGCGAGCGACCCAGCAATATGGACGATGCAATGATCACGCCAGGCGAGGCCTCGCCGCCGATCACAAGGTAGGCACCAAGCCCTAGCACACATGATTGCAGGGCCATTCGGAGCGTCTTCGACAGTGAGCTTGCTGCGCCGACGACGTCGGAGAGCCGTTCCTGGTTCTTCAGATAAAGATGACTGACCTCGTTCCAGCGCCGGCTAAGCGGGGCGGAAAGGCCCATCGCCTGAACAACCTCCGCGTTGCGGCGGCCGGAGTCGGCCAGAAGCCGCTGCGCTACGAGTGTCTCAGATGCACGAGCCGCAGGTTTGCGGCCGATGATCTCGGCAACCACCGTCAAAAACACAACGGCGCATGCGCCGAGCGTTGCCAGCACGCCAAGCGCGGGGTGCAGCAGATAGATGACCACCATATAAAATGGTATCCAGGGAGCGTCGAATAGGACTGTCGGTCCCAGCCCGGAAAGAAAGCCACGTAGCTGGTCCAGATCACGAAGCGGGTGTACCCGGTTCGCATCCGGCCCGGCGACGAGGGGCAGGGAAAGCGAGGCTGCGAACGCTTTTTGCTGCAGATTTCTATGCAGGCGGCTGCCGATGCGGACCAACAGGCGAAGCCTCACGAAATCGAGGAGCCCATAGGCCGCGTAAAGTCCAAGCATCCCGACTGTAAATCCGATAAGAGTCGGCACGCTCTGCGAAGGCAGCACGCGGTCATAGACCTGGAGCATGTAGACGGAGCCGGTCAAGGCGAGGATATTTATCAATGCGGAGAAAACGCCTACGCCGACGAGGCCGTGCACACAGCCGAACATTGCGGAGCGGAGATCGAGCGAGCGCCCTTTGGTCGACTTCATGATGTGCGCTCTTTGACGCGAAATTGCTGCGCAATCTCGTCGATTCTTTCGATGAGGGACAAACTTTAACCTTCCGGGAAGCAGCAGCCCCGCCCCGCTGCTGAACATTACGAATTGCTTACATACGTGCCTTCTTTGATTAAAATGTAGCAAAATCGTGACGCCAGGCTGAGAATTCGGCAACTGGCTCGCCAGGCTGGGGATAACCGGGTCGGGTAAGGAGATATTCCTAATCATGACACCCAGCAGAAGCTTATGATCATCTTCATAGCATCAAGGCTTCAAAGCGTCTGGCGACGGATGGGTTTTGATTTTGTCGATCGAGAGTTAAACGGTTTTGAGATACACTTCATCGGTACGCAATTGTCGGCCACCAACGCCGGCCAAAACGGGAGGCGAGTGTCGTGAGCGAAGAGATCAATGTCGCCGATGCCTACGGCAAGGGCCGCAGCACCTTCATGGGATTGCAGTTGCTGGTCTCGCCCGGTGCGCTTGTTCCTCGGCCGGAAACGGAACTGCTCGGCAAGGCCGCTCTCGATGTCCTGAGCCAACTGAGCCTGCCGGTGCCTCGCGTTGTCGACATGTGCTGCGGGGCGGGCAATCTGGCGTGCGCCATTGCGCACCACGCTCCCACCGCGCGCGTGTGGGCAAGCGATCTTACCGACGGATGCGTGGAGGTCGCGCGCCGCAACGTCACCCATCTTGAAATGGAGGACCGGGTAACGGTTCTTCAGGGCGACTTGTTCAGCGCCTTCTCCGGCTTGGAGCTCGACGGTACGATCGACGTGATTGTTTGCAACCCGCCCTACATTTCGGAAAAACGGCTCGAGGGCGACCGTTCACATCTGGTCGAGCTCGAGCCGCGTGAAGCATTCGCAGCCGGCCCCTACGGCCTGAGCATCCACATGCGGGTGCTCAAGGAGGCGCCGCGTTATTTGCGGCGCGGGGGCATCCTGCTTTTCGAGGTGGGGCTTGGCCAGGACCGGCAGGTCATGAGTTTGCTCGAGCGTTCCAAGGCTTATGAGAGTATCCGGGCAGTCACCAACCAGGCCGGTGAGGGCAGGGTGGTTGTGGGACATACGAAGGCGCAGGCGTAAGCATCGCAGCCGTGGCAGGCCCAGACGCGCTGTCGCGGCTAGAAACGGCCGGGAACTTGAAACAGAGTTGCGCGAGATTTCGGTAATCAGTTTCGCTCGCGTCAGTTTCTCTTGCGCATGACGTATTGCGCAATTCCCTCGATGGAATCGAGATTCTCCGGCAGCAGCTCGCTGTCTTCGACCGTGATGCCGAAGGTCTCCTCGATGAAGCCGATAACCTCGAGCACACCCGTCGAGTCCACGATGCCCTGGTCGAGGAGCGAGGTGTCGCTCTCCAGGCTCTCGGGATCGGCTATATAGAAATTCGAAGCCAGGAAAGCGCGAATTTGTTCGCTGCAGGTATCGGTTCTATCCTTGGTAGATAACATTGATTTCGCCTCCGGTACAAAAAATGAATGCTGATCAACTTCGCCCTGGTACCGACTCATGACAGGGCCGTTTTTTTGAGCTTACCCGTGTCGGTCATCGGCAGACTGGGTACGATGACGATGGACTTCGGAACCATGAAGTTTTCCAGCCGTCTCTGGCACTCTTTCTGCAACTGCTTTTCACCGATCATGCTTCCTTGCTCCATCACGACAAATGCCTTCACTGCTTGCCCGAGCAGCTCGTCCGGAACGCCGATGACCGCGGCTTCCCGTACGCCCGCAATGTTCATCAACACGTTTTCCACCTCCTTCGGCGCTATCTTCTCTCCGCGCGATTTTATGATCTCGTCGCCGCGACCGACAAAGTAGAGGTAGCCCTCGGCGTCCATCCGGCAGTAGTCGCCGGTGTATAGGACCTGCTCACCCGGCAGCGGGCCGGGCTTGAGCTTCCTGGCTGTCGCCTCCGGCTTGCCCCAATAGCCCTTCATCACCGTCGCTCCGCGGATGACGAGCTGACCAACGATGCCGGGGCCTACCCGCCTGTCATGCTCGTCGACAATCCACATTTCCGTATTGGGGATAGCGATCCCGACGCTCGACGGCTTCCGCTCCAGATCCTCCGGCGGCAGGTAGGTGCAGCGCTTGCATTCGGTAAGGCCGTACATCGAATAGATGCGGGCGCCAGAAAACAGCTCCTGCAGCAGGAGAATGTGCTTGAGCGGCAGGGCGGCCGCAGTGTTCGTGACGTAGCGAATACTCGAAAAATCCTGATCCCTGAGAGACCTGAGCTCCCCGAGTGCGGCGAAGATGGTCGGTACGCCGGGAAAACCCGTCACCCTTTCTTGCTTGATCAGCCCAAGGATCTGCGCCGGGAAGGCGAACGAGCGCTCAAGCACCAGCCGGGCGCCCGCGCCGAATGCCATGATCATCTGGTAAAGACCGTAGTCGAAGGCGAGCGGCAGGACATTGAGGATCACCTCGTCTTCGGCAAGCGCCAGGTATGAGGAAATCGAGGCGCATGCGGCAATCATGTTTCGGTGCGTCAGCATCACGCCCTTGGGCTCGCCCGTCGAGCCGGACGTATAAATGATCGCAGCGAGATCGATGTCGATGCAACGGCGCGCGGGCGGCGTGCTGCGGGCTGCCGCGACCGCGGCGTCCCAGCGCACAGCATGCGGCAGTTCTTGCAGATCGCTGCGTTCGATCGGCCCGGAGACGATCATGCGGCGCAACGATGGGCAATTCCGCGCCGGCTCCCTGAAAATCGAGTGCAGGTGTTTGTCGGTGATCAATGCCGTCGGGCGGCAATCGTTGAGCAGATAATCAAGCTTGTCGCTTTTGGTGAGCGGATTGACGATGCACACCACGGCGTTGGCCTTGAGCACCGCCCAGAACGCAACGACGGCCTCGACAGTGTTGTCGGCGAAGACCACCACGCGATCGCCACGCGCAATTCCGGCATCGGTCAAATGGTGCGCTATGGCGTTCGAACGCATATCGAGATCGCCATAAGTGACACGTTGATTGCCGCACACCAGGGCCACCTTGCCGCCGAGCCGGCTGGCAGAGTGGGTGAGATAGTCGTTTAGGAGCGGTACGGCGCCATGCATCATGCGAGCACCTCTTCGCGATGCACGCGGTCGATATCGATGCTGAGCTTGAGCGTGCGGGCCCCACTTGGACGGCTCGCGATAAATTGCCGATGGAGAAGCTGCGTCGACAGCACCCCGACCAGCGCCATATTGTCGGAGTTGGACAGGTCGCCGCCGCCGGCGCTGGCCTGGCACTTGCTCAGGAGCCGGGTAACCGACTTGGGATCGAAGACGTTCGCTTCGCGCAGCGCCGCCTCCGAAAGTGCTTCGCGAATGTAGGCCGGAGCGCCATCTGCGACGAAGCAAAGCGCGTTGGGAGCCCGGTAAGGCTGCTTCTTGCGGGTGACGATTTCCGACGGCACGATCGGTTGCGCGACGCGCTTCAGCACATGCTTTTCATCGAGCACACGCAGCTTGTAGGCGGCCGGAAGCGAATTCGCGAGTCTCACGAGTTCATGATCGAGGAATGGGAAGCGCCCCTCGACGGAATGAGCCATCAGCATCCTGTCCCCCTGTGAGGAAAGCAGGTATCCCGACATCAGCGTCTGAATCTCTATGTACTGGTCCTGCGCAAGAGAGCCCCATCGCGAAAACTCCGCCGGCAGACGGGCAAGCAGCTCGGACACGGCATTGCGGCGCTCCGTTTGGGCGCGCATGTCTGCCGAAAACAGCCGCTTGATGGCGCTTGTGGTACGCCAGCGCGTGCCATGCGCAAAACCAGGCGCGTCAGAGGCGTGGATATCGCGCCCGAAGAACTGGCGTGCCATCGCCTGCTGCTGCACCGGCGAGCGGCTGAGATAGGGATAGAGGCGCTCCAGCAGCCGTGAGCGTCGCGTCGAGGCGGGCTGGCGTCCCCAGAAGCGGCGGACCTTGCCCTCGCGGAACAAATCGTAGCCGGCGAACATTTCGTCGGCCCCTTCGCCGGTCAGCACGACCTTGATGCCATGCTGGCGCACCAGTCTCGAGAGCAGGAACAGCGGCGCCGGTGCGGTCCTGAGGATTGGCCGCTCGGCGTGGTAGATCACCTCAGGGAAGATGCCAGCGATATCGCTGCGCGAAACAACCACCTCATGATGGTCACTGCCGGCCACGCCGGCAACCAGGCGCTGGAAATGCGTCTCATCATACTCGGCGTCGGCAAAACGCAGCGAGAAAGTCTGGAAGCGCTCGCCCGCGAAGCGTCTCCCCAGCGTGGCGACCAGCGAGCTGTCGAGCCCGCCGGACAAATAGCAGCCGACTGGCACGTCGGCGCGTACTATCCTGAGCGCCGTCGCGGCTTCCAGGGCGCTGCGCACTTCCTCCACCGCGTCATCAAGCGAGCCGGTGAATTCATCGGGTCCGTCAACCTTTGGATAGTCAGGCTTCCAAAAAGCCCGCTCCCGGACGACGCCGCTTTCATAAATACGAATGCGCCCCGGCGTAAGTTCGCTTACTCCTCCAAACACGCCCTGTGGCGGCGTGACAGTCCAAAGTGTGAAAGTCTGATCGATGCCGGCTGGATCGAAGGCGCGAGGTATGTCCGCATCGGCCGCGAAAATGGCCTTCACCTCGCTGGCGAAGTAAAGCCGTCCGCCATGCTCGCAAAAGTGCAGCGGGCAGATGCCGAACCGATCCCGCGACAAGACGAGACGACCTGCCACGGAGTCCCAGATGGCGACTGCCCACTGCCCATTCATCCGCTCGAAGGCGGCCTCGCCCCAAGCATGATAGGCATGGACGATGACCTCGGTGTCGCTGCGTGTGCGGAAGCGATAACCGAGCGCGACCAGGTCTTGTCGCAGCTCGACGTAATTGAAGATTTCGCCGTTGAAGACGATCCACATTGTGTCGCCCGCGCCGGCGAGTGGCTGCTGGCCGCTTGCGAGATCGATGACGGACAGGCGGGCATGCGCCAATCCCGCACGTCTGTCCCGGTAAAGGCCGCGCTCGTCCGGGCCGCGATGCGCCAGCGCGCCCGCCATGCGTATCAGCGCATCCCTGGAAGGGGGCGCCGCTGCGGCGCTCAGCGACACAATTCCGGCGATGCCGCACATCGCCTAGCCCTCGCCCATTGAAGAGGACACCAAGGGCCGCGCGTGAAGATAACGTGCGGCGCGCCGCTTGCTGTCGATATCCTTGAAAACCTTCTGGACCTGCATCACGGTGAGGCCGGTTGCCTCAGCGACGTCTTCGTCGGCGATCCCATGGTTCAAGCCGTAGAGGCACAAATCCATCAGATAATAAGGAAGCGCGAAGTAGAACTCCTCCTGACTCTGCGCCATCGAGAAGGTGTCCGTGGTGGGCGGTCTGCGCCGGACCTCGTCCTCCACCCCAAGATATTCGGCCAACTGATAGACCTGGGTCTTGTAGAGGTGGACGATTGGCATCAGATCGGCAATTCCGTCGCCCTGTTTGACAAAGAAGCCCTGGTCGTACTCCAGGCGGTTCGGCGTGCCCGCTACCGCGTAGTTGAGGCGGTCGGCATGGTAGTATTCGGTCATCTTGCGCAGGCGCTGCTTGTAGTTGGTTGCAGCGACGATCTGCAGATAGGCTGCCGACGGCAGACGCACCGTGGCGGTCCTGCCCTCGGGGTCCTGGACCGTGAGGCGCGTGATGTTGAGACCGTTGCTCTCGAGAACCGAAGCGAGCACCAGCTTGCATTTCCAGCCGTCCCCATATTCGGGAACGACGGTCTGGATTGCTTCGGTCTGCCGTCTATAGGCGCCGATCGCTTCCAGGGCCGGCGCTATATCCTCCAGGATCGTTTCGATACCAAGCTGTGCGGCGACAATGCGGCCGAGCCTCAGTGAGTCGCCGGAGGAATGGCGCTCCGGCATGAATATCCCGAGGACCTTGCCTTTCCCAAAGGCGCGAACACACAACGCCGCGACGACGGAGCTGTCGATGCCGCCTGAGAGGCCGACAACCACCCCTCGACGTCGCAGCGTGCCGAAGACCTGCTGGCGCAAGATCTGGACGATGCGATCGACTTCCGCGCCAGCGTCGAGCACCAGCGCGTCTTTGCCGAATGTTGAGATCAGGTCGATGGCTTGTACTCCAGTTTGCGAGACTCGATTGGCGAATAGGTTTTCGCCACCGCTTTCTCGATAAGGGGACGATTGGTGGCGACGTGAGGCTCTACAACCAGATCGATGTGGCTGCCGACGATCGGAATCACGTCCAGATGGGCGAAGACGCTATCCCAGCCGATTGCCAGAGGCATTCCGGGTCGAGCACAGCGGAACAGGGTGCCGGTGATCGGCAGAGCCGGCTTTGGCTCGGCCACCCACTGGAAGAAGGCTTGCGCGCGCAAAACCTCTTGCAATTCCAGTTTGGTTCTAAAGCTCGTCGCGTTGAACTGTCCTTGAGCGAAGCGGTCGAGAAGCTGGACCAGTTGCGCCTCTCGCCGCATTTTCACGGCGACTTTCGCAAGGGCGCGGCAAGTCATCCGGTAAGCGGACACGCGGTTGGTTCGGATTCGATTGAATGTGCGCGTAAACGTCTCCCAGCGGGCGCTTCGCTCACCGACGAGGCTGGTGTCGAGGATGCCGAGGAACTTTACGGTTCGCCCCGCTGCCAGCAGCCGCGCCGCAACTTCGAAGGCAACAGCGCCGCCGAGCGAATGGCCGAGAAGTCGTACATGGCCCGAGGGTTGGGCGCGGCGGATCTGGTCGACGGCGGCGTCGGCCATATCGGCGAGGCTGTCTTTTCCGCGCAGTATCATAGCCAGGGCCGGATACCTGATCGGGGCAACGCGGGTCACCTTGCCCATCGCTGCTGCAAAGGCAGCAAGGCTCGGGCCATAGCCGACGGACCCCGGGAACAGAAAAAGAATGGGAGGGTCGTGCTTCTGGGCGCGCTCGCTTTGATCGCCTGCCTGGGCGGACACGACCGCCTTGACCATTTCCTCCAGGCTCATCCCGACGGTGAACGCCTCAAGGCCGAGTTCCTGCCCGATGGCGCTTTCGATTTCCATGACGCAGTGCAGCAGCTTCAGCGAATCTCCTCCGGCGTCATCCCAGCGTCCTGCCGCCACGCGCGTATTGAGAATGCTGGTCCATGCCCGCTGGACGACCTGCTGCGCGGTCAGCTTGCCTCGCGGCTCGAGCGGACGCGCGGTCGCCGCTGTCTCTCTGGCTGAAAGATCCATCTCTGCAAGTGTCGTGATGTCGACTTTGCCGCTCGGCAGACGCGGAATCTCGGCGATCGTGTGCAACCGCAAGGGACGCAGCGGCGGCGGCAGATTGGTCCTGACAAGCTGGCGAAGCTCGTCCGAAAAGGTCGCTTCGGCCGAGCGCCGAGGAACAGCAAAGGCGACAAGCTCATTCGCGGCCGTCACGATTGCCACGGCATCCGCGACAGAGGGTGCACAACGCAGCACCCGTTCGAGTTCGGCTGGCTCGACGCGTCGACCGTTGATTTTTACCTGGCGCCCCTTGCGACCGACGATGTGCAGTAGGCCTTGATCATCAAGTCGAACGAGGTCACCTGTCGCGAAAATCCGAAGGCCTGGATCGTCCGGGTCTGATGTTGCCGGTACAACCGCCCCGTCCTCCCAATGGCCAAGCAAGACATACGGACTCCTGATCAGAAGCTCTCCGCTGCGGCCCGGTTGAACGCGGCGACCCGCTTCGTCGACAATTGCGAAGGTGATTCCAGGCAGCAGTCCGCCAACTGGAACCGAATCTCCATGCTCCGGCCAGTCTCGCGGCAGGAACCATTGCGAGCCGGTGGTCTCGGTTGACGAGTAACCGATCTGGATAAGGCACGTATCGGAGACGGCCTTGCGCAGCAGGGCGATGTCGGTCCAGGGCACTTTCTCGCCACCGATCCGGGCGACTCTGAGTGAATGGAACGCTTCTGCAGGTCCGTCTGCCATAAGCGCGCGAAGCAGTGCCGGCACCAGATAGGTGATTGTCACGTTTTCGGATCGCACCAGGCGTTGAACGGCGCGCAAGCCGACCGCTTCGACTTCGACCAGATGCAAGGTGGCGCCGGTGAGAAGAGCTGCAAGAATCTCCCGGCACCCGGCGATTGTGGCGGGTCCCGTCAATGGCAGGAAAACATCATCCGAGTTGATGTGGCATGCATCGACGTATTGCTGGACCCGGCACAGCAAGCTGCGCTGGCTGTTAACGATGCCTTTGGGCCGGCCCGTACTCCCTGACGTATAAAGCACGATGGCGGGCGCATCGACCGGGACGGAATAAGACCGAGGCACTTGCCCAGCCGGCGAGGCGGCACTGGTCGACACATCGATCCAACTGACCCGGTGAGGCAAACCATCGGGTCGGACATTGCCCTCGCCCAGGACAGCTGAGAGCCGCGCTCCGGCCACGATTTCAAGGATCCGCGAGCTAGGATCTCGCGCGTTGAGTGGCACCGAAGGCCGCCCAGCCGTCATGCTTGCCAGCATGGCAATGGGATACCAGGCCGAGTTGGCCTGAAGAATCCCTATCGCCTGTCCGTCTGGGACGGTCGCCGCGATCTGGTGGGACAGCGCCTCGACTGACCGGAGGAGCTGGGAATAGGTCAGACGATTGGCGCCGTCGCTGATTGCAAGCTTGTCGGGGTACTGGCGGACGACATTTCTCAGGTGATCGAAGGCCGCAATGTTGGTAAAATCGACGCCCAATCGTTGAAATGGGCGCAGTACGGGACCACCCTGATCCAGTGCGTATTGTGCGACACTTGACCAATTATCGGAGGTCGTTGTCTGACAATCCACCGCTAGATCCTGATCCGCGACTTGTGATCCCAAATATGCCGAAGACATGAGTTGCCTACGCTAAGATTAGGGTCACTTATCGCCCCCCGCCCCAATCTTTTCATCGATCATTCTGATGATGCCCTGATCTTCCCTCAAGCAAGCCGCCGGCGGAGCCAATCATGCCAGGCTCGCTGGCTGTGTGGTGCGCATGACACGGACACATGCCAAGGCGGGATCGAAGACCAAGGTGGGGTCGAAGACGGAATTGCCGCTATTCGGGCATATTGCCTATTCGGTGGTTCTCCCGGGCGATACCGGCGATACTTCGGTGTCGGAATAGCTGCCGGGGACGAAACAATATGCATAGATCTGTCCCCGATTTTCGTCGGTCACGCGGATCCAATCCTTTTCCCACGTTCGGAAGGTAATACGCCCGCCCGTCATCATCGCTGCGGCTCTGAACGGACTCGGCGCGTTGACAACGCGCACCGAGATAACATCGTCACCGTCCATGCGCTCGACGAGATACGTCTGCATGAAAGCCTCCCCATGCCCCGCTAGATCACCCGTACTTTAACGCCGGCTAATGAATTCGGTTGCAACTGCTTAGCGAAACTTTGGGTCCGATACTTTCCGTACCCACCGGCAACAGGGTCCCCTCCCACGCCGTGTCCGTCAGGTTTTCAGCGACGGGATGCCAGTTCAGGGGAAGGCAAGCTGATTCCGGCATGCCGGTGACATGCCAATCTGCGTCGCAACGTTAGGCCTCCGCGTGGCGTCGCGATCACGGAGCATCACAATGCGCCGGCGGAGGCATGGGACAGCGGGCTGCTCGAGGTTTCTGAACCTGCCTTCACGACGACTGCGCCGTGTCGACGATCCGTTGGAACAGAAGGCCGGGTGCTGGAACGTCAATCGTGTTTGGCCAGAAAGCGTCCGACGGCGGTGAGGCAGTCGTGCTTTTCCTCCACATGCGGCATGTGGCTGGAATTCGGGAAGACCAGGCCTTCAACGTGCGGAATATGATCCAGAAAGGGCTGGACGCAGGCTTCGGTCGCTTCGTCGTAGAAGCCGCGGAAAACCAGGGTCGGCGCCTCGATCCGATACAGGCGGTCAACGATGGTCCAGTCCCGCATCGTGCCGATGACGTGGAACTCATTGGGACCATTCATGGTGTGATAGACGGTCGGATCTTCCTCGATTGCCGCAAATGTCCGGGCGACCTCTGGCGGCATCGGAACGACGCGACAGACATGACGGTCGTAGAAAGCCTTCGTCGCCGCAACATATTCGGGGTGATCGGTGGTTCCCGCCGCTTCGTGCCGGTCGAGCGCACTTTGCGCATCGGCTGGCAACTCGGCGCGCAATTGCCGGGCTCCTTCCACCCACAGCGCCATCGAGGCCAGCGAATTGGCCAGGATCAATGCCTTGAGCCCCTCAGGGCGGCGCACGGCGTGCTCGGCCGAGAGTATGCCGCCCCAGGACTGGCCGAGCAGGGCATAATGGCCGGCAATGCCGATATGGGCGAGCAACGCATCGAGTTCGCCCAGGAAGAAATCGACGGTCCAGAAGTCACCGCCCTTGTCCGGCAGATGGGTCGATTTGCCGTTGCCGATCTGATCGTAGTGGATGACGGCTCGCCCGGTTCCGGCAAGCTCCTTGAATGAGTCCACATAGTCGTGGGTGCAGCCCGGTCCACCATGAGCGACGACCAGGGGCAGCTTGCCCGACCCGAGGTCCCCGGTCACACGGTACCAGGTGCGATAGCCCTTGTAGTCGCTAAATCCTTCGGTGATCGCATGTGCCGTCACAGTCCAAGCTCCGCATCATGGCGCGGCAGGAGCCACTTTGGTGCACCCCTCCCAAGCCTTGTTTGCGGCCGACGGTACTAAGCGGCCCGGCGCATTTACAGCTAGCACTATTTATAGGTTGGCCGGTTATGGGTTTGCCCGAGCCAAGGCCGATCGCCCGCAGGTCGCGAGCCTCAATGCTCCGGTTCGAGCAGCCGGTAATGGGCGGCGAGCGCGATGGCATGGAAGCGGTTGCGCGCACCAAGCTTTCGCGTCGCCGCGTTGAGGTGCAGCGTTGCGGTAGGTACCGCACGGCCAATCTCACGCGCGACCTGCTTGGCCGTCAGTCCGGCAGCGGCCAGGCGCAGGCACTGGCGTTCGCGCGACGTCAGATGGACATGTTGGCAGGTGCGGATCCCGGCGTCGAAACCGGCGTAGACGGAGTCATGCAGCAGATGACCCAGATCGCCGATCTCGGCGATGAAGGGTCTGGCTTCGAGCTCGAATCCGGCCTCCGGCTCGGCACGGATCGCGGTGAAGGTGGCGAGATCGCCGCCGGCAAGGCGAATGGGTACGGTGACGCCGCAGGTCATCCTGGTGTCAAGCAAATAGCTGACCACAGGATCGTGCTTGGACTGGAGCACGCGCTGCATGACGGTGCTCTGAACGCCGTTGTGCGACCAGAGAAACGGTCTCGATACGGTGAGCGCGGCCTCCTGCACCGGATCAAGCTGATAATATCCGCCCTTGCACCAGAGATCCTGCATGTCGCGCGGCACGTTGCGCAGAGCCATCAGCGAGGGCGTGATAAGGTCGCCCTTGTGACTGACCGGCACGGGCGTATAGTCGTAGATGAATGCGGTGAAACCGATCGGCTCCAGCACCTCCGTTGCCACCGCCATGGCAGCGTCGATGCTCATTCCAGTTCGGAACCGGCTCTCTAGATCGCCTGGAAGGCTTTGCATCCGGCAAGCTTACCCGCTGATGATTGCTTGTCAAATAGCCATGTCGGCCGGCTGCTCAACAAATAGGCGGGATAAGCCTGTCCGACCCTATCTATCTTAATAGCTATCCCGTCCGGCTTCGCTCGCCGTAGTCTTTTGCGATTGGGCCAAGTAGCGGACGCCGTTCGCAACCCCAGCACTGTTTTTAGCCGCGCGATGGTCGAGCGACCGGGCTCAGCGCGGCAAAAGCCGACACGCCTCCATGAGGGAACAAATATGAGACTCCAAAAAGCATTTACAGCGTTGATACCCGGGCTGGCTCTGCTCGGCGTGACGATGATGTCGCCGGCAAGCAGTGCCTTGGCCGCCGAGGGCAAGCCAGGCGGCACGCTCCGATTGCTGGCCAATGCCGCCGCAAGCACCGCCGATCCGCACATCAATTACACGCTGCAGTATTTCCAGATCAATTATGTCCTCTACGATGGCCTGGTGACCTACAAAAAGGCCGGGGACAAGACCGGCTTCGAGGTCGTCGCGGATCTGGCGGAAAGCCTCCCGCAGGTCGAGAACGGCGGCAAGACCTATGTCTTCAAGCTGCGCAAGGGCATCAAATTCGCGGATGGCTCGGACGTCACCACGAAAGATGTGGTCGCTTCGTTCCAGCGCATCTTCAAGATCAGCGGGCCGACGGCCGGGACCTTCTACAAGGGCATCGTCGGCGCGGATGCGTGCTTGAAGGCGCCGGCTGCATGCACCCTCGACGGCGGCCTGTCGGTTGACGATGCGGCCGGAACCATTACCTTCAACCTGGTCCAGCCAGACGCCGAGTTCCTGCAGAAGCTGGCCGTTCCACATGCGTCGATCCTGCCGGCGAGCGCGCCGCTCAAGGACGCCGGCACCGATCCGATCCCGGGTACCGGACCCTACATGATCGCCAGCTACGACCCCAACAAGCTGATGAAGATTGTGCGCAATCCTCACTTCAAGGAATGGAGCAAGGAAGCGCAGCCGTCCGGATATCCGGACGAGATCGACTATGAATTCGGCCTGACCGACGAGGCGGCGGTGACGGCGGTCGAGAATGGGCAGGCGGACTGGATGTTCGATCCGCCGCCGTCCGACCGACTCGCCGAACTCGGCACCAAATATGCCAAGCAGGTCACGGTTCACCCGCTGACGGCGATGTGGTATGCGCCGATGAACACCAATCTGGCGCCGTTCAACGACATCCGCGTTCGCCAGGCGGTGAACTTCGCGATCGACGGCGCCGCGATCGTCAAGCTGTTCGGCGGCAGCAATCTGGCGCAGCCGGCCTGTCAGATCCTGCCGCCGGGCTTCCCGTCATTCGCAGCCTATTGCCCGTTCACCACCAATCCAGGTGAGAAGTGGTCCGCGCCGGATATGGACAAGGCCAAGCAATTGGTCGCTGAATCGGGAACCGCAGGTCAGGAGGTGACGATCATCACCGAGGACACCACGGTCGCGAAGGCGATCGGCGTCTACCTGCAGGATGTGCTCAACCAGCTTGGCTACAAGACGTCGGTCAAGCCGATCTCGCAGAACATACAGTTCACCTACATCCAGAACACCAACAACAAGGTGCAGATTTCGATCTCGCAATGGTTCCAGGATTACCCGGCGCCATCGAATTTCCTGCAGGTCTTGTTCAGCTGTGCCTCGTTTACGCCGGGCTCCGACGCCTCGGTCAATATTTCGGGATTCTGCGACAAGTCGATCGACGCATCGATGGACGAGGCAGAGGCAGCCACCATCGCCGATCCGGCCAAGGGCGCGACACTCTGGACCGCCATCGACAAGGCCGTGACGGACAAGGCTCCGGTCGCTGTCCTGTTCACGCCAAAGCGCGTCGATGTGATCTCTTCCAGACTGAAGAACTTCACCTTCAGCCCGCAATTCTACTGGATCGTCAGCCAGTCCTGGGTGGAATAGCCAACCGGAGCCAATGCGACGGAGTGCCGCTGGCTCTCCGTCGCATTTCCTTTTCCGGCGGATCAGCGCATCTTCCAGGCCGAGATTTTTCCCAGGCAATCCTGTTCATGGTCAATGTCATTGCGGACCCGCCCGCCATCCCGGTTCGCCGGGCCACCGATGGCCCGTGGCGAACCGCGTGGCGCAAGCTGAAAGGCGATCGTTCGGCAATATCGGCCTTCGCCGTGCTCGTCGTCATCGTGATCGCCTCGCTCGCGGCGCCGCTTTATGCGCGATACGTCTCCGCCACCGATCCATTTGTGACCAATCTCAATGGCGAGATCGTCGTCGATGGGGTGACCCAGCCGGTGCTGCAGCCCTCCACGGAAGGCCTTGGCCTCGGCATGACGCCGATCGGGCCGACCTGGCGCATCGGCCCCTATATGCTCGGTGCCGACAACCAGGGCCGTGACGTGGTGGCGCGGCTGCTTTACGGCGGACGGGATTCGCTGTTGATCTCGGGTGCTGCAGCGGTGCTGTGCCTCGTGTTCGCGACATTCCTGGGGGTCGTTTCCGGCTTCTTCGGCGGCATCGTCGACATCGGCCTGTCGCGCATTCTCGACGTGCTCTGGGCCTTTCCGATTTTCCTGTTGGCGATTTCGTTGTCGATCGTGCTGATTGCGCAGAGCATCCAGATCGGTCCATTCGAAATCCGCTCCGGCAGCCTGTGGCTACCGGTCTTCATCATCGGCATCGTCTATGTGCCCTATGTGGCGCGGCCGATCCGCGGCCATGTCCTGACCTTGATGCATGCCGAATTCGTCACCGCTGCGATCGGCCTAGGCGCGTCGCCCTGGCGCATCCTTTTGCGCGACATCATGCCCAATGTGGTGACCCGCATCATCGTTTTCGTGCCGTTGATCCTGGCGCTCAACATGATGACGGAATCCTCGCTGTCGTTCCTGTCGATCGGCGTGCAGCCGCCGGATGCCAGCTGGGGCACGATCATCCAGGACGGCCAGGGCCTGCTCTATTCGCGGCCGGTCGTGGCACTGGCGCCGGGGCTAGCCATTGTCATCACGGTCCTGGCCCTCAACATTCTGGGCGACGGCGTGCGCGACGCGCTCGATCCGAAATCCTCGCCGAGGGGCGTCTAGTGGTTGCCGCGCTCGGCTTCCGGCTTGGTCAGATGGTGCTGGTCATGTTCGGCATCAGTGTCGTCGCTTTCCTGATCTTTTTTGCGACGCCCGGCGCTGATCCATCGGCGCGTATTGCCGGCCGCAATGCTTCGCAAGAGACGTTGATCCAGGTGCGCCACGATTTCGGTCTCGACCGGCCATTGCCGGTACAATATGGGCTGATGATGAACCGGCTTTTCGTCAGCCGCGATCTCACCTCCTTCGTCAATCGCGGGCAGCGCGTCATTCCGACCGTGATAAGCGCCATTCCCGTGACGCTGTCGCTGGTCGGCGGCGCGGCAGTGCTGTGGGTGCTGGGTGGACTGATTGTCGGGGTGATCGCAGGCGCAACGCGCGGGACATTCATCGATCGCGCGCTGATGATCCTGAGCTTGGTAGGCGTGTCGATTCCGGTCTTCTGGCTGGGCGAGGTCGCCAACCTGCTGACGCAAAGCCGCTGGCACGACAGTTGGCTGTTTTCCTGGGTTCCTCCGCTCGGCTACATCCCCCTGACCGAGAATCCCTGGGGCTGGTTCAAGGCGCTCGTCATCCCGTGGTTCACGCTGGCAACCCTTTATGTCGGCCTCTACGGCCGGGTGCTGCGGGCAAGCCTGATCGAGATGATGCAGGAGGATTTCATCCGCACCGCCCGGGCCAAGGGGATCGGCGAGCGGCGGGTGCTGCTACATCATGGCCTCAGGACCTCGCTGGTCGCATTCGTCACCATGTTCGGCCTCGATTTCGGTGCCCTGGTCGGCGGCGGCGCGCTGCTGACCGAAGTGGTCTTCGGACTGCAGGGCGTCGGAAAACTCACCTATGAGGCACTGCAGACGCTCGATCTGCCGATGATCCTGGCCACGGTGATCTACGCCGCCTTCTTCGTGGTGATGGCTAACTTCGTCGTCGACGTGGTCTTCGTCATCATCGACCCGAGGGCTCGCGATGTCGGCTGATGCTCCTCTTCTGGTGGTCAAGGACCTCACCGTCTCCTTCCGCAGCGACGAGGGCCTGGTGCGCGCGGTGGGAGGTGTTTCGTTCTCCGTCGAGCAGCGCGAGATCGTCGGTGTGGTTGGCGAATCCGGTTCGGGCAAAAGCCAGACCTTGCTCGCCATCATGGGGCTGATCGACAGCCCCAACGCTATAGTCTCCGGTTCCATCCGTTTCATGGGACAGGAGCTGATCGGGCTCAAGCGACGTGCGCTCGATGCCATTCGCGGCCGCCAGATCGCGATGATCTTCCAGGATCCGATGTCGGCGCTCACCCCGGTGCATACCATCGGCAATCAGATCAGCGAGCAGGTGCGCGCGCATGAAAAAGTGTCGGCGAAAGCGGCACGGGCGAGGGCCGTGCAATTGCTGGACGCGGTCGGCATCGCAAATCCGGATCGGGTCGTCGACAGCTACCCGCACCAGCTTTCCGGCGGCATGCGCCAGCGTGCGGTGATTGCCATGGCGCTCTCCTGCAACCCGGTGCTGCTCGTCGCGGATGAACCGACTACAGCCCTCGATGTTACGGTGCAGGCGCAGATCCTCGAACTGATCGGACGATTGCGCGACCAGTTCGGTTCCGCGGTGATCCTGGTCACGCACGATCTTGGCGTCGTCGCCGAAGTCGCGGACCGGGTACTGGTGATGTATGGCGGACGCTTTGTCGAGGAGGGCGGCAAGAGCAGCGTGTTCCGGGCGCCGCTGCATCCCTACACATGGGGCTTGTTCGGCTCGATCCCGCCGATGGAGGGACCACGTCCAGCCCGGCTTGCTGCCATTCCGGGAATTCCGCCCTCGCTCTCCAACCTGCCGAAAGGCTGCGCCTTCGGCCCCCGCTGCGCCTTTCGCCACGACGCCTGCCTGGCTGAGCTGCCGATCATGCAAGGCGAGAGCCATCGCGCCGCCTGCCGGTTGCCGGAGCCTACGCGCAGGCAATTCGCTGCCCAGAGGCCTGGCGGCGTGGTGGAGATGCAACGATGAATGCCATGCCACGCGAACGTCCGCTGCTTCGTGCCGGCGACCTGTCGAAGCGCTATAGCGTCGGCCGCTCGATCTTCCCGGCGCGGCGCCGGACCGTGCATGCGGTCGATACGGTGTCGCTCGACATCTGGCCCGGGGAGACCCTCGGCATCGTCGGCGAGTCCGGTTGCGGCAAATCCACGCTTGGCCGGTGTCTGGTGCGTCTGACCGAAATCAGCTCGGGGTCGCTGGAATTCGAGGGCCGCGACATCAGCGACGCTTCCCAGCGTCAGCTCCGTCCGCTGCGGCGGCAGATGCAGATGGTCTTCCAGGATCCCAGCGCTTCGCTCAATCCGCGCCGGCGGGTCGGCGATCTTCTGGCCGATCCGTTCCGCATCCATGAACGCCTCTCGGCATCGGAAATGGCGGACCGCGTGGCCGAGCTCCTGCGCCGGGTCGACTTGTCGCCCCAGCACGCATCGCGCTATCCGCACGAATTCTCCGGCGGCCAGCGCCAGCGTATCGGCATCGCCCGCGCGCTGGCGCTGCGGCCACGACTGATCGTGGCCGACGAGCCGGTCTCGGCGCTCGACGTGTCGATCCAGGCGCAGATCGTCAATCTGCTCGCCGACCTGCGCGAGGAGTTCAACCTGACTTATGTCTTCATCGCTCACGACCTTTCCGTGGTGCGTCAGATCTCGAGCCGTGTGGCGGTGATGTATCTGGGATCGATCGTGGAGAGCGGGCCGACCGACGAGGTCTTTGCGGCGCCCAGACACCACTACACCGCGGCGCTGCGTTCCGCCGTGCCGATACCTAGCATCGACCGGGCGCGGCGCGGCCGGCTGGTGCTCAAGGGTGACCTGCCCAGTCCGATGAGCCCACCCTCGGGGTGCCGGTTCCACACCCGTTGCCCGGCTGCCACCCCGATCTGCCGCAGCGAGCGTCCGCTTCTCCAAAGCATTGGCGAGGGCCGCCTGGTTGCTTGCCATCATCCAGCCGACGGTTGACGATGGGAATTCTCGTTCAGCGATATCGGATCAGGACCGTTCAGCCGTAATCGCCCTTTCGGCGAGGATAGAGGCCGATCTGGACGCCGCACGATCCGGCGCTATCTTGCGCTTCGGCGGCCGGGCATCGCGAATGCCTAATACTAAAGTAACTGTTCTCGCGTTGCCGAGCGATGCTACGATTTGAAGGACGGGCATAGGCGGCCGTATAGCGCTGCGCGATCTGGCGCCGGAGAGGACGGAATGTGGGAGGCCACTCTTCGTGCCGCAGCAGGCAGCCGCCGACATGATTCCTGGTTGTCGACCATAAGGGAGGAAGTCACCAATGAAGATATCGTACCTGGTCTCGGCCGCGCTTCTTGCAGCGACTGCGATGCCTGCCGCAGCCGCCGAGATTTCCGACGGCAAGGTCAAGATCGGCATTCTCAACGACCAGTCGGGCGTCTATGCCGATTTCGGCGGCAAGTGGTCGGTCGAGGCCGCCAAGATGGCGGTCGAGGATTTCGGTGGCAAGGTGCAAGGTGCGCCGGTCGAGATCGTCAGCGCCGACCACCAGAACAAGCCGGACATCGCCTCCAACATTGCGCGGCAGTGGTATGACACCGAACAGGTCGATTCCATCATGGAACTGACCACCTCCTCGGTGGCGCTCGCCGTTCAAGGGATTTCTAAGGAAAAGAAGAAAATCGACATCGTCACCGGCGCGGCGACCACCGAGCTAACCGGCAAACAGTGCTCGCCCTATGGCTTCCACTGGGCCTACGACACGCATTCGCAGGCAGTGGGGACCGGTGGCGCTCTCGTCCAGCAAGGCGGCGACAGCTGGTTCTTCGTCACAGTCGATTATGCATTCGGATATTCGCTCAAGGAGCAGACCGCAAAGTTCGTCGAGAGCCATGGCGGCAAGGTGGTTGGCGAGGTGCGTTACCCGCTCGGCTCGACCGACTATTCATCCTTCCTGCTGCAGGCGCAATCGTCGGGCGCCAAGGTCATCGGCCTGGCGAATGCCGGCCTCGACACCTCCAACTCGATCAAGCAAGCGGCCGAATTCGGTATCGTGCAGGGCGGCCAACGTCTTGCAGCCCTTCTGTTCACGCTGGCCGAGGTGCATGGGCTCGGCCTCGAGGCAGCGCAAGGCGTGGTGCTGACCGAAGGTTTCTACTGGGATCGCGATGACAAGAGCCGCGATTTCGCCCAGCGGTTCTTCAAGCGCACCAACCGCATGCCGAACATGATCCAGGCCGCCACCTATTCAGCGGTGACCCAGTATTTGAAGGCGATCGACAAAGCCGGCACCGATGGAACCGAGGCGGTCGCCAAGGAATTGCATGCGATGCCGGTGAACGACGTCTTTACGGCAAACGGCAAAGTGCAGGCCGACGGCAACATGGTTCACGACATGTATCTTTATCAGGTCAAGTCGCCGAGCGAGAGCACCAAGGAGTGGGACTATTACAAACCGCTCGCCACGATCCCCGGTAACGAGGCGTTCCTGAGCGCCAAGGAGAGCGGCTGTCCCACGGCCGGCGAGTGATTGGCGGACCGATGCCGCCGCCTGAACCGAATGAGCCGCGGGTAGTGCTTTCCGCCCGCGGTTTGCGGCGCGACTTCGCCGGCTTTGTTGCGGTCAGGAATGTCGATCTCGACCTCTACCACGGCAATATCCACGCACTGATCGGACCTAACGGTGCCGGCAAGACCACCGTCTTCAACCTGCTCACCAAGTTCCTGCCGCCGACCAGCGGCAGGATCGAACTGCTCGGCCACGACATCACCCGCACCTCGCCGGCCAAGGTCGCGCGGATGGGCCTGGTGCGCTCGTTCCAGATATCGGCGGTGTTTCCGCATCTCAGCGTGCTCGATAATGTGCGCGTTGCGCTGCAGCGGCCGGGCGGGCTCAGCGTTCAGTTCTGGCGCTCGCTGGCGGCCCTCGACCGGTTGACGCCGCGCGCCGAGGAGCTTTTGCGGTCGGTCGGCCTCGACGATGCCAAGAACAGGCCCGCCGCCGATCTCTCCTATGGCAGGAAACGCGTGCTCGAGATCGCCACGACGCTGGCGCTCGACCCGAAAGTGCTGCTGCTCGACGAGCCGATGGCCGGCATGGGGCATGAGGATGTGCGCACAGTTTCCGACATCATCCGCTCGGTCGCCAAGGAGCGCGCGGTGCTGATGGTCGAGCACAATCTGACTGTTGTAGCCGATCTTTGCGACTGGATAACCGTCATGCAGCGCGGCGAAATCCTTGCCGCCGGCGACTACGCCACGGTCAGCCGCGACGAGCGGGTGAGGATCGCCTACATGGGCACCGCCGATGAGTGATGCCGCGCCGCTGCTCGCAGTCCGCGGCCTCAACGCCTGGTATGGCGAGAGCCATGCGTTGCATGGCGTCGATCTAGAGGTCTTTCCAGGTGAAACGGTGACGTTGCTGGGCCGCAACGGCGTCGGCAAGACCACGACATTGCGCGCCATTATCGGGCTGATTCGCCAGCGGACCGGGCAGATTTTTTTCGACGGCAAGGATTTGATGCGCCTGCCGTTGCACCGGACCGCGCATCAAGGCATTGGCCTGGTGCCGGAGGAACGCGGCATCTTCGCAACATTGACCGTGGACGAGAATTTGGTCTTGCCGCCGATCGTCGCCGAGGGTGGCATGAGCGTGGAGGAAATATTCGATCTCTTCCCCAATCTGAAGGAGCGCCGCAACAGCCCCGGCACCAGGCTGTCGGGCGGCGAACAGCAGATGCTGGCGATCGCGCGCATGCTCAGAACCGGCGTGAAAATGCTGCTTCTCGATGAGCCGACCGAGGGCCTGGCTCCGGTCATCGTGCAGCGCATCGGCGATCTGCTGGCAACGATGAAAAAACGCGGCATGACGATCCTGCTGGTCGAGCAGAATTTCCGCTTTGCCAGCCGCGTCACCGACCGTTTCTACCTGATGGAGCACGGCAAGGTCGTGGCGGGCTTTCCGGTCGGCGAACTGCCGGATCGCATGACGCTGCTGCATGAAGTGCTGGGTGTATGATGGCGCCATGATGATGATCTTCGGAATACCCGTTCAGGCATTCCTCGGCCAATTGCTGGTCGGCCTCATCAACGGCTCGTTTTACGCAATGTTGAGCCTGGGCCTGGCTGTCATATTCGGCCTGTTGCGCGTCATCAATTTTGCCCAC
The DNA here is from genome assembly GCF_040322255.1 of Mesorhizobium sp. M0166. Classification (NCBI taxonomy): domain Bacteria; kingdom Pseudomonadati; phylum Pseudomonadota; class Alphaproteobacteria; order Hyphomicrobiales; family Phyllobacteriaceae; genus Mesorhizobium; species Mesorhizobium sp. M0166. The sequence goes on along the minus strand of NZ_JAMYTD010000002.1, from coordinate 253,451 downwards.
GGCGCGCTCTATATGCTCGGCGCCTTCATCGGCTACCTGCTTCTCACCCGGTTCGGCATCGGCTACTGGCCGGCTCTGATCCTGTCGCCGCTGATCGTCGGCGGCTTCGGCGTCGTGGTCGAGCGCCTGGCGCTGTCGAGGCTTTACGACATCGACCCGCTCTACGGGTTGCTTTTCACCTTTGGCCTCGCGCTCGTGCTCGAAGGAGTGTTCCGTTACTACTATGGCGTATCGGGAAGCCCTTATTCCGTGCCGCCGCTGCTCTCCGGGGGAACCAATCTCGGCTTCATGTTCCTGCCTAATTACCGCGGCTGGGTGGTGGTCGCCTCGATGATCGTCTGTTTCGGCACCTGGGCGCTGATCGAGAAGACCAGGCTGGGCTCCTATCTGCGCGCGGCAACGGAGAACCCCGGCCTGGTGCAGGCTTTCGGCGTCAACGTGCCGTTGCTGCTGACCCTCACCTACGGCCTCGGCGCCGCTCTTGCCGGGCTTGCAGGGGTTCTCGCCGCGCCGATCTATCAGGTGAGCCCGCTGATGGGATCTGACCTCATCATCGTCGTCTTCGCCGTCGTCGTGGTCGGCGGCATGGGATCGATCCTCGGGGCGATCGTCACCGGTTACATGCTTGGCCTCGCCGAAGGCCTGACCAAGGTTTTCTATCCCGAAGCCTCCAATCTGGTGGTCTTCGTCATCATGGCGATCGTGCTTCTGGTCCGGCCAGCCGGCCTGTTCGGAAGGGATGCCTGAGATGGCCGAACTCTCACTTCGCGAGACGCGCGGCAAAAGTTCGGTATGGCTTGAATGGACGCTGGTGGGGCTCGGCATCCTGGCGCTGCTGGTGGCGCCTTTCTTCGTCTATCCGATCTTCCTGATGAAGATGCTGTGCTTTGCGCTGTTTGCCTGCGCGTTCAACCTTCTGCTCGGCTACACCGGGCTGTTGTCCTTCGGCCACGCGACATTCTTCGGCGGGGCGGCCTATTTTACCGCATACGCGGTCAAGGTCTGGGGCTGGCCGCCGGAAGCGGGCATCCTGCTCGGTGTCCTGGGAGCCGCGCTGCTCGGCCTTGTGATGGGCTTCTTTGCCATCCGCCGGCAAGGCATCTATTTCGCCATGATCACGCTGGCGCTGTCGCAGATGTTTTTCTTCTTCTGCGTGCAGGCGCCGCTCACCGGAGGTGAGGACGGCATCCAGGGCGTGCCGCGCGGCAGGCTACTTGGAATGCTCGACCTGAACGTCTCGATCAACATCTATTATTTCGTGCTGGTGGTCTTCCTGATCGGCGTGTTCGCCATCTGGCGCATCATCAACTCGCCTTTCGGCATGATCCTGCGTTCCATCCGGGAAAACGAGAGCCGGGCCATTTCGCTGGGGTATTCCGTCGCCAACTACAAGCTGGCGGCTTTCGTCATGTCGGCAACATTGGCCGGGCTGGCCGGTGCGCTCAAGGCGATCGTTTTTCAGTTTGCCACACTCACCGACGTCACCTGGCAGATGTCGGGCGAGGTGATCCTGATGACGCTCCTCGGCGGCATCGGCACCATGGTCGGGCCGATCATCGGCGCCAGTCTGGTCGTCGGCCTGGAAAACACGCTCGCCACCTCCAATTTTCCGGTGACCATCGCCACCGGCCTGACCTTCATGGTCTGCGTGCTGGTTTTCCGGCGCGGTATTGTCGGTGAGTTCTATGCGCGGTTTCTCGGACCAAAGGGTGACGCGAAAGACTGAACGGCTCGGTTCCGCCTCGCTATGCGATGCGTAAACCTTGCGCGTCGAGAAGCACGCAGCCCAGCGGATCGAAGCAGACATCGACCGTTTCGCCTTCACGCAGCGGCTGGCCATCGATCAGCGTGTTGGCGCGCACCAGCGTGCCGGCGCCGATGTCGATCTCGTAGACCGCATTGCCGCCGAGATAGGAGGTCGAGACGATCCGTCCCGCCAGCCTGTTGGCAGCACCTGATGTACCGACGGTGAGCTTCTGCGGGCGAACGACGACGGTGACCGCGCTGCCAATCGCGAGCGCCTTCGGCGCGGCTGCTTTTACCACATGGCCGCTGGCCAGCGCGATCGTTGCCATCTTGCCGTCTATCACTGTCACGCTGCCGGGCAGCATGTTGGCCTTGCCAAGGAAATTGGCCACGAATGCGGTGGCCGGCTGGTCATAGACCTGCGCGGGGGAGCCGATCTGCTCGATCAGGCCGGCGTTCATTACAACGATATGGTCGGACATCGACAAGGCTTCTTCCTGGTCGTGCGTCACGAAGATAGCGGTGATGCCCGTCTCCCTCTGGATTTTCTTGATCTCGACGCGCATGTCCTCGCGCATATTGGCATCGAGCGCCGACAAGGGCTCGTCCAGCAGCAGCACTTCCGGCTCGAAGACGATGGCGCGGGCCAGTGCGATGCGTTGCTGCTGGCCGCCCGAAAGCTGTGACGGCAGCTTTGTCTCACTGCCGGGCAGCCGCACCATATCCAGCGCCTTCTTGACCCGGCGCACGATTTCCGGTTTCGGCACGTTCCGGTGTTTCAGGCCGAATGCGACGTTGTCGAAGACGTTCTTGTGCGGAAAGAGCGCGTAGTTCTGGAACACCAGACCAATGTTGCGCTTGTAGATCGGGATGTCGTCGACCCGCTTTCCGCCGATCGAGATCTGGCCACCGGAGATGTCGACCAGGCCCGCGATCGATCGCAGGATCGTCGTCTTGCCGCACCCGGACGGCCCCAGCAAGGTGACGAAACTACCCTTGCGGATCGCCAGTGAAAAATCGCGCACAGCGGCGAACTTGCCGTAGAAAATATCGATGTCGCGAAACTCGACCGCAGGCTTTTCTATAGGCTGCTGCCTCTCGCTCTGGGCGAGCGGGTCGCCATCAGCCCCGGCCGAAGCCGGCCGGGGCTGATGGTCGTGGCTGTTGTCGTCATGCACCTTTCGACACCCTGTCCCATTGCTTGGTCCAGGCGTCTTCGTTCTTCGCCCAGTAGAGCGGATCGGCGAAGGTCAGCGACTTCATCGATCCGGTCGGGTCGAAGGCCGGAAGTGCCGCGATCTTGTCGGTCAGCTTCACCTTGGTCGGGTCAAGCGATGGCGGATAGTTCTGGCCCTCGGCGACGGCGATCGACGTGGCCGGATCCAGCATGAAGTTGATCAGCTCCTCGCATTCGGCCATGGGCGAACCCTTGAGCACCAGCATGTCCTCCATCCATGCGTATGAGCCGGCAGGGTCGAGATAGCCGATCGGCTGGCCCTGCTGCTGCAGGGCGGCGACACGTCCTGACCAGGCGTCGGTGACGACGATCTCGTTGCGCGACAGGAGGTCCATGAGTTCCGCGCCGGAACTCCAGAACTTCTTGGCCAGGTCGCGGGTCTCGCGAACTTTGGCCCAGACCGCATCCATGTCCTGGATGTTGTTGGGGTCTTGTTTCGTCTGCAGCGCCGCATACCAGACGCGCGTCGTCATATCGGCGTAGCCGCCGATCTTGCCAGCATATTTCGTGTCGGTAAGCAGGTTGGCGCCCTTTTCCTTGGCTTCCTCCGGCGAGATGACCTTGTTGTTGTAGGCGATGCCGGTGGTGCCGTAATCATATGGCACTGCCGACAGCTTCGGCGTGATCTTGCGGAATGGCTCGATCATGGCGGTCAGCACATTCGCCATGTTCGGAATGTTCGCCTCGTTTATCTCCGAATTGAAACCGCCATTGACGTATTTGATGTAGTAGTTCACGCCGGAAGAATGGACGATCTGGAAGTCGCCCGGCTTCGACGTCTTGATCTTGGTGATGATCTCGTTCTCGTCGCCAAAGGTGCCCTGGACGACCTTGACCTTGGACTTGGCGGTGTAAGGCTGGAACGCGTACTTATCGATCGCCTCCTGCACCACGCCGCCCCATCCGTCGAAGCGCACTTCCGAAACCGCGGCCAGCGCCCGACCCGTCCAGGGCATGGAAAGCCCGGTGGCGGCGGCAGCGGCGGCCGTCAGGGTCAGGAATGATCGCCGGCTGATGTCGCCATTGGCATAGCGTTCGTTGAGCCGTTCCAGTCGTTTGGTGGTTGTCAGTTTCATTTCCATTCTCCCATTTTCATTTTCACTTGCCTGCCTTGAACCAGGTGAGGCTTTGCAGGATGAGCCCGCCAGCCAAGGGAATGCCGACCGTCAAAAGGATCATGACGGTCCCGAGCGCGTTCACCTCGGGGCTGATCGAGATCTTCAGCATCGAAAGGATTTGCGTCGGCATGGTCTCGACGCCCGCCGGCCGCCAGAACAGGCTGGCCGAGGTGTTGTCGAACGAAATGGTGAAAGCGAGCAGAACACTGGCAAGCACTGCGGGAATGAGCAGCGGCAGCGTGATCTCGCGGAATGTCGACACACGCGGCGCCCCGAGCGAAAGCGCCGCCTCCTCATAGGAACGTTTTATGCCGACCATACGCGCCTGGACGATCAGCACCACGTAGGGGAGCGTGAGCAGAATGTGGCCGAGCACCAGCAGCGTCATGCTGCGCGGCTGGTCGACGGCTTTGATCATGACCAGCAGGCCGACGCCGAGTATCGTTTCGGGGACCAGCGCGGGAAGAATGACAAGCGTGTTGATCGCCTGCTTGCCACGGAACTCGAAGCGCACCAGCGCCAATGCCGCCATGATGCCGAGCAGCGTCGTCACCGTTGCCGTCACCAGGGCAATCCACATCGATGTCCTGAAGGCGTCGAGAACCGGCTCGTTGGTGAGCAGCTTCTCATACCATCGCAGGCTGAAGCCGGTAAGGGGAAAGCCGCCGAACATCGAGGCGTTGAAGGAAAGCACGATCGTGGCGAGGATCGGCGCAAACATAAAGACGTAGACGCATACCGTGATCGCGCCGGTCAGCCGCCACGCCCATCTGCCTTCGCGATCGGGATGATCCGCTCTCATGCACTGAGGCCCTTCATGATCTGCGATAGGCCCATATAGCGGCTGTAGGCGGCCGCGGCCGCGCCGAGCAGGACGAACAGGACGATGGAAAGCGTGGCGCCCATCGGCCAATTGAGCTGCCCCATGATGGTATCGTAGATCAGGTTGCCGAACAGCGCATCGCGGCTGCCGCCGAGCAGCTGCGGCGTCACGTAGGAGCCGGCCGCCAGCACGAAGCAGAGCAGCAGCCCGGCGCCCAGCCCCGGCATCGATAGCGGCAGGGTCACTTCGCGGAACGCCTGCGCGCTGGTACAGCCCATCGAGCGGGCGGCGGCGATCAGCGTGCGGTCGATACTTTCCAGGCTGACATAGATGTTCAGGATCATATAGGGCAGCAGAAAATGCAGCAGCCCCATGATGACGGCGCCCTCGGTGTAGAGCATCGGCAACGGCTCGTTGATGACCCCCAGCCTGATGAGCGCGACGTTGATCAGCCCCTGTTCGCCGAGAATATGGATCCACGAGAACGTCCGGATAGTGAAGCTGATCCAGAACGGCACGATGAGCAGCAGCAACAGCAGCCATTTGTGCCTGAAGGTCGTGGCCCAGATGAAATAGGCGGGGAAATAACCAAGGATCGCGCAGATCACAGCGGTGATGGCGCCGACGCGAACGGTCTTCCAAAGAAAGCCGTGATAGTAACTATCGGTGAGGAATTCCTTCCAGTTGTCGAAGGTCAGCACCGCCGACTCCACCCCCGCGGTGACGAAGGTGAAAAATGTGTAGACCGTCATCATCGCGATTGGCAGCAGCAGAAGCAGGGTGAGCAGCAAAAGCGCAGGCGCGACGAGGACCCAGGCCAGTCGCTGATCGTATAATTTCCACCCTTTGGTCACGATCCGTCCAACCGGTTAAAGTGCAAGCCGCCATCACCGGGCTCGGCTCCGGACTAGATTGGGCGATAGGCGTTCAGGTGTCCACTCTGCATATGGCTCCTGCACAAATTCTGTGCAGGGCCACCGTACGACCACCGGCCTTGCTGGATTCAACAAATTGCTCGGCGTCCTGCCTGCGCATTGATTAAATCAGATATCCCGATATACAGGATAATTTCGGATATAGATTTTGCATAGGTCGGGCAATTTCATGAGTCGCAATTTTCTGGTGATAGAACCTGAGGAAGGCATTGCGGTGCTCAAGGGGCTTGCCTCCTCGGCGCGGATCTCGATGCTGAAACTGCTGCATGAGAAGGGGCCGATGAATGTCAACGAAATCGCCGCCGTGCTGTCGCTGCCGCAGTCGACCGTCTCAACCAACATCCAGGTGCTGGAGGATGCGGGGCTGATCCGCACCGAGAACCTGAAAGCGAAGAAGGGCAGTCAGAAAATCTGTTATCCGACGGCCGAAGAAGTGCTCGTCGTGTTCAAGAGCGAATATCGTGCGGTCAAGAACGACGCGATCGAAGTGTCGATGCCGATCGGGCTTTACACCAGCTTCGAGGTTACCGCACCCTGCGGCCTTTGCTCGCCGGACGGCATCATCGGCCTGCTAGATGTTCCCAACACTTTCCTCGATCCGGACCGCATGAAAGCCGGTCTGCTATGGTTCACGCGCGGTTTTGTCGAATACCAGTTCCCCAACAATGCCAAGCTCGCCAATGCCGAGATCACCGGACTCGAAGTGGCGATAGAGCTGTCCTCGGAAGTGCCGGGCACCAGCGCCGATTGGCCCTCGGACATCACGCTGACGATCAATGGCGTCGATGTCGGCACCTGGACGTCGCCAGGGGATTTCGGCGACAAGCGCGGCGTCTTCACGCCCTCCTGGTGGAAGCTCAAGGGCTCGCAATACGGCAAGCTGAAGAACTGGCGAATTGCCAATGACGGCACCTATGTCGACGGCCTCAGGATTTCAGAAACCGGCCTCGCCGCACTCGATCTGAAGAGCCATCATTCAATCCGCGTCCGTATCGGCGTCAAGGACGACGCCAAGCGCCCCGGCGGGATCAACATTTTCGGCAAGGGCTTTGGAAATTACGATCAGGACATCCTGCTCAGGATCAAAACTGGTTGATATCATGAAACCGGGTTCTGAAGATAACGCAGCAATTTCAACTAGCTGGCTTTCTGCCGTGCCAAAGCGTTCGTCTAATTGTCCTACATTTGGGTATTTTGGCTTGACGAAGGGCTGCCAATCCCGCTTTGATATCGGGCAAGATGATTTAAATCATCGTTTGTGATATCGATGGGAGGAATGCATGAAGGCAGCCGTTACGGCTCATCCGCATTATGTTGTCTCGGAAATCGATCCGAGGCTCTACGGATCCTTCATCGAGCATCTGGGGCGAGCAGTTTACACCGGCATCTACGAGCCGGGCCATCCGACAGCGGATGCCAACGGCATGAGGCAGGACGTCATCGATCTCGTCAGGGAACTCAATGTTCCGATCGTCCGCTATCCCGGCGGCAATTTCGTCTCGGCCTACAATTGGGAAGACGGCATTGGCCCCAAGGAACAGCGCCCGGTCCGCCTCGACCTCGCCTGGCACACATCGGAAAGCAACGAAGTCGGCCTGCATGAATTTGCCGATTGGTGCACCTCCGCCAACACCGAGATGATGCTTGCCGTCAATCTCGGCTCGCGCGGCCTAGACGAAGCCCGCAACCTGCTGGAGTACGCCAACCATCCCGGCGGCAGCAAATGGAGCGACAGGCGCATCGCCAACGGCCGCAAGGAGCCCTTCGACGTCAAGCTCTGGTGCCTCGGCAATGAAATGGATGGCCCCTGGCAGATCGGCCACAAGACCGCGGATGAGTATGGCCGCCTGGCGCATGAGACGGCCAAGGCCATGCGCGCCTTCTCCAAGTCACTCGAGCTGGTGGTCTGCGGCTCTTCGAATGCCAAGATGCCGACCTACCCTGAATGGGAAGCGACGGTTCTCGACCATACCTACAACGAGGTCGACTACATCTCGCTGCACATGTATTTCGATAACGAAGCCAACGACGCTCCGAACTATCTCGCGATGAGCGAAAAGCTCGACGACTACATTGTCTCGGTGGCCGGCGTCATCGACTATATCAAGGCCAAGAAGCGCTCCAACAAGCAGGTCTACATCTCGTTCGACGAATGGAACGTCTGGTACCATTCCAAGGAGCAGGACAGGAAGATACTCGGCGGCAGCAACGGCTGGCCGTTCGCCCCGCCGTTGCTCGAAGACATCTATAATTTCGAGGATGTGCTGCAGGTCGGCCTGATCCTCAACACCTTCATCCGCCGTTCCGATGTCGTCAAGATCGCCTGCCTGGCACAACTGATCAATGTCATCGCGCCGATCATGACCGTTCCGAATGGCCCGGCATGGCGGCAGACGATTTTTTATCCCTATCTGTTTGCTTCTAACTATGGCCGCGGCAATGCGCTGGATCTCAAGGTGGAAAGCCCGACCTACAAATCCAGCGTTGCGGGCGACGTCGCCTATGTCGACGTTGCCGGCGTGCACGACAGGCAAACCGGCCACGTCACCTTCTTCGCCGTCAACCGCCATTCGAGCGAGGCAATCGAAACAGTGGTCGACCTCACCGGCTTCGGCGCGGCGGAGATCGTCGATCACCAGGTGATGGCACACGCCGATCTGAAAGCCGTCAATTCGGCCGAAAACCCTGGCAATGTCGGCCCCAGGAAAGGTGAGGGCGCCTCGCTCGCCGGCGGCAAGCTGAGCCTGTCGCTGCCGGCGTATTCCTACCAGGTCATACGCCTGAGGCTCTGAGTTCAGGCGGATCATCGAGAAAGCGCAAACGCTGAGGAGGAGCGTCGACGTGACGGCCGATATCGAGATCAGGAACGTGAGCAAGCAGTTCGGTGCCATGACGGTGCTGGACCATCTGTCGCTCTCCATAAGGGCACGCGAATTCATCGTGTTCCTGGGCCCGTCCGGCTGCGGAAAATCGACGCTTCTTCGAATGATCGCCGGGCTCGAAGCTGTCGATAGCGGCGAGATTGCCATCAACAACGAGCGCATCGATCATTTGCCGCCGGGCAAGCGCGGCATTGCGATGGTGTTCCAATCCTATGCGCTTTATCCGCATATGACGGTGCGCGACAACATGGCCTTCGGCCTTGCGAATATCGGCGTACCAGGCAAGGTCATCGAGGCGCGCATCAATGAAGCCGCCCGCATCCTGGAAATGCCGCATCTGCTCGATCGCAAGCCGGGCCAGCTCTCCGGCGGTCAGCGCCAGCGCGTCGCCATCGGCCGTGCGATCGTCAAGGAGCCGAAGGCCTTTCTGTTCGACGAGCCGCTCTCCAATCTCGATGCGGCGTTGCGCACCCGTACCCGCATCGAGCTTGCCCAGCTTCACCAGCGGCTGCAATCGACGATGATCTTCGTCACCCACGACCAGGTCGAGGCAATGACGCTCGCCGACCGCATTGTCGTCATGAACAATCGCAAGATCGACCAGATCGGTACCCCGATGGAGATCTACGAGCGCCCGGCGACCAAATTCGTCGCGGGTTTCGTCGGCGCGCCGGCGATGAACTTCGTCGATGCGACACTCGACAGATCGGGCAAGAACGCCACGGCCAGCTTTGCGGACGGCATATCGGTGCAGACCGAGATCGCCTCCAGCCAATTGACCGACGGCAAGTACACTTTCGGCATCCGTTCTGAAGACGTGCGCATCGTTGCCGCCGGGCAGGGCAATGCCGACGGCGTCGTCGATGTGCTCGAGCGGCTCGGCGAACGCACCCTGATCTACGCGCGGCTGGGCGATGGCCAGCAGATCGTCGGCTCGGATGCCGGCAACAGCCGCGTCGCCGTCGGCGACAGAATCGGGCTCGCCTTTGACGGCCAGAAATCGCATCTGTTCAACGAGACCGGCCGCGCCTGGCATGCGAGGGAGGCCTGAGATGGCTGACCGGCTGGCGATGTCCCCGACCGCGACGCTGGCTGTCGGCGTCAGAGCCCGTACTGCCGACATCTATGCGCCGCAATGGCGAAACTTCATTTTCGTTGCGCCATTCTTGTTCTTCTTCACCACGCTGCTGCTCTTCCCGCTGCTCTGGGGGATGTGGCTGAGTTTCCACAAGGCCGACACGTTCTCGTCCGGAAATTTTGTCGGTCTCGGCAATTATGCCAGGCTGTATCACGACAAGGTTTTCCTGCAATCGATCTGGAACACCTTCTATTTCGTGCTTCTGACGGTACCGACGCTGGCGCTGATCGGCCTTTTCCTGGCGCTTTGCCTCAACCGCCGCACGCGCACTGCGGCGGTTTTGCGGACGCTGTTCTTTTCCTCGTCGGTGCTGTCGGTCACCATCGTCACGCTGATCTGGCGCATCGTCTTCATTCCGAATGTCGGCCTGTTGTCGACGATCTACGGATGGTTCGGCGCGACCGCACCGGCCTTCATTTCCGATCCCAGCCTGGCGATGATCGGCATCGCCATTGCCACCGTCTGGTGGTGCATCGGCCTGCCGATGATGCTCTTTCTCTCGGCGCTGCAGCAGATTCCACAGGATATTTATGAGGCGGCAGCCCTGGACAATGCCAATCGCTGGCAGACGCTACGCTCGATCACGCTGCCGTCGATCAAGCGGACCTTCATCCTGGTGATCATCATCCAGATCGTGCTGCAATTTCAGCTGTTCGGCCAAGCCTGGCTGATGACGCGCGGCGGTCCGAACAACCTGACCAAGCCGATCGTGCTCTACATCTACGATACCGCATTCCGTCGCTGGGATCTCGGCCTGGGCGCCGCTGCATCGGAAATCCTGTTCATCCTCATCCTGATTGCGGCCATGGCCCAGTACCTGGTGACACGCAGCAGGGGAGACCAGGCATGAGCGCTCCAGCCACTTCCATCAAGGGACGGGCATTTGGCGACCATGTGCTATTAGCCCTCGTCATCCTGCTTTCGATCGTCATGATCGCGCCGGTTCTGTGGGTGATCGGCCTGTCGCTCAAGGACAATGCCGAGTTGATGGCCGATCCGAATTCGGTGTTTCACGCGCCTTATACGCTGAAGAATTATATCAACACCGTCGGCACCTCGTCGGTGTTCATCTGGGTGCGCAACAGCATCATCGTCTCGGGCGGATTGACGCTCGGCACGTTGATCCTGTCGTCGCTCGCCGGCTACGGCTTTGCACGGCTGAATTTCCCCGGCCGAGACGTGCTGTTCGTGATTGTGCTGTTCGGCCTGGCGGTCCCGGAGCAGGCCGTGCTCGTCGCCCGCCACCAGATCTTCAGCATGCTGAAGTTCCACAACACCTATCAAGGGCTCATCCTGCCGGGCCTTTCGGCTCCGTTCGGTGTCTTCCTGATGACCCAGTATTTCAAGGCCATCCCGAAGGAGCTGGACGAAGCCGCCATGCTCGATAACGCCAGCCGGCTCAGGATTTTCTGGAAGGTGCTTCTGCCGCTCACGCTGCCTGCGCAGGCAACGCTCGGCATCTTCACCTTTCTCGGCGCCTGGAACGATTACTTCTGGCCGCTGATTTCGGCGACGAGGAAGGACATGTTCACGCTGACGGTCGGCATGGCCTCGACCCAGACCAATTTCGCCCAGTCCGAAGGCATCGGCTTCCTGATGGCGCAGGCGGTGTTTGCCGGTGCACCGATCCTGATCGTCTACCTGTTCTTCCAGAAATACATCGTCACGGCGGTCTCCGGCGCTGCGGTGAGATAACGAAGATTGCCTGACGGCCGGGGGGAATGCGCAGCAATTGAAGCACGAAAGCCAATCCAGGGTGGAGCGGCGGAAACTCAGTAGGAGGAACTGATATGAAACTGAAGAAAATACTGTTTGCCGCAGTTTCTGCGGGCGCAATGATGCTCGCAGCTCCAAGCTTCGCCGCCACGGAACTGAGCGTGCAGCGCTTTTTCGGCGCCTGCGATGCCGATTTCGGCACCAACACCGATCCCACCAAGGCCGTTGGCGAATGCGGCATCATCACCTCGCTGATCAACAAGTTCAATGCCGACAATCCCGATGTTCACGTCAACGTCACCACCGTGGAATGGCCCGGCTATGATCAGCTGACCGCGCAGTTCGCTTCAGGTGACGCTCCGGACATCGTCACGATCCATGAATCCGTACTGTCGGATTATCAGTCGAAGGGCCTGTTGATGCCGCTCGACGATCTCTTGAAGTCGGTCGGTGTGACACCCGACGCCTTCACCGACGCAGCGCACAATGGCGCCACCAAAGACGGCAAGATCTATGGCCTGCCGATCGACAGCTGGACGATGCTCTATCACGTCAACATGGATCTTTTCAAACAAGCCGGCCTCGTCAATGCCGATGGCACGCCGATTTTTCCAAAGTCGCCCGAGGAACTGCTCGCCCAGGCCGAACAGTTCAAGCAGAAGACGGGCAAGCCTTATTTCGTCCAGAACCTGGCCAATGAGACTGCACTCTACACACGCAACCTCTACACCTATCTTTTCCAGCAGGATTCCGATTTCTTCGCCGATCCGAAGCATGTGAAGTTGAATACACCGGAAGCCAAGAAGGTCGTCGAGCTGTACAAGGCGATCTTCGATAAGGGTTACACCACCAAGGATCTCGACTATGGCGGCTCGATCAACGCCTTCCTTGCCGGCGAGGGTGGCGTCCACCTCAACGGCACCTGGGTGGTGGGCGACTACAACGCCCAGTCCGAGACCAAGGGAACGGCGCTCAACAAGGGCGGCTATGCGGTCTATCCGTATCCGCAGCTGTTTGGCGGCACCCACGCGCAGTATGCCGACGGCCACACCTGGGCCGTTTCGCAGAAAGACCGCACGCCTGAACAGGTCGCGGCCATCGGCAAATTCCTGAAGTTCTTCGCCGACAACGACTTCGAATGGTCGCGTACCGGCCACCTGCCGGCCTATAAGGCCGTCATCACCTCGGACGCCTTCAAGGCCCTGCCGCATCGCAACACGATCTCTGCGGTCGCCGACCTCGGCAAGCCGCTGCCGTCCGCCGTACAGCGTCAGTTTGCGATCCAGGACATCATCGGCGAAGAGATGAGCGCAGCAATCAGTGGCCAGAAGGACGTCGACACCGCCCTTGCCGACATGGAAAGCCGCGTCAACGAATTGCTCGCCAACATCTGATCACGGGTTTCGAAAGGCCCTCCCAAAGCGCCCCGCGGCTGGAAACGGCCGCGGGGTTTTGGTGAGGAAATGGTTATTATCCTCGAGTTGCGCGACTTGCCGGTGGCAACCGGCTCAAGCACGCCAACCACGGCGCCGCAACCTCGGCAGCAGCCGACGCAAGCCCTGCCTGGAAGATTCCGTTAGAATGCCGCGGCCATGGGCATTGCGACCTTGTTGGGGATCTGGATGTCGATCTCCAATCTCGACGTCGTTTCGCCGTGATCCATGCTCACCTGCAGGAAATTCTGGTCGACCTGAACATGCCGGGCGATCACCGCCATGATCTCCTCGCGCAACACGGAGACGAGATCGGGCTGGTTGCGGCTGCGGCGCTCGTAAGCCAACAGCAGTTGCAAGCGCTCGCGCGCCACCGGCGCGCTGCCGCGGCGCTTGAAGATATCGAGCAGGTTCATGCTGCCCTCCTTCCCAACAGCCGGTCGAGAAGGCCCCTCCGCTCGAAAGGCAGAATGACCGGCAGGTCCTCGCCCTCGAGTCTTCGTGCCGCGTCGATATAGGCGCGTGCGGCGGGGTTGGTGTTTTCGCTGAGCGTAACCGGCGCGCCCACATTGGATGCGCGCAGCACGTCCTGGCTCTCGGGAATTATTCCCAGCAGAGGCGTCGACAGAATCTCGAGCACGTCATCGATGCTGAGCATCTCGCCGCGGGCAGCGCGCGCAGCGTCGTAGCGCGTGACGAGCACGTGTTTGGCAATCGATTCACCTTGCTCGGCTTTCATCGTCCTGGAGTCGAGCAGGCCGATGATGCGATCGGAATCGCGGACCGAGCTCACCTCCGGGTTGGTGACGATTACCGCCTCGTCGGCAAAGCGCATGGCAAGTTGCGCGCCCCGCTCTATGCCGGCCGGGCTGTCGCAGAAGACGTAGTCGAAAACCGATCGCAGCTTGTCGATGACATCGGCGACGCCGTCCTCGGTGAGGGCATCCTTGTCGCGCGTTTGCGAGGCGGGCAGCAGGAACAGCGTTTCGAGTCGTTTGTCACGGATCAGCGCCTGCGAGAGTTTGGCGGTTCCCTGAATGACGTTGACGATATCGAAAACAACGCGCCGCTCGGCACCCATGATCAGATCGAGGTTGCGCAGGCCGACGTCGAAATCGACGAGGGCCACTCGCTTGCCGGTTTTCGCGACCGCGGCGCCGAGAGCGGCCGTCGAGGTCGTCTTGCCGACACCCCCCTTGCCGGATGTGACAACCACTACCTTGCCCATAATTTGTGCCTCCAATGTTGTTAGTTGAGCGGTGCGACGCAAAGTGCGCCGTCCTCGAGAAAGGCCTGTACCGGCCTTCCTCGCGAGGAGGCGTCCATTTCCTCGGCGGTGCGGTACCAGCCGTCTACCGCCAGAAGTTCGGCTTCGTTTTTCCGGCAAAAGATGCGAGCCGCGGAATTTCCCGTGGCGCCGGCGAACGCACGTCCACGCAGCGTGCCGTAGACGTGGATCGATCCTCCGGCGATGATCTCGGATCCGGAACTGACAGAGCCGACAATGACCACATCGCCATCGGGGTGAAAGATCGACTGGCCGGAGCGGATCGGTGCCTTGATCATCAATGAGTTCGGCGCCTGCGGCTCTTCCGTCTTGGCCTCAGCGGCGGCCTTCGGGTCCGGCTGCACGTAAAGCGCATCAGCGGTGGCCTCCTTGGCGCCAACCAGGAGCGGCGGCAGATCGGCATCGAGAGCAACATTACCATCGGCCTCGATCGCGTAAATGCGAATCCCGCGCTCCGCGAGCTGTGAGACCAGATCCCGCATCTCGCCCACCTCGGGCTTGAGCATATTCAGATCGAGCACGACTGGACGGCCGGCAAAGAAGCCGGGAGAGTTTTCGGTCCAGTGATCGAGGCTTTGCAGCCATTCCCCTAACGGGGCCTCAGGGGTGAGGGTGAAGGCTACGAACGAGCGCGCTCGAAAGCGTATGGACTTGTTTTGGATGGGAGCGACGCAGGTCACAGAGGCGAGTCCTTACTGATTGGTTAAGGCTAGCCGGGCATGGTTAACGAAAAGTTAATGGCGGCTTCCCGAGGCGTTGGCGGAGGCATTCTTTTTGCCTCCGATCGTCCCGCCTGCGCCCTGCTTCCGGTGCACGACGAGGTCCTCCTCGCGGCTGCCTGGAGGCGTCTCCAGTTCACGAGGTCGGCCGACCGGTATATTGTTGCCGGAATGCCGGGCGTATTAAGGAGTTATCGATTTGACAAGCGTTGCGAGGGGGTCTGTCGCGGATCGCGGTCGCGCTACCTATGACCTTGGCGCGACCGCCATCTTTGCTTCCAAATCAGACCCGCGCTTTCATTATTGCCTGTATGTCCCTCCCGCAGTGGGGGAAGGGGCCAAAGTCGATCTGATGGTCGCCATCCATGGCACCGGCCGCACCTCTTTTCTTGGATTCCGCGACGCGTTTTCCGAGTTCGGACGCTGGAACGGCTGCGCCGTTTTGTGTCCGCTGTTTCCCATCGGCGTTCTCGGCGATGATGCCCGCAGCGGGTACAAATATATCCTCGAGGGCAACATACGCTACGATCAGGTGCTGCTCGCCATGGTTGAGGAGGTCAGCGCCAAATACAGTCAGGATTGGAGCCGCTTTGCCATGTTCGGATTTTCCGGCGGCGGGCATTTCACGCATCGTTTTGCTATCCTGCATCCCGACAGGCTCTGGGCGGCCTCAATCGGTGCGCCAGGCTCGGTGACCTTGCTCGATCCGACGCGTGACTGGTGGGTGGGCATTCGCGATCTGCCGGAGAAGTTCGGCACCACCTTCGATGCCGCAGCGCTGGCAAAAGTGCCTTTCCAGATGATCGTCGGCGACGCTGACCTGGAGACTTGGGAAATCACTCATGTCCAAGGCAGCACCCATTGGATGCCGGGCGCCAACGATGCGGGGCTAACACGGCCGGAACGCCTCATGGCATTGTGTCGATCGTTCGAGGAGGCGGGTGCGCGCGTGCGCTTCGATTTGCTGCCAGGCATATCTCATGAACGGGATGCGGTTCTCGATTCGGTCAAGGATTTCCTCGCCCAACAGCTCAAGGAACGACGGAACGCCTCACCATGAATCGTTGCGCCCCGGCCCGTGAAGATTTTGCGGCGATCAACACTCGACCACGTAGATCGCATCCAACCGCGACCCTGCTGCCGTGACCGACAACTAGAGCAACGCTTCGTACTGATCGCCAATCTTTTCGACTGCGAAATCCGCCGCCCTGCTTTTCAGCACGGCAGCAGGGGTGGGGTGGTCCAGCATCTCGGCCATCGCCTTCGCCAGGGCCGCGGCGTCACCGACCGGCACCAAGGTGCCGAAGCGGCCGTCACCGAGTATTTCGCGCGGGCCATGCGGAGCATCGGTAGAGATTATGGGGACACCTGCAGCCATGGCCTCGACCAACACGTTGCCA
Source organism: Mesorhizobium sp. M0166 (assembly GCF_040322255.1). Taxonomy (NCBI): domain Bacteria; kingdom Pseudomonadati; phylum Pseudomonadota; class Alphaproteobacteria; order Hyphomicrobiales; family Phyllobacteriaceae; genus Mesorhizobium; species Mesorhizobium sp. M0166. Next base: position 237,016 of record NZ_JAMYTD010000002.1, on the reverse strand, counting down.
AAGCCTTCGCTGGTGGATGTAAGGACGAACAGATCGGTTGCGGCATAGCAGGCTGCGGGATCGTTGACGTAGCCGGCAAAGAGCACGTGCGCGCCGATGCCGGTCTCTTCGGCATAGGCGTGCAATTCGGCAGCCAGCGGACCTTCGCCGAAGATGACAAGCCGGGCAGGGCGGCGGGCACGCAGGGCAGCGAAGGCCCGCAGCAAAGTCCGGTGGTCCTTGACCGGCACCAGGCGCCCGGCGGTGGCGATGACCGGGCCATCGCCCATTGCCGCCAACGCTGCCTGCCAGGCATAGGAAATCCCCTGCGGTGATTCAGCCGGCGACAGCGGGTTGTTGATGACGACGACCCTGGATTCGGGGAAACCGCGGGCGATGATGTCACGGCCGACACCCGCCGAAACGGCGATGGCTTTGGTTGTACGCGCTGCAACCAGCGCGGAAAGCCAGATCGCCAGCCTCGCGCCGAGGCCGCTGGCAGGCAGCGAGGCGGCGGCGTGGAAGCTTGGAAAGAATTTTGCCCGGCTTCTAGCCAGCATGAGTGACAGCGCCATCACCAGATTGGCGAATTCCGGGGCGCTATAGACCGCATCAGGGTCAAGGTGGCGGAACAAATTTGCGCTTCGCACTATGCCTTTCAGCGTCGCCGACTTGGCGTAACCCTCGCCGCGCAAGAGAAGGCCGAAGTCGACCAGATGCACGGCGGCGGAGCGCAGCGCGGCGTTAGGGCCTTCCGCGTTCCAGGTAAAAAGCGTGACCTCGTGGCCACGCGACGCCAGTTCATTTGCCATCAGGACGAAGACACGTTCGGCGCCGCCGCCCCTCAGGCTGGCGATGTGGAAAACGATGCGCTTCGCCATGCCCTGTGCTTCAGGCTCGGCTGGCGGCAAGGCCTGATCGGTTCGGCGGCCGGCGCATGTCGCGGATGATGCCCATGCCGATGGCCAGCAGCATGCCCAGGGCAAAGCCTGCGAACGCTCCTGCGCCTGCCACCAGGGAAGGCCGCGGTGGCCATGAGCGCCCTGGTGGCGGCACCGCGGTCGAAATCACCTGTACGTTTGTGGTGTCGATCTGCTCGCGCTCGCTGATTTGGCGCGCACGTGACAGGAAGCTCTCATAGACGGCTCTCTTGGAGGCGGCATCGCGTTCAAGTTCACGCAGGGCGACTTCGGACTCGCTGTCGGTGAAAACATTGCTTTTCAGATCGTTCATCCTGGCGTTGAGAGAAGCCAACGAGGCCCTGGCCTTGTCCAGGCTGGCCTTTGCCGTGCCGACGGTGCGGGAGAACTCGGCCCGGAGTTGCGAGTTGACGGTCTCGAGTTCCGTCCTGAGTCTCACAATCGTCGGGTGGCGCGGACCGAAGGTCATTGACTGTGAGTCGATCTGCTGCCGCAGGCTGTTTGACCTGTCGCGCAGCGCTGCGAGTGCCTCCGAAACCGTGGGGTCGGGATTGGCTCCATTGATACCGGAGGCAACCAGGGCGTCATAGCTTGCCTGCGCGGCGATGACGCGCGATTGCGCATCGACGATTTCGCCATTGAGCTGCGTCAGCGTCTGCGAACTGACGAGTTGGCCGTTGCTGGACGACAGGTTGTGGCTGCGCCTGTAGCTCTCGACCTTCTCTTCGGCAGCCTGCACGTCGCTCTTGAGTTGGCCAAGCCGGCTGTCAAGGGCAGCCGCGGCACGGCTGGCGCCGGCAGCTTCGGCCTTGGCCAATTCTTCCTGGAAGTTTTTGACTATGGCCTGCGAGATCAGGATCGCCTTGGCGGTGGTTTCCGCAGATACCGAGAGGGTTGTGACAAACGAGGTCGGGTCCGCGATGGCGCCTACCCGATCCGCCAGGTTCTTCAAGGCGATGAGCCTCGGGTCGGGCTTCGCCACAGCGCCGGACGAGGATGTGCTCCGGTCCGGATCGAAAAACTCCGGATCGTGAGTCAGATTCAGTTCGTCCACCACACGGGAAAGCACGTTGCCCGAGGTCAGGATGCGCTGCTTGCTGCGCGTGCTGAGCAACTGGCTATCGACCTGACCCGGTTGCGAGTAGAGGTCGTTTTCCACAACCTGCAAATTGGATGGGTTGATGAGGACCTCCGTCGTGACGGTGTAACGCTGTTTACTGAGCAACGCATAAGCACCGCCGACAATGCCGCCGATTACCGCCAGCATCAACGCCAGGGCGAGGCCGGCCCGCAGCCAGACGAACAGGCGTCGAAAATCGAGCTCGAGGAAATCGCCGATCTTGTCCAGTGTCACCGTCGCGACTGGCTCTGGAGCTTGCGGCGTCACCGGCGCGGAGCTTGGCGCCGCGACCGGGCCACGCTGTTGCAGCATTGCCCTGCGCCGTGCATTGGCGATACGCTCGAATGCACTGTTGTTGGAAGCCGTCGCGGGGATAGGGGGTGTGCCGGAACCGGCAGACATGGTGACAACCCTTGTTAAATCATTACGCTTGGCCTGCTCTACAGAAACATCGTTAACATCTTATTTTCCAAGTTGGCCCATTTTACTGTTCATACACCCCGTCCGTCCGGCGGACGTTGAAGGGATTTCGTTGCCCAGAATGCCGTTCGAATATCGCCATTTGGATGGGCCATGAGCTATCCCGCTGCCGCTTCGGAACGAGTGTTGTCCAGCCGAGCGCGCCGTCAGAACGCGCTGTCGCTGCTGTTTTTCCTGTGCGCGGCGTTCGCGCTCCTGCTTCGCTTTACGGTGTCGCCGCAGGTGATGAACATGGTCGTCGACTATACGGCCCAGGGAGGCTCGTTCTACGAAAAGCTGCATTTCGGCACCTATGCGATCATCCTGCTGCTTCCTGTCGTTCTTTTCAGCCGACCGTTTCTGCTGCACGGCGATGAAATTGGAATATTCAAGGCGTTGATCCGCTATTCGGTGCTGATGTTCGCGCTGGTGCCTTATCTGTTCGTTACCGGCCGTGCGGGCTCCTCCGGCTTCATCATCGATACCTATCTGGTGGCCGGCGCCACAGGCCTGTTGATGCTGGCATTGAATGCAGAGGTGCGGCGGGCGTTGGGAGACGTCGTGCTTGGAATGGCGGTCCTGAGCGCTGTCATCGGCACCATCGAGGCGGTGACTCAACATCGGTTGTTGCCCTATGGCTTGAACGAACTGCAATTCAGGCCAACTGGCCTGTCGTCCCATCCGCTGGCACTGGGCGCGCTCTGCGCCACAAGCATTGGATTCGTGCCGCTGACGCACTGGCGCATCTGGATGCGGGTGATGGCGATCTTCCTGTTATTCATCGGTTGCGCTGCGTCAGGCGCTCGCGCTGCGCTGATGCTCGCCACGGCGGAAATCCTCATTCTGCTACTGTTCGTGCCCTGGCCGGGCCTATCGCTCAAATACGAGCGGCAGGCCAAATTTTTCGTACTGATGTTCACCGTCGCCGGTGGCGCGGTGCTCGTAGCTGTACTGTTTGCGGGCGGTCTGCTGAATCGATTCAGCAACACCATCTTCGACGAAAACTTCATGGCCCGGGTGACCATTTACCAGGTATTCGGACTAGTCAGCTGGAACGACATCCTGTTCGGCATGAACGTTGACGACCTGCTGGCGATCGTCAGGCAGAAGCTGCATCTGCCCTACATCGAAAGCGCGCCTGTGGTAATTATCTTGCTCTTCGGCCTGCCCATAGCCCTGCTGTTTACAGCGCTGATATTCTGGTTTGTCTTCCGGCTGCTGCGCGGGGCGCCGCTGCCCGCATGGATCGGCACCATAACGTTCTTGCTTGCCGCGCTGTCGAACAACGCGCTTTCGTCAAAAACGCCGGACATGACGATCATCGTGGTGTTGCTGCTTGCCTACAGGGACCAGTCTTCGGTCGCTGCATTGAAGCCGACTGAGATCCGTTAAGCCCGGACCCCAAACCGGTCAGCCGGCGCTATCCACAACCTCGACACGGCCCGCGCGATTGAGCGTGTGAATGCCGGACCGAGCCCATGCCGGCCCGGGATCGATTGGCTGGGGCAGTTCGAAACGGACGTCGAAATTATCAAGCCGATCCAGTCGCATCAAGCCCAGACCACCGCCATAGGCTCTCAAGCCGTTTTGCACCGGTAGCAGCAAAGCGTCGCCCTGGCGGATAAAAGCGCCGCCCGGTCGAGTGGCGGAGTGATCGACTGCGACCGGATTGAGCGCGTGCGCAGCCCAGGGCCCACGCAGCGCCGGAGCGGAATAGACGGCCATCGTGTCGGACGCGCTGCCGTGACCGAACCGCTCGGTCCCCAACAGCCAGAAGCGGCCGTCGGATTCGAGCAGCGTAGCGTCGTTGAAATCCCTGTCCGTCATCAGCACCGTATCGCGCACCCAGTGATCCGGAAACTGCACCGCACGGTAGAGCACCAGTTCTCGCGCCGCAGCGCTTTCAGGGATCATGAAAATCTCGCCGGAGTGAGCGAACACCTGCGGATATGACAGGTGATGCGCTTCCTCCAGCACCAGTTTCGGCACGCTGAAAGTGCCGTCGGTGCTAAGTTCGGCGACAGAAATCACGCCGCGGCCGGTGGCGTAGGGAAACTCCTCGACAAAAAGATAGTGACGGCCGTCGCGCTCGAGAACGAACGGGTCGGCGTAGAATCGCTGCCCGTCATCGGCAAGCACGGTGAACGGCTTGCCATCCAGCTGTCCGGTTTCGGCGACACCTGGACCGTCGATCAGCCGGTAAGCGACCTGCCAATAGAAGGGGCGCCGGCCACGTCGCAGTTTTTGCACGGCGCGGTCGAGCAATCCCCTGCCGAAAAAGGGCAGATAATACCTGACAAAACCGCCTTTCTTCAGGGGCGGCGCCGGGCTCTCGGCAATCGGCGCAAGTTTGCCCGTCGAAAAGCGGGCGACACATTGGGCAATCAGGGAGATGGCGCCGGCGAGCAGGTCATTGCTGGTTCGGGACAGCCAGAGCCGATCGCTGATCATCGGCCGCGCCCTGGCGACGGCAACGCCGTCGAGGCGCGCGGTGAGTTCTGGCAAACGCCCGCTCGCCAGCATCTCGGTCATGCCCGCGGCAAAGCTGCTATGGCCGCAAAATTCGAGCGTCAGGACAGGCGTGCCCCGTCGTGCGGCGGTAGCGGTGAGATCGACTATAAGATCGACTGGACCGGTATCGCCTGACGGCAGCGGCCCGGAACGGCTTGCCAGTGAGGGGCCGAAGCGCCGGCCCTCGAGCGCCAGCACATTATCCATCCCGCGCGCATTGGGTTCAGGCGCCGCCGCGCGGCAACTCGAAACCGCATGTCCAGCCGCACTCAACCGCGCCAGAAGCTCATTCTCCCAGCGCCGGGATGCGTCGGCGTGGCCGATGATTAAAATATTAGTCAATCCAATATATTCTTTTTCAAGACTACCGCCATAGACTACTTGTCAGCCCAACCTTTCACAAGAGTTAAGCCGGGAGAACGCGGCCTTGGTTATTAATCATATATTAAGAATTGAGATCACGAAGGCGCTTCCCGGCGCTATTATGGCTCTTGCGGGCAATAGTCGGCATGTCCCGAAGGCTGCAGGCAACCAGGATCAGCAATGAACGTCCTTTCACGTCCAAAACTGCCCTCCAGGCAGAAACTGCTGATCGTGTTCGGCACGAGACCGGAGGCACTCAAATGCTTTCCAGTGGCGCGCGCCGCCCTTGCTCATCCAGGCTTCATCACCGAAATATGCATCACCGCCCAGCATCGTGAAATGGTCGACCAGGTTGTCGAGCTGACCGGTCTGCCTGTGCACCACGATCTCAACATCATGCAACCCGGCCAGTCGCTGTTCGACGTGACCTCGCGCGTGCTCCTGGGCATGGCCGAGGTGCTGGACAAGGCGAAGCCCGATATCGTCATGGTGCAGGGCGACACCACCACGGCAATGGCCGCGGCCCTGGCTGCCTTCTACAAGCGTATCCCGGTCGCTCATGTCGAAGCAGGATTGCGCAGCCACAACATCAACTCGCCGTTTCCTGAAGAACTGAACCGCAAGATTGCCGGCGACATCGCCACCTGGCATTTTGCGCCGACCGTTCAGGCACGCGACAATCTCATCGCCGAAGGAAAGGCCGAAAGCACCATCTTCGTGACCGGTAACACGGTGATCGACACGCTGTTGCATTTTTCAAGCGCGATCGATGCCGACAGGCTGATGAACGCGAAGCTCGCTGCCCGCTTCCCCTTCCTCGACCCTTCCAAGAAAATGATCCTCGTCACCGGCCATCGCCGCGAGAATTTCGACGGCGGCATCCAGCGCATCTGTACGGCGTTGAAGGGATTGGCGGCGCGCGGAGACGTGCAGATCGTCTACCCTGTCCATCCAAACCCCAATGTGCGCTCGGTGGTCAACGCAGAGCTGGAAGGCGTGCCGAACGTCCATCTGGTCGAGCCGCAGGACTATCTACCGTTCCTGTACCTGCAGAAGCAGAGCTATCTGGTGCTTACCGATAGCGGCGGCGTGCAGGAAGAAGCGCCTTCGCTCGGCAAGCCGGTGCTGGTGATGCGCGAAAATACCGAGCGACCCGAGGGGATCGTGGCCGGCACCGCCCGTCTTGTCGGCACCGATGTCGAGAAAATCCTGTTAAACGCCAATCGCCTGCTCGACGATCAGGCTGCCTATCGCGGCATGGCGGAACGACACAACCCATATGGCGATGGCCGGGCCAGTAACCGGATTGTTGAGGAACTGCTGCACCATGGCTGAAATCAAAACCGTTTCCGTAATCGGCATGGGCTATATCGGCCTGCCGACCTGCGCCATTTTCGCCAGCCGCGGGCTCAACGTCATTGGCGTCGATGTCAACGGAGCGGTGGTCGAGAAGGTCAATCGCGGCGAAATCCACATCGTCGAGCCGGACCTTGACGGTCTGATCCAGAAGGTCGTGGCGAACGGCAAGCTCATGGCCTACAGCACGCCGCAGCCGGCGGACGCCTATATCATCGCCGTGCCGACCCCGATGACCCACGATCATAAGCCGGACGTGACCTACGTGCTCGCGGCGGCACGAAGCATCGCCCCGGTGCTGAAGCGGGGAGACCTTGTGGTGTTGGAATCGACGTCGCCGGTGGGAACCACGCGTATCATGACCGGCCTGCTTGCCGAGTTGCGGCCCGATCTCAAATTTCCTGTCCAGCATGGCGAAGACGCCGATGTGCTGGTTGCCTATTCGCCCGAGCGCGTGCTGCCGGGAAAGGTGCTGACCGAGCTGATCAACAACGATCGCTCGATCGGCGGATTGTCCCGCAAATCGTCGGAACGGACCGCGGCACTCTATTCGACCTTCGTCACCGGCGACCTGTTCATGACAACGGCCGAAAGTGCTGAGCTGGTGAAATTGACTGAGAACGCGTTCCGCGACGTCAATATCGCCTTTGCCAACGAGCTTGCCGCAGTATGTCAGGATCTCTCGCTCAACGTATGGGAAGTGATCGACCTCGCCAATCGGCACCCTCGCGTGAATATCCTTCAGCCGAGTCCGGGCGTTGGCGGTCACTGCATTGCGGTTGATCCATATTTTATCATCGACGCTGCACCCAACAGCACACGGCTGATGGCTTCGGCACGCCGGATCAATTCCGAGCGGCCCATGTCGGTGGTCAGGGATATCGAGGCCTTGCTCGACCCCTCCCGCAAACAGACGATCGCCTGTCTTGGCCTCAGCTTCAAAGCCAACATCGACGATTTGCGCGAGAGCCCGGCCGTCGAGGTGGTGAAGCTTCTGTCCGATATCCCGAATGTGAAGATCATTGCGGCTGAACCCAACACAAATGCGCTGCCGCATGAGCTCGAGGGCAGGGGCATCGTGTTCACCGACGCACTTTCGGCCATCGACAAATCCGATATCGTCGTCCTCCTGGTCGACCATCGGCAGTTCAATCTGGTCGACCCCGAGGCGCTCAAGGACAAGAAGCTCGTCGATACGAGGGGCCTGTGGACGTGGCGCAAGGCACGCAAGCCGGACGCCCGCATCGAAGGCAAGAAACCAGAGGTCGCACAAGTGACGCTTGCAAGGGAGCAGGCCGCATGAACGCGCACGCCCCGGCATGGGCGCAGCATTCCCTGTTGGCGTCACGGCGCCGGGAGTTCCTTGGCGCACCTATCCATGCGCTGACCATGGCAGAGACGCTGGCCATCGCCGACGAGGCGATGACCCTGCGGCGGCCGCTGCATCATGTGGTCGTGAACGTCGCCAAGCTGGTGACCATGCGCCAGAATGCCGAACTACGCGAGGACGTGGCCGGGGCGGACGTTGTCAATGTCGACGGCATCGGCGTGCTTTGGGGTGCACGTCTGTGCGGTGTCGCGCTGCCCGAGCGGGTGGCGGGCGTCGACATCATGATCAATCTGCTAAGCCTCTGCGCAAAGCGTGGATTTAGGCCGTATCTGCTGGGGGCCGAACAGCACGTTCTCGACGCGGTTGTAGCGAGACTTGCCAAAGACCATCCGAGTCTCAGTATAGCGGGAATGCGCAACGGCTATTTCAAGCCGGAGGACGAGGCCGGGATCGTCGCGGCGATCAACGCCTCGGACGCCGACTGCCTGCTGGTGGCCATGCCGACACCGCGCAAGGAACGCTTTCTCAAACGCTACCGCGGTGAACTCGCCTCAAGCTTCGTGATGGGCGTGGGCGGCAGTTTCGACGTCTATGGCGGCAAGGTTGCCCGTGCGCCGAAGCTGATACAAGCGGCCGGCCTGGAGTGGCTGTTCCGCGTCGTCCAGGAGCCGCGACGCTTGTGGCGCCGCTACTACGACACCAACACTGCCTATGCCGGGCTGCTGTGCCGGGAGTTCTGGGAGCGTCGCTGGCGCCGAAACGCCGGTTTATAAGTTCGCTTTCCCACAAATAGGGCCGTTGGCCTTGGACTTCGGCCCTACGCGATCCGTAGCCGCGCGCGCAGCTGGGCGACGAATTGCGTCGCTGCCACAGGGTGGAACAACGAGGTCAGCCCGAAGAAAACCGCAGCACCGGCAGTGCCGCCGGCGACAAGCGAGAAGATCGCCGGCAAGTCGCCCACCACCATGCTGGCAAGCTTGGCGGCCAGCCCCGTGCTGAGCGAGATGATCACCGAAACACCGATGTCGCGCCACGGCACCGGCACCGGTGTGAGCCGCTCGCTGATGATAATGCAGGTTATGGAGCCCACCACCGAGCCGCCCGCTAGCGCCAAAGCGGCGCCGATCTCCGCCATCGGGGGAATCAACAGCAGGGACAATGCGATTGTTGCCACCGAACCGAAGAGATTGGCGATGATCAGCAGCCACGGCCGCTTGTGCGCGTGCACCACGACGCCATAGACGAAGCTGGTGAGGTTGGCGCACAGCACGCTGAAGGCAATGATCGGAAACAGCAGGCCAAAGCGGCCGTGGTATTGCGAAGGCAGCATGAGCGCGGTGATATCGCTGCTGAGCGCGACCAGCATCGCTGCAATCGGCAGGCAAAGCCGCATCATCAGCGCCATCAGTTGCGACAGCAGCCGGCCCGACGCCGCGGGCCCATCCTCGTCGAACCGGCTGACCACCTCCGGAAAGGCGCCCATGTTGATGGCGTTGGCGACCATGTCGATCGGCTGGCGGGCCAGCGCATAGGCTGCTGCGAAGATCGCCACAGCGCTGGCATCGTAATAGATCTTGAGGAACAGACGCTCCGCGCTGTTGAGCCCGAAGCCAACCAGCGCCATGATGATCAGCGGTACACCGAGCGCAAAGAAGTCCCTGTGGGTGAAACGCGGCGGACCGGTAACGAGCCGTCGCGATGCCATGATGCCCGCCACGATGCCGGCAATCAAGGCGCCGAGGCTCGAGCCCAGCGATACCGTCAGAAAGCTATCCTGGAAGACAAGGATGGCGCCGATCGGCAATGCGAGTTGCAGCAGGGCACGCAGGGCTTCTAGCATCGAATAGACCGAATGGCGCTGCTGCATCTGCAGCACCGTCAACGCGAAGCGGCTGATGGATCCGGCGACCAGATAGCCGCAGACCGCGATCGCGAACTCGACCCAGCGTTCCGGCACGATCACCGCCGACGCGCCTACCGATATGACCAGCGCCAGGGCCGTAGTGGCAAGCAACACCTGCCCGGCCAGCATCAGGCTGCCGCGGCTGACTTCGCCCTTGCCCCCAAGCCTGAGCAAGGCGATGCGCAGCCAGTTGGTGACGGCAATGTCGGTCATTTCACCGACGGTCACCACCAAGGTGAGCAGGCCGTACTCGGTCTGGTCGATCAGACGCGTCACGACGACCAGCAGGAGCAGCGCTGAAATTCGCGTCAGCAGGATCGCCGGGGCATAAATGAGCGTGGAACGAAGCAGCAAGGGCGTGTCCCTGGAAAACTCACCTTCGACTAGCCGCCGACTGGCGGAAAATCCAGCGCGATGACGGCGAAGGGTGAACAGATTCAGTTTGAACTAAAAGATTTGCCGTAAACCTTATCGGGAACGTTTGCTTTGCAGTTACCCGGTCTGTGTTATTTAGAGTACCATCATGTTGCAGCGCCTCATATCCGATCGAAAAATACATGTCCTGGTCGCGACGCCGTCGGGCGTTTCGGGGCAGGGCGGCATCGACCGCATCATGGGGGCGCTGAAGCAGGAGTTCGAACGGCAAGAAATCGCCGACATCGATGTGTGCTTCCTTGCCAGTCGTGGCCCGGGGCATGTCGGACTTTCGATCTTCTATATGCTCGGCTTTTGCTTACGGATGCTTAAGGCGCGTCTGGCTGGACGCGCCGATGTCATTCATATCAACATCTCAGTTTCCGGCAGCACCTACCGCAAGATGGTGATCGCCGCCTGTGCACGGCTGCTGTCGATACCTTATGTCCTGCATTTGCACGGGGCGCAGTATCAGACATTCTGGAAAGCCGACCGCGGTTTCGTAAGCCGCCGTATCAAAGCTCTGTTCGAGCATGCCGATCGGGTGATCGTCTTGGGCAGGCTTTGGCGCGATTTCGTCGCCAGCCGGGCGCCGGGCGCTGCCGGCAATATCGTGATCGTGCCCAATGCGACCGAAGTCCCGTCGCTGGCGCATGTCGGCGGCGGCGACCATGTGCATATCCTGTTCCTGGGCCGGATCGGCGACCGCAAGGGCGTACCGCAATTGCTGGAGGCACTGCACCGCATGAGCCCTGCCAAGAATTGGCGCGCGACGATTGCCGGCGATGGCGAAGTCGAGGCGGCTCGGACAAAATCAGCCGCGCTGGGGATTGCAGACCGGATCGCCTTTCCGGGTTGGGTGGGACCTGACGATGTCGCATCGCTGATTTCTTCGGCCGATATTCTGGTTCTTCCCTCCTTCGCCGAAAATCTGCCGATGTCGGTGATCGAAGGCATGGCAGCCGGTTTGGCGGTGGTGGCGACCCCGGTTGGCGCCGTCGAAGACATAATCACCGACGGGCAATCCGGGCTGCTGGTGCCGCCAGGCGATGTTACAGCGTTGACCGAGGCGCTGAGCCGCCTTGCGGAAAACCCGGCACTGAGGGCAAGGCTTGGTGCCGGTGCCATGGCCGTGCATCGGGAACGGCTTGAACTCGCCCCGTTTGTCGGCGCAATCTGCGATGTTTGGCGGTCGGCGGCGTCAAGCCGTCAACCGGTCAAGCGCTGAGGCCGACGATCGCGGCGGCGCTTCCAGCCTGAATTCGCGGTGGAATATCTCCAAATTCAACAGCGCCCATATCAGCTTTTCGTGGTCGGCGGCACGCGTGGTGTGTTCCGAGACGATTTGATCAAGCTGCTTCGGACTCAGATAGCTGCGAATGACGGAGTGAGGCGAGCAAAGATGGTCATGCACGTAGTTCCTCATCGATCCGCGAAACCATTCGGCGACCGGTACCTTGAACCCGACCTTGCGGCGGCTGAGAATTTCCTCCGGGAGGATATTGGCCATGCTGTCGCGCAGGATCTGCTTGCTGTGCAACCAACCCAGCCTGTAGCGATCGGGCAATTTGCTGACGAATGAAACCAGGTCGCGATCGAGGAACGGCATTCTTCCTTCGATTGAACCGGCCATCATCATGTGGTCGCCTCGTTCCAGGAGATTGTCGGGCAGCCACGATGTCTGATCGAAAAACAGCACGCGGCGAAGATGGGAAGCCGTGGCGCTTGACGAGAACGGAAAGTCGTTGCGCTCATAACGGCGATTTGCGGACGCACCGATCAGCCAAGCGCGCTGCTGCGCCGAAACGGCTCCAAACCAGGAGACCATCCGGGCGGCAAAGTCCCTGTCGCCCGCGGTGCGGGCAAACGTATCGACCTTGGCCGACGCGCCCGGCATGGCGCGTACCAAAGGGGAAAGGACGTTGTCGTGCAGCGAGGCTGGAACAAGCGACTGGTAGATCCCGGCCAGTGATTCCGCGCGATGCTTGGGATAGCCGCCGAGAATCTCGTCGGCTCCTTCTCCGCTGAGCACCATCTTGACGTCCTGGGAGGCGCGCTCCGACATCAGGTAAATTGGAATATCGCTGCTTTGCGAAACAGGTGCGCCGCGTTGGCGAACCATCGCCGGCAGGTGATCCATCAGATCGCCTGGCTGGATGACAAGTTCGCAATGATCGGTCTTGAAATGATCCGCAACGCGCCGGGCGAATGCAAGTTCGCTATAGGCTGCGTCGTCGAACCCGACGGAAAACGTGCGAATAGGTGTGGCGCTGTGCCTCGCCATCAGGGCGACGATAGCCGAGGAGTCGAGTCCTCCGGAGAGGAAGGCCCCAAAAGGTGCGTCGCTGCGCATCCTGATCTCGACGGAATGGTCGAGCAGTTCCAGAAATCGCCGCTTGGCGGTTTTTCCGTCGATTCGCTCGGTCAGGGCCGCCTGGTCCGGAGGCGTATAGTAGCGCGTTTCCTTGACTACCCCTTGCGACCAAACAGCATAGCTTCCGGGATTGAGCTTGCGGATCTGTTTAAAAAGCGTGCGTGGTCCCGGCACATAACGCCAGCTCAGATACTCGTGCACGGCATCCAGATCGAGTTGCTGCGCATCTTGCTGCGACGACAACAATGCGCTGATCTCCGAGGCAAACAGCAGCAGTTTTTCGCTTTGCATGAGGTAAAGCGGCTTTTCCCCGAAAGGATCCCGGGCGAGGATCAATTCCTGCCTCTGAGCATCCCAGAGTGCAAAGGCGAACATGCCGCTCAGCCGGTCGAACATGGACAAGTGCCATTGATCGTAGGCTCGGAGCAGCACCTCGGTATCGGAGCGCGTTCGAAAATGATGGCCAAGGCCGATCAGTTCCTGGCGAAGCTCGATGTAGTTATATATCTCGCCGTTGAAAATTATTTTGAGACGACCGTCCTCAATCTGCATCGGTTGATTCGACTCAGGCGCCAAGTCAATAATCGCCAGGCGGCGATGGACCAATGCCAGTTGTTGCTCGCCGGTATTCAGGTCCAATATCTCGGTGCCTTCGGCATCGGGACCGCGATGCCGCAATGCGTTTGACATTCTGGCGGCCTGCTCTTGTGGATTATCGGCCCTTCGACCGATCCATCCGGCAATTCCACACATTGTTCCCCCTAGGCGCGCATTCCTCCACTCCAGTACAACAAATGTGTTAAACACTTCGTGCCAACACAACCCAACCGGGAGAAAGCTGCAACAGGCCCGTTCCTCGATCGGGCCCGGCGGTCAGGGGTTGCCACCGGCTGTTCGCTGGTGAGGGGACTGGCGGCACTTATGGCAGGCCCAATGCCTGCAGCATCTCCGGGTCGGGTACCGGGGCGCCATCGGCCGGGATGAGGCTCATCCCATAGGGATTGGAGAACTCCCAGACAGACCATGGGATCGCAAAGCGTTCGGACTCTCGGCGCACTGCCTTGAGATAGCGCGAACGGTCGGCCTCGAAAGCGCCCATGCGGCCGTCCGCGGACATGAGGATAGCACCGAATTCGCCCATGAAGAGCCGCCGGCTGGGAATGCCATGGGCTTCAGCCCAGTCGACAGCCTGGCGAAAGCTCGCCTCCAGTTGGCTCTGGCCCCAGTTCTGCTCGAAATATTTCGCGATTGCTTGGCGCTCGGTGGCCATGTTCATCATCTGCTCGACTCTGCTCAAGCCGGCAGCTTCCATCCGTGCTCTAAGGGTTTCGGTCACCACTTCGGGTGTACTGCTGTCGGCCGGCCAGGGAAGTCCCGAAGCAAAGCTGATTGTGTCATCGGGCCGCTGGTGAGTGAAGCTGTGCGGCTCATACATATGGAAGCTGTAATAGAGGTTTGGGTCATCAAAGCCGGGGCTGAGGTTGACCAATCCGGCAATGCTGCCGCCGCAGGCGCCGGTTGCAACGATGGTAAGTTCGCTGCTGACCGCTCGAATGTCGTGGACGGTCCCTGCCATGATCCGTTGCCAGTCATCGCTGCCGCTCGCATCGCAAGGGTAGTATGCGGGCTCGTTGTAAGGTTCGAGGGCGACTTTGTCGGTGCCTATCTTGACCAGCATGGCGGCGACCGCCACAACCATTTGACGATAGCGGGCGACACCCTCGCTGTCGGCGCCGCCATAGATCATCTCCATGCTGTAGTCTGGAACCTGAGTGACGCCATGCAGGTCGAAAACCACCTTGAGGCCAGTCGACGTGATCCGCTCGACGGCGGCGGCAAGTATGTCCAGCGCCTGCTGCCGCTTGGCGTCCCCGCTGGCAAGCAGCGGGCCGGGATCGACGCTCAGCCGGACGAAGTCGAAGCCCATCGATCGGATGTGGGCAAACACCTCCCCGGCCGGCCAGTCGGTGAGCGGCCTGCTTTCCGCAAGCCACTCCTTTTCGCTGCGATAGGGCGGCCAAACGTAGGTTCCATCTTTGTCCACCGGCGACCAGTTGAGCCACTGATGCACGCCAACGCCGCGCTTGAGAGGGATGGGCGCTGCGTCGGCAGCCACAAGCAAGGCGAGCACCCAGGCAACAACATACACCGCTTTTTGCATCGCTCCCTCCGCATGCTCGCGGGAGATATTAACCGCAACGAACGGGAAAGAAGATTGCCGGCCCGCAGCTTTTCGACGGCATGGTATACAAGGACCGAAACGTTGACGGGGCGTGCATGAGAATCGGCTGGTACATCAACCGATTGCGCAGCATGGGACCGGCCGAGGTGTTGCACCGGCTGGGCGAGCAACGTCGAAGGATCGCGTCGCGCCGCCGCGATGATGGGTGGGAGCGCTATCCATCGCCGCAGTTGCACCCAGTGCTGCCCGGATTTCGCCATGCTGCGCTGGCAGCGACCGACGCTCAACGGCAAGCCATAGCGGCGGCCGCGCAAGAGATACTTCACGGCCGGTTTTCGGCACTCGGGCGGACATGGCCAAAGCGTGAGCCAGATCTTTTGTTTCCTGCTGAGCTTTGGCGTCTTGATCCGGTGACCGGCAGGCTTTGGCCTGGCCCCGAGGCTCATACCTTCGATATCGATTTTCGCGATGGCGGCGACCTTGGCGATATAAAATATGCCTGGGAGATCAACCGGCTGCAGCAATTGCCAGTACTGGCTGCATACCTGCTCCTCAGCGAGGACAATCGATCCCGGAATGCCATCGAGGCGGCAATCGGCAGCTGGCATTCCGCCAATCCGCCGTTCCGAGGCATTGGCTGGGCTTCCGGCATCGAAGTAGCGCTGCGAGCCATCAGCCTGATCATCACCCTGGACCTTATCGGTGACCGGCTTGACCCGGCGACGCTGCGGAAAGCTGGTGAGATACTCGCGGCAAGCTCCTATTGGCTGCCGCGGTTTCCGTCGCGATATTCCTCCGCCAACAACCATCTTGTCGCAGAGTTGGCTGGCGAATATCTGGTTGGCCTGGCGCTCGGGGCCGAATCCGAAATTGCCCGCAGCGTCCTTTTGAATGAGACGCACAAGCAGATTCTTGCCGACGGCGCCGGTGCCGAGCAAACGCCGACCTATGCAGCTTTCAGCGCCGAACTCATCTTGCTGTGCGCCGCCGCGGCACGCCAGGCGGGAATGCCGTTTCCCTCGGCCGTCGAAGCGCGTCTGGGCGCCTTCGCCAATTTCGTCGGCTGGCTGCCACAGAAAGCCGCCCGCTTCGGCGACGACGATGAGGGCCATGTGCTGAAGCTGGGCGACGAGCCGAACTATATCCGATCGGTCGCGGCCGCCATCCACGGCTTACTGGGGACGCCGGGCAACGCGCCGGAGCCCGACGATTTTCGTTCGCTTTTCTTTGGTGCGCCGTCGGGCCCGACGCCCGCGGCGCATGGCTTGCAGACGTTCACGCAAGGCGGGCTCTCCGTCTGGCGCGGAGCAATGAATGGCCGCAATATCGAACTGACGTTCGACCATGGACCGCTCGGCTATCTCTCGATAGCGGCCCACGGCCATGCCGACGCGCTGTCGCTCACCCTGTGCATCGACGGTGAGCCGGTGCTGGTCGATCCCGGCACCTGGCTCTACGGTTCGGGAGGCGCATGGCGCGACTGGTTCCGCTCCACACCGGCGCACAACACGCTGAACATCGAGGGCAAGAGCCAAAGCACCATCGCTGGAAGTTTCAACTGGTCGCACAAGGCAGTCGCAGCGCTGGTGGAGAGCAAGCCGGGGACGCACTGGAGGCTGAGCGCCCGGCATGACGGCTATAGAAGCCGCTTCGGCGTCGTGCATCAGCGCACCTTGGCACGCCAGACCGATGGCATCCTCATCACCGACCAACTGCTCGGCGGCAGGCGCCAGTCCGAGATCGTCTTCCAACTGGCCGCCGGCCTCCATGCCGACCGGCACGAAAACACGGTCACGGTGTTGCGCGACGACGAGGCGCTGTTGGCCATCCGCTTTCCCGATGCTGCGCTCGATATCGGCGCCGGCGGTGACATGCCAGGGCAAGGCGGTTGGGTTTCACTGCGTTTTGGCACCAGGCAGCAAGCCGAACGCCTCGCCTGGCACGGTGAAGTGGGCGAAGCCGGGATCAATATCCATCTTGCCCCAATTCATCAGCCGCAATGGCAAAAACCGTCGCCAACGTAGAGTTGCCGGGCGAGTTCCAGCCGTATTCGACATTAATTACGTTTGGACATTTAGCGGTTTCGTTACCGTTGATCTGCTAGTCTCGCACCATCCAGCCTGCTTTGCCCGCTGCGTCCGCAACAGCCACTGGTTGCAGGCGGCGTAGCGGGTTTGGCGGGATTTTGTGCTTTGCTATTCGCCAGATCGCCTTCTTGCGACCCCAGACTGCCTTCTTACGACCAGGAGCCGCTGCAACGATGTTTCCCGAATTTGCCCGAGCGATTGTGGAAAAGCTTTCGAACGTCAATCTGACCACGCTCGGCCTGCTTCTCCTCACCGCTCTGGGCAGCGCGGTGATCGCCTACTGGCGAACTGCCGAACATAAGTCCCTCAGGGACTTTTTCGACTTCGCCTTCCCACAGGAAGTCATCCTGCACCCGTCGGCGCGAGCCGACGCCCTGTTCTGGATCACGAAACGGGCGATAATGCCTTTCCTGCTTATTCCTGCCGGCGTCACCTTCGTCGTCGCGGTGGGCTATGGCACACGCGAGGCAATTGGCTGGTTCCTTAACATCCACGCGCCGCTTCTAGGCGGCCCGGCGGGACCAGTGACGATCGTCATCTTCACCGCAACCATGTTGGTCGCCTATGATATTTCATACTACCTCTACCACGTCGCCCAGCACCGTTTCCCGTTCCTGTGGGAATTGCACAAGGTACATCATTCGGCCGAAGTGATGGTGGGGATCACCAAGGACCGGGTTCATCCGCTGGACGATCTGATGAACCGTATGTGGGATGGCGTCATCCCGGGCATCTGCTTCGGTATCTGGAGCCTGATCGCACTCCATCCGGTAGAGGTCGCTATCTTCGGCATCAACGTCTACGTCATCCGCAACATCCTGATGATGGACTTTGTTCGCCATACGCATCTCAAAATATCGTTCGGCCCGTTGAACAACATCATCCTGTGTCCGCACTGGCACCAGGTGCATCACAGCATCGACCCGCGTCACTACGATAAGAATTTCGGCCTGCTTTTTTCGTTCTGGGATCGTCTGTTCGGAACGCAATTTGTCCCGGAGCCGGATGAAGACCTGAAATTTGGCCTGGTCGATCGCGATGTGCGCGATTACCAGTCGCTCTTTGGGCTCTACATCCTGCCGCTCAAGAAGATGGCAAGGCATGTCATGCGACTGTTTCACAGACGGCCCAATGTGGTCGCGCAGCCACAGGACAGTTCTCCTTCATGAACACCGCTGTTTCCATCGACGTCCTAGGCGCGGAGCGCCTGGAAATCGTCCGTTCGGCGGATCGCCTGGCTGCGGTCGAAGCCGCTTGGATGGAGCTTTGGCATCGTACCGACGGGCTGATCTTTCAAAGCCATCCCTGGATTTCGGCATGGTGGAGTACCGTACAACGCCGTGACCAGCGCGCGTTGCGGATCGGCCTGGTCTGGAAGGGCGAGAGACTCGTCGCTGTCGTTCCGCTGGCGATCGGCAGGCGCAGGGGGCTGCGGTTTCTCGAATGGGCGGCCGGCAGCTATACCGACTATGGGGATATTCTCGTCGCTCCGGAATGCTCGTTGTCGGCGCTGCAGGAGCTATGGACCCAACTCTGCGATGCAGGTGGCTTCGATCTGGCCTTGATCAGTCGTCTCTCGCCGGATGCGGCGGCCCGCAAAATTTTCACGCCGGGAGCTTCCGCCGGCATCAGGCTCCGTCACTTTCACCGAACGGAAGTCAGCTATCGCGTTGCCGGACAATGGGAAAGCGGAGCGGCATGGTTGGCGGACCAGTCGAAAAAGACGCGCCAGAACTATCGGCGCGGCATCAAAGCGCTGGAAGAAACCGGAGAGGTGAGATTTCGCCTGCTTGCGCCCGACGAGCCGCTGCAACCGGTACTGGAACGCCTCGCGGCCTTGAAGCGGAAATGGCTGACCGAGCGCATGCGTGAGTCAGACCTCTTCGAAGAGGGCGTGCCGGTACTCGCCGCGCTCGTCGATGCGCTGGCGCGCGCCGGCGTGCTGCATATCTTCGTCCTCGAATGCAATGGCGTGATGGTCGCTGTGTCGATCAACTTCGTTCAGCACGACGTGATGATGGCCTTCGTGACGACGTTCGATCCGGATTTCGGCCGGGCGTCGCCGGGTGTGATCCTGTTGATGGATTACGTGAAGTGGTCAATCGATCACGGCTTGAGCACTGTCGATTTCCTCTGTGGCGCAGAGTCGTTCAAACACAAATTCTCGACGCAGGCGGTTACGCTGGAATCCGTCATCGGGACGCGCACGGCACAGGGTGTGCTTGCATCTCTTGCCGATCGTGTCCTTCAGACCGTCAGGCACATGCGCGAGCGTTCATCGGCAGCACCAGAGGGACGTGGTACGCCCACTCAAGCCGAAGCAGCCTTGGATTAGCGGCCCGCTCGCAAAAAGCTCAAATGAAGCCCGGTATCGGACCGTTTTGCGGCGTGGTGCGGTCGCCGAGGTCGAGGAAGATCTCGTCGATGTAGCACCACCCCCAGCCTTCCGGCGGATCGTAGCCTTCGATGACAGGATGGCCGGTTGCCCGAAAATGCTTGGTGGCATGGCGGTTGGGCGAGTCGTCGCAGCAGCCGACATGGCCGCATGTGCGGCAGAGCCGCAGATGCACCCACTGCGAACCGCTCTTCAGGCATTCCTCGCAACCGAGCGCGCTCGGGGTCACGTCGCGAATATCCCCGACGTGCCTGCATTCGTCTGCCATCATACGCTCCTGATCAGTTGTGGCGCCACGGCGAGACTGCCGTTTCGCGCGAGATATGCATGCAGCGCCGCAACCACCTGGGCGCCTTCACCGACAGCAGCCGCGACGCGCTTGATCGAGCCCGAGCGCACGTCGCCGATCGCGAACACCCCGCCGCGGTTCGTCTCCAGCGCACCACGTTCCTGGCCAATATCCGGACCCGTGCGAACGAAGCCCTTCGCGTCCAACGCCACGCCGCATTGCGCCAGCCAATCGGTGTTGGGGTCGGCACCGATGAACAGGAAGAGGTGGCGGATTGGACGCGAAGTCTCGGTGTCGCGGTTGCGCCAGCGCACTTTGCCAAGATTGCCGTCGTCGCCTTCCAGCGCCGTGATCTGCGTCTCAGCCAGCACTTCGATGTTCGGCTGTGCCCTGACGCGCTCCACCAGATAACGCGACATGCTCGTATCCAGGCTGCTGCCGCGCGCCAGCAGCCATACCTTCTTCACATGCGCCGCCAGGTAGACGGCAGCCTGGCCAGCCGAATTGCCGGCGCCGACCAGGGCCACATCTTGTCCGGCGCAAAGCCGCGCTTCGATCGGCGAAGCCCAGTAATGCACGGAGGTTCCCTCGAATTGCGCCAGGTTTGCCATGTCAAGCCGGCGATAGCGCGCTCCGCTGGCGATCACCACCGACCGTGCCCGCACGGTCTCCCCGCTGCCGACAGCGAGCGTGTAATGGGCGCCGGACGTGTCGCTTGCACTGCCCAGCAGCTTCGCCTCGTCCGGTATCACCATCTCGACGCCGAATTTCTGCGCCTGATTGTAGGCGCGCGCCATCAGCGCCATCCCCGAAATGCCGGTCGGGAAACCGAGATAGTTCTCGATGCGCGAGGAGGCGCCCGCCTGTCCGCCAAAGGCACGGCAATCGAGCACGATCGTCGACAACCCTTCGGAAGCCGCATAGACGGCCGCCGCAAGGCCGGCCGGTCCGGCGCCGACAATGGCTACGTCGTACAGCTTGCTGGAGTCGATCGGCCTCACCAGGCCGATGCAGCGGGCAAGCTCGTTCTCTCCGGGATTGAGCAGCAGCTTGCCGTTCGGACAGAGCACGATCGGCAAATGGTGGATATCGACATGGAAGCGTTCGATCAGCGTCCTGGCGCAGGGATCGGCAGCCGAATCGAGAACCCGGTGCGGCTGACCGCTGCGGGCCAGAAAACCTTGCAGCCGCAACACGTCGCCGCTGTCGACCGGTCCGACAATGATCGGTCCGGCTGTGCCGCTCTCGAGCAGGCCGACACGGCGCAGGATCAGCGCCCGCATGATGCGCTCGCCGAGGTTTGCTTCCTGTACCATCAGGTCCCGCAGCCTTTGTGAGGGGATGACGAGCGCCTCGACCGGCTCGATCGCCTCCACATCCACTAGTGAGGGCCGGGCTGAAAGCTGCGCCAACTCGCCGACGAAATTGCCCGCACCATGCGTGACGATTGTTTCGCGCCGGCCGAAGCTGCCGCCCTGGATAATATCCACCTTGCCGGACAGGACCACGATCAGACCGGGTGCCAGCTCGCCGGCTTTGACGATCCGTTCGCCTGTGGCATAGGACACGGCTTCGCCGAAACGGCCCATGCGGTCCAGGTCCGCCTCAGCCAGCGCTGGAAACATCTGATCGTGACGGGCAATGGAGATCGGACTAGCGGATTGAGACATGGTTCGAACCTATCGCCGGTGTCCGACGGTTTGAAGGGGTTTTTTGCGGCTTGCGGCCGGTAGAAACCTAGCCCGCCTGTCGGCAAACGCTGTGCCCTGCGCTTCGCAGTTAACTGACGGCGGCGCGTGCGACGATGTCGTCGCGACGTGCCTCACAATCCGTTGCATCTCCTTGATTTGTTTGATTTGCGCATCCCGGCAAACCCGGCGCATGCTGCTTCAGCCGGCACCCGTGTAAGCCGGCCAGGCCCGGCGCGCCGTCCTGTGTCAAACTCTCGGCCGCCGGGCTTCTGGGCTGCAGAAAACGGCCTGTGTCCGAGCACTCCGCAAACTGGCCTGCGGCCTGTTGTTCGGCGAGTGCTCAGGCGGCTACCTGAAGCACGATCTTGCCGCGCGTGTGCTGCTTTTCGAGCCGTTCCTCGGCCTTGGCGACTTCCTCGAGAGGATAGATTGCCTGCACGAACGGCCTGACCTTCCCGGCGTCGATGAGGCGGCTGATTTCGGCAAGCTGCGCCGCGTTCGGCTTGGTCAAATAGGAAACGCCGCGAGCCCGATGCAGGCGGGCCTTCTCCGCTGATGGTTCGGAAAGCGTTGAGACGAGCGTCCCGCCAGGCTTGAGCACGTCCCACGAGCGGTCCTGTGTTTCACCCCCTACCAGGTCGAAGACGAGGTCGACGTCCTCGACAACTTCCTCGAAGCGCTGGTTCTTGTAATCGACCGCCTGGTCGGCGCCAAGCGCGCGGACGAAATTGAAATCCTGCGCGGAAACGGTCGTCGCGACGAAGGCGCCCGCGGCCTTTGCAAACTGCACCGCCAGATGACCGACGCCGCCGGCGCCGCCATGGATGAGGACCCGGTGCCCGGATTTGAGGCCGCCGTGATCGAACAGGCCTTGCCACGCGGTAAGGCCCGCAAGCGGCACGGCGGCCGCTTCTGTGTGGCTTAAGCGTTGCGGCTTCGCCGCCGCCTCCGTTGCCTTGACGACGACATATTCGGCGTTGCCGCCGCGGTCGTTGCCGAGCATGGCATATAGCGGATCGCCCTTCTTCAGCGTATGGGCCCGCGTGCCGCACAGTTCCACCACGCCGGATACGTCGCGGCCGAGCGTGACGGGCAGATCCGCGCCCGAAGATCCCTCGCGAACCTTGTAGTCGACGGGATTGACGCTTGCCGCGTAGACCTTGAGCGTGACCTCGTCGTCATGCGGCTGAGGCAACGGAACCGCATCCAGCGAAAGAACCTCCGGTCCGCCAAAATCGTGGATACGGACGGCCTTCATAGTAATCATGGCTCGCTCCTCGTCGGGTTGCAGTCCAGTTTGCCTCTGAACAGTTTCGCCGGCAGGCCGGCGTCTATCCAGCCGGCGGTTCGGTCGTAGCAAAGGCCGGCCGGGGTTGCGCGGTCAGTGTATCGTTTGCGAATGCTCGCCGCCGGGTTGCGAGATGCCGCTTAGCGCTTCACCTGCTGTCGCCGTCTCGCTGTTGGTGGCGAGGTCGCCCAGCGAAACGATGCCGACGAGGCGCTTGTCGCGGTTTAGCACCGGCAACCGGCGCACTTTCAGGTCAGCCATGTTGCGCAGAACATCCTCCGCGTCTTCGTCTTCGAAGCAATACCTGACCTCGGTGCTCATCACTTCCCGTACCTTGGCGTCAGGTGTCTTGCCTTGGGCGACGCCACGGATTGCGATGTCGCGATCGGTTACCATGCCGACAAGCCGGTCGTTCTCGCCCACCGGCATCGCGCCGGCGTCGAGGCGCCCCATCATTTCTGCCGCATCGCGCAGGGTTTGCTGCGGATTGGCGATCTCGACGTCCTTTGTCATGCAGTTGCCAACTTTCATTTTGACCTCCGCTGGTTGCAGGCCCGCCGCCGAATTCCGTGATGGAAGGGTGAATGAGCGCCAGCGCAAAACGTTCCATGGCAGGACCCGTTTCGAGCGCTTCGCCGGAATCACCCTTGCCATCTTCCACCCGACCGCCCCTTCAGGCGGTCGGCCCGGGAAAGGTCGGTTCCGAAGGAATTTCGGAAGGCGTGCCAGGAGGAACTCCGATCGGCTCCTGGTCCGGCGTTGGAATTGGATCCGGCGAGGGAGGGGGTACGCCTGGAGGTTCTCCCGGCGGCGTCTCCGGCGGGGCAGGCGGCCGGGCCGGCTCAGGATTGGGATTGTCCGGCAGTGGATTCGGGTTGTTCGGATCGGGATTGTTCATCGATCACTCCCCTGACATCTGTGACTGATCTCCGCCAAGACTGGGTTGCCGCAGCGGCGATCAAGGCTCTCTTGTGCTAAACCAAGGGGGAGCAAAAGCGTTCCCGCACCCGATGCCAAGCGCGGTGCCAATCCATCGGGCTATCGGGCGGTTCCCAGGCTGGCATACATTCCGTTAGTGCGGAACTGCGTCGGGTTGATGCCGTAGAGGCGGCGGAAGACCTTCGAAAAATAATTGGCATCCTCGAAGCCGCACATGATGGCGACTTCCTTGACCGGCAGGAAATCGGCCTTCGTCAGCAACTTCGCCGCGCGCTGCAGTCGCTGCTGCAGCACGAATTCGGCGGGCGGAAGTCCCTCGCTCTCGGCGAAGCAGCGCGAGAAATGCGCGCGGCTCAGGCCGCTGATCTCGGCGAGATCGGCAACGCGGAGCGGCCTGTCGAGATTGGCCTTGATGTGATCGATGACCGGCTGCATGGCGCTCTTGTCGTCGGTGACGGCATGCGAGCCGAAGACATCGTCGTAGAGCGCCATGGCTGCTTCATAGGCGACTGCCGAGGCGGCTCCCGGCGAGACCGCGCCCGTGATCAGGCGCACGCTGCAATCGGCGAGATGATCGATCGTCGAGGGCTGCAGCCGCAGTACCGGACCGACGGCAGCAAGGATCGACTTGTGGATGCGCAGTGCCTCCTCGCCGTTCATCGATATCCAGAAGAACTCCCAGCGCTCGCCCCTGGCCAGCCAGTAACGGTGGTTGTGCGGCACGAGAACCAGCAAAGTGTCGCCCTTTTGCAGGCGGTAGTTCCGGTTCTCGTAGCGCAATCGGCCGGTGCCGCTGATCGAATGCTGGAGCACGGTAAACGGCGTCTGGCCGCGCTTGCGCCCATCCCAGTCGTAGACCTCGTTCTCGCGCACTTCATAGCCGGTGCTTGTCGGCATGGTGTGTAGGCGCTGGCGCCCGCGCGGCAGGGATACCGTCCTGCCCGCCGGGCCGATGTCGATCAAGTTCCGCAGCACAAAATTACCCCTAAAAGCATAATCCTTCTCTGGTCGCGTGCCGAATAAGGCGCATAATCCCTCGAGAAAAGCAAAAGAAACCGCGGTCAAAGAGCGGATGGGAGGAAGTGCCGGATTCCAGCCTGCATAGCGTGGCAGGCGGGCCAGGCTTCTTTTCGCCGCCTTTGCCCTAGCGTTTGATCAGGTCGAGGTGAGGACTGATGAGTTTCAAGATCGCTATCATCGGTGCGGGAAGCGTCGGGTTCACCAAGAAGCTCTTCACCGACATTTTGTGCGTTCCTGAATTCAGGGATGTTGAATTCGCATTGACCGATCTCAGCGAGCGCAACCTCCAGATGATCAAGTCGATCCTCGACAGGGTCGTCGAATTCAACAGGCTGCCGACCAAGGTTACGGCAACGACCGACCGCCGTGCTGCCCTCGAGGGTGCCCGCTACATCATCAGCTGCGTTCGCGTCGGCGGTCTCGAAGCCTATGCGGACGACATCCGCATTCCGTTGAAGTATGGCATCGACCAGTGCGTCGGCGACACGATCTGCGCCGGCGGCATCCTCTATGGCCAGCGCAACATTCCGGTGATCCTCGATTTCTGCAAGGATATCCTCGAAGTCGCCGAGCCTGGGGTGAAATTCCTGAACTACGCCAATCCGATGGCCATGAACACCTGGGCGGCGATCGAATATGGCAGGGTCGATACCGTCGGCCTCTGCCACGGCGTCCAGCATGGCGCCGACCAGATTGCCGAAGTGCTCGGCGCCAAGTCGCGCACCGAGCTCGACTACGTCTGCTCCGGCATCAATCACCAGACCTGGTTCATCGACCTGCGTCTCAACGGCCGCAAGATCGGCAAGGACGAGCTGGTTGCCGCCTTCGAGGCGCATCCGGTCTATTCGCAGCAGGAAAAGCTGCGCATCGACGTCCTGAAGCGCTTCGGCGTCTATTCGACTGAAAGCAACGGCCACCTTTCCGAATACCTGCCCTGGTATCGCAAGCGGCCGGACGAAATCACCCGCTGGATCGACATGTCCGACTGGATCCACGGCGAGACCGGCGGCTACCTTCGTTATTCGACCGAAACGCGCAACTGGTTCGAAACGGAATTCCCGCAATTTCTGGAATCCGCCGCCAGGCCGATCGATCCCGCCAAGCGCTCCAACGAGCATGCCAGCCACATTCTCGAAGCGCTTGAGACGAACCGCGTTTATCGCGGCCATTTCAACGTCAAGAACAACGGCATCATCACCAACCTGCCGCAGGACGCGATCATCGAGTCGCCCGGCTTCGTCGATCGCTTCGGTATCAACATGGCGGCCGGCATTACGCTGCCGGAGGCCTGCGCTGCCACTTGCATTTCCTCGATCAACGTCCAGCGCATGTCGGTTCATGCGGCAATCTCCGGCGATATCGACCTGCTTAAGCTCGCGGTCCTGCACGACCCGCTGGTCGGCGCGGTTTCGACGCCGGAAGAGGTTTGGCAAATGGTGGACGAGATGGTCGTCGCCCAGGCTCGCTGGCTGCCGCAATATGCCGATGCGGTGCCGGCCGCGAAGGAACGGCTTTCGAAATCCAGGGTCAAGACCCGCGAATGGGCCGGTGCGGCACGGCGCGACGTCCGTTCGATCGAGGAGCTACGTGCGGAAAAAACGGCTCTCAAGCAGGCCGTCTGAATGTCGCCTGGACGGATCGCGGCGAGCTTTCGGGAGGATTTTCCGCACCCGTCTGTACATTGTTCGAGGAGAGATGGAGCAGCGTCAACGCGCTCCTGAACAACAGGGAGGAGAGACGATGAGGAATTTTCGAAACATTGGCATTCTCGCCGGGCTGGCGCTTAGCGTCTCAGCCTCGGCGCTGAACGCGTATGCATCCGAGCCGACCGTGCCGCCGGTGCCTGCGCAATTTCCCGCCGAGGGAAAGATCAAATACGTCGCGCGCGACTCGATCCTGGAGTTCAAGGCACTTCCGGAATACCACGAGCCCGATTGGGTTACCGACAAATACGTCAAGGCAGGCAAGCTGCCGCCGGTCAAGGACCGGCTGCCGAAGGAGCCGCTGGTCTTCAAGACCGGCAACATGCCGGACGGCGTCGGCGTCTACGGCGATACGATGCGCCATGTCATCGGCGGCCGGCCGGAGGGCTGGAACTACGGCGCGGGCCAGACGCAAGGCTGGGGCGGCATCGACATCGGCCTTTCCGAATGCCTGACGCGCACCGCACCGCTTTTCCAGGTCGAGGCCAAGGACACGGAGCCGCTGCCTAACCTCGCCAAGAGCTGGGACTGGTCGAAGGACGGCCACACGCTGACGATGCATCTGGTCGAGGGCGCGAAATGGTCTGACGGCGTTCCGTTCAACGCCGACGATGTGATGTTCTACTGGGACGACGAGGTGATCGACCCTAATGTCTCGCCGCTGAACGGCGCGACGCAGGAGACCTTCGGCGTCGGCACGATGTTGAAGAAAATCGACGACTACACCGTCGAGTGGACCTTCAAGGACGCCTTTCCGAAGCAATATCTCTACGCCATGGCTTACGGCACCTTTTGCCCCGGCCCGTCGCATATCCTTAAGCCGCAGCATCCGAAATATTCGAAGAACACCTACGAGCAGTTCAAGAACGCCTTCCCGCCGGAATATATGAACATGCCGGTGATGGGTGCCTGGGTGCCGGTGGCATACCGCCCCGACGACATCATCGTCCTGCGGCGCAATCCGTACTATTGGAAGGTCGACGAGAAGGGCAACCAGCTGCCGTATCTCAATGAACTGCACTACAAATTGTCGACCTGGGCCGATCGCGACGTTCAGGCGGTCTCGGGGGCGGGCGACTTCTCCAATCTGGAGCAGCCGGAGAACTTCGTCGCCTCGCTGAAGCGCGCGGCGCAAAAGGACGCACCGGCACGGCTTGCCTTCGGCCCGCGGTTGATCGGCTATAATCTGCGCATGAATTTCTCGGCCAATGGCTGGGGCAACCCCGACGAGCGCGGACAGGCGATACGCGAGCTGAACCGCAACGAGGATTTCCGCAAGGGCGTCACCATGGCGCTCGACCGCAAGGCGCTCGGCGACTCGCTGGTCAAGGGTCCGTTCACTGCCATCTATCCAGGCGGCTTCTCCTCGGGCACGAGCTTCTACGACCGGAAGTCGACGGTCTACTACCCCTTCGATCTCGAAGGCGCCAAGGCGGAACTCGCCAAGGCAGGCCTGAAGGACACGGACGGCGACGGCTTCGTCAATTTTCCTGCCGGCACCGCCGGCGGCAAGAATGTCGAGATCGTGATGCTGGTCAACAACGACTACACCACCGACAAGAGCCTCGCGGAGGGCGTCGTCGGTCAGATGGAGAAGTTAGGTATTCGCGTTGTCCTGAACGGGTTGAACGGTACCCAGCGCGATCAGGCCAATTACTCCGGTCGCTTCGACTGGCTGATAAGGCGCAACGAAACAGAGCTCACCTCGGTCGTGCAGAACACCGAGCAACTGGCGCCGGTCGGCCCACGCACTAGCTGGAACCACCGCGCTCCGGAAAACGGCCAGGTCGATCTGATGCCGTTCGAGAAGGACCTTGTCGACATCGTCAACAAGTTTGTTTCCTCGTCAGACAATGACCAGCGCGCCAGCCTGATGAAACAGTTCCAGAAGATCTCGACCGAGCACGTCTACAATGTCGGTCTGACCGAATATCCCGGCGCTCTGATCATCAACAAGCGCTTTTCGAACATTCCGCAGGGCACGCCGATCTTCATGTTCAACTGGGCCGAGGATTCGATCGTCCGCGAGCGGGTCTTTGTTGCTGCCGACAAGCAGCAGAAATATGAACTGTTTCCCGAACAGCTTCCCGGAAAGCCCGGCGACAGGGGTCCGACGAACTGAGTTTCCTCCCTGACTTGAAAATTCCCGGCCGCGCTGCTGGCGCGGCCGGGACAAAGCCAGCGGTGAGGCATAACTGAGAACCTGAGCGAGGAGAAGAACGGTCGATGCTGCGATTTCTGCTTATGCGCATAGCATCCGCAATACCGGTTCTCGCCATTTTGAGCGTGGTTACCTTCGCGATCATCCAGGCACCGCCGGGTAACTATGCCGATTACATTCGCTTGCAGCTTATCAACCAGGGTGGAGCCTCCTTTGCCGAGGCCGACGCCCAGGCGAAGGCTTACAGCGTGGAGCATGGCCTCGATAAGCCGGTTCCGCTCCAATACCTGAACTGGATCGCCGGCATCGTCACCCGCGGCGATTTCGGCCACAGCCTGTATTACAACAAGCCCGTCGCCGACGTGGTAGGCGAGCGGCTGCCGCGCACGCTGCTGCTTGCGCTTGTCTGCCACCTGTTGGCTTCGGTGCTGGGCATCGGCTTTGGTATCTGGGCGGCGACCCGGCAGTACAGCTGGATCGACAGTACGCTATCAGCGATTTCCTTTCTCGGAATGACGGTACCGCGCTTCCTGATGGCGCTGATCATCGTCTATCTGCTGGTCTTCCAGTTCAACGTCTCCGAGATCGGCAGCTTCTTTTCGCCGCAATTTGGGGGGGCGCCGTGGTCCTGGGCGAAGTTCGTCGATCTCGTCCGGCATGTCTGGCCGGTTGTCGCAATCGCCACCTTCGGCGGGCTCGCCTACAACATGCGGGTGATGCGCGGCAATCTGCTCGACACGCTGAACGCGCAATATGTCGAAACCGCTCGCGCCAAGGGCCTCAGCGGCGGTGCGGTGGTCATGCGTCATGCCGTGCCCAATGCGCTGCATCCGCTGGTCATGTATCAGGGTGTGGTGCTGCCTTATATGCTGACCGGCGAGATTGAGACCGCGATCATCTTTGCCCTGCCGACCGTCGGCCCGGCGATCGTTGGCTCGATGGCGGTCGGCGACGTCTATGTCACGGCGACCTTCATGATGGTGCTGTCGGCAACGCTGATCGTCGGCAACATCATCGCCGACATGCTGCTCGTCATGCTCGACCCGCGTGTACGCCAATATGCAGGGTCCTGAGATGCTTGCGTTCGAGCCCTCGCTGCCGCCACTTGCCGAGGAATCGGCCAAGATCAAGCCGCGCGGCAATGAGAGCTACATCGCACTCGTCTGGCGCCGCCTGAAACGGTCCTGGACCGGCATGGCCGGGCTCATCCTGGTCGCGTTTCTGGTGCTGCTGGCGGTCTTTGCCGACTTCTTCGCACCGATGGATCCCAAGGTGACCGATGTCGGCTTTGCCCCGCCGCAGATGATGAGCTTCCATGACAAGGACGGCAACTTCGTCTTCCAGCCACGCGTCTATGCCCTGACGGATTCGGAAGACCTCGACCCGGTTACCTTCCAACCCGTCGTCGGACCGGACTACGACCATCCGCGGCTGCTCGGCTTCTTCGTCAAGGGAGCGGAGTACAGACTGCTCGGCCTGCTTCCCGCGAACCGGCACTTCTTCGGCTCGACCGACGGCCAGCCGGTCCACTTCCTTGGCACCGACAAATTCGGCCGCGATGTGCTGGCGCGTGCGATCTATGGTTCGCGCATCTCGTTGATGATCGCATTGACCGTGGTCTTCATCGTCACCGTGATCGGCACGACGGTCGGCATGGTGTCGGGCTATTTCGGCGGCACATTCGATGTCTGGGTCCAGCGCTTCGTCGAACTGGTGCTCGCATTTCCGCAATTGCCGCTTTATCTGGCGCTGACCTCGCTGGTTCCGGTGACGGCGCCGACGAATGTCTTCCTGGCCTTCGTAATCGTTGTCATGTCGGCACTCGGCTGGGCGCAGATGTCGCGCGAAGTGCGCGGCAAGACCTTGGCACTGGCGCGGATCGACTACGTTCGTGCGGCGATGGCGGTCGGCGCCACAGATGGCCGCATCATCATGCAACACATTTTTCCAAATGTGATGAGCCACGTGATCGTTGCGGTCACGTTGGCAATCCCCAGCGTGGTCCTGCTCGAATCCTTCCTCGGTTTTCTCGGCTTCGCAGTGAAGCCGCCGCTGATCTCCTGGGGCCTGATGCTGCAGGACACCGCGACCTATTCGGTCATCGGCACCTATCCCTGGATCCTCTCACCGGTCGGCTTCGTGCTTGTCACCGTCTTCGCGTTCAACGCGCTTGGCGATGGACTTCGCGATGCGGTCGATCCTTATTGAGCGTGACATGATGCAACACGCGCTCGTCAAATCCTTCGCACCGCCTGTCCGGCTCGACCATGACGGCCGTTCGGAAAACCCGGTCATCGATGCCCGCAACATTGCCGTCGATTTCAAGGTCGAGCACGGCATGGTCGAAGCCGTCAAGGACATCTCCTTCCAGCTCTATCGCGGCGAGACGATCGCCATTGTCGGCGAATCCGGATCGGGCAAGTCGGTGACGGCGCGCACCGTCATGGGGCTGTTGTCGAAGCGCGCGGTCGTGTCGCCGAAATCGACCGTCGAATACAATGGGGCGAACATCCTGAAATTTTCCGAGCGTGCGCGGCGCAAACTGCGGGGCGACCGCATCTCGATGATCTTTCAGGAGCCGATGAGTTCGCTCAACCCGATCTACACGATCGGCAGCCAGATCGTCGAGGCGATACGGGTGCATCGCAAGATGAGCCGCAGGCAGGCCGAAGCAAGAGCGCTCGAGCTGCTGCAACAGGTGCAGATTCCTGAACCCAAGGCGCGGCTGAAGCAATACCCGCACCAGCTTTCCGGCGGTCAGCGCCAGCGTGTGATGATCGCCATGGCGCTGGCCAACGATCCCGATGTGCTGATCGCCGACGAGCCGACGACGGCGCTCGACGTTACGGTTCAGGCGCAGATCCTCAATCTCATCCGCAACCTGCAGAAGAAACTGCGCATGGCGGTGATCCTGATCACGCACGACCTGACCGTGGTGCGGCAGTTCTCCGACTATGTCTACGTCATGCAGCATGGCGAGATGCGCGAGCACAATGTGACGGAGAAGCTGTTTGCCGATCCGCAGCATCCCTACACCTGTCATCTGCTTGCCTCCGAGCCGCGCGGCCAGGCCAATCCGTTGCCGGAAGGCGCCGACGTCATTCTTGAAGCTAGGAATGTGCGCGTCTCTTTCATGCTGCGGCATGGCACGTTCATGAGGCCGGACCTGCGCGAACTCGTCGCCGTCGACAGCCTCAGCCTGACCCTTCGGCGGCACGAGACGCTGGGTCTCGTTGGCGAATCCGGATCGGGCAAGACTACCTTCGGCGAGGCGTTGCTCAGGCTCAACACCACGGACAGCGGCGAGATCTATTTCGATGGCCAGCCGATCCATGGCTGTTCGCGCGCGCAAATGCGGCCGTTGCGGTCGCGCATGCAGGTCGTCTTCCAGGATCCGTTCTCGTCGCTCAACCCGCGCATGACGATCGGCCAAATCATCGAGGAAGGGCTGGTCGTCAACCGCATCGGCGCCACCAGGAACGATCGGATCGAGCGGGTGCGCGAGGCGCTGATCAGCGCCGGCATGCCCGGCGATATCCTGTCGCGCTTCCCGCACGAGTTTTCCGGCGGCCAGCGCCAGCGTATCGCAATTGCCCGCGCCGTCGCGCTCGAACCAGAATTCATCGTACTCGACGAGCCGACATCGGCGCTGGATCTCTCGGTCCAGGCGCAGATCATCGAATTGCTGCGCAAGCTGCAGCGCGAACGGGGCCTGAGCTACATCTTCATCTCGCACGATCTCAAGGTCGTGCGGGCGCTGTGCCATCGCGTCATCGTCATGCAGCACGGCAAGATCGTCGAAGAGGGGCCGGTCGACGAAGTCCTGTCCCATCCCAAAACCGCTTACACCGAACGGCTGGTCAAAGCCGCTTTCGAGGTAGCCTGATTGCTTATGCCGGAGGTCGTTGTGGCAAGAAATCCCAAGGTCGCTTTCATCGGAGCTGGCTCGACGGTGTTCATGAGGAACATCGTCGGCGACATATTGCAGCGTCCGGCTTTATCCGGCTCGACGATCGCGCTGATGGACATCAATCCGCAACGGCTCGAGGAAAGCGCAATCGTCGTCGGCAAGCTGATCTCGACGCTTGGCGTCAAGGCCAAAGCCGAAACCTATTCGGACCAGCGCAAGGCGCTGGCGGGCGCCGATTTCGTCGTCGTCGCCTTCCAGATCGGCGGCTACGAGCCCTGCACGGTGACCGATTTCGAAGTTCCGAAGAAATACGGGCTGCGCCAGACCATCGCCGATACGCTCGGTGTCGGCGGCATCATGCGAGGCTTGAGAACCGTGCCGCATCTCTGGAAGATCTGCGAGGACATGCTCGCCGTCTGCCCGCAGGCGATCATGCTGCAATATGTCAACCCGATGGCGATCAACACCTGGGCCATCGCGGAGAAATATCCCGATATCAAGCAGGTCGGCCTCTGCCATTCGGTGCAAGGCACGGCGATGGAACTGGCGCATGATCTCGACATTCCCTACGAGGAGATTCGCTACCGCTCGGCCGGCATCAACCACATGGCCTTCTACCTGAAGTTCGAGCATCGCCAGCCGGACGGCTCCTACCGCAACCTCTATCCGGATCTGCTGCGCGCCTACAGCGAAGGGCGGGCGCCGAAGCCGGGGTGGAACCCGCGCTGCCCAAACAGAGTGCGCTACGAGATGCTGAAGCGCCTCGGTTACTTCGTCACCGAGAGCTCCGAACATTTCGCGGAATACACGCCCTATTTCATCAAGGACGGGCGCGAAGATCTGATCGAGAAATTTGGTATCCCGCTCGACGAATACCCGAAGCGCTGCATCGAGCAGATCGAACGCTGGAAGGGGCAAGCGGAAGCCTATCGCTCGGCTGACAAGATCGAAGTGGAGCAGTCGAAGGAATATGCGTCCTCGATCATGAACTCGGTCTGGACCGGCGAGCCGTCGGTGATCTACGGCAACGTCCGCAACAATGGCTGCATCACGTCATTGCCATATAATTGCGCGGCCGAGGTACCATGCCTCGTCGACGCCTCCGGCATTCAACCCACGTTCATCGGCGACCTGCCGGTGCAGCTCACCGCGCTGATCCGCACCAATATCAACGTCCAGGAGCTGACGGTCCAGGCGCTGATGACCGAGAACCGCGAGCACATCTATCACGCGGCGATGATGGACCCGCATACGGCGGCTGAGCTCGACCTCGACCAGATATGGTCGCTGGTCGATGATTTGCTGGTTGCGCATGGCGATTGGCTGCCGGCCTGGGCGCGTGGAGCGCGCAGCGTTCGGGCGGCCTGAGCATAGGAATGGCGTCCCCTTCGGGCCTGGGCCAGTGCGCTCTCCCACCTTCAATCCGAAGAAGTGGCCGGGTCAAAATCCGTAGGAACGACCGGGATCGGTAGCACGCCCGCAGGCATCGATTCATATCGATCCGGGCGGCTTTGCACTGCGAAATGAGGGCCCGGCGCACTGCTGTTGCTCCCAGTCAACGACGGCAGTTACACTACCGGCGCGACCATCTGAGCCGATGGCGGCATCTCGTTTCATCCTTGTGAGCGCCATGAATTTCGACATTTCCGTCCGCACCGAGGCCTTCCGCAGCCGGATCGCCGACTTCGTCGAGCGCGAGATCCTGCCGCTCGAGGCAGACAAGGCTTGTTATGACGGCCATGGCAATATTGCGCTGCCGCTGCTCGAAACGCTGCGGGGCAAGGCGAAAGCAGCCGGCCTGTGGTGCCTGCAGCTGAAACCCGAGACCGGCGGGGCCGGCCTTTCCAAGGTGGATATGGCCGTCTGCTATGAAGAGATGAACCGCTCGATCTTCGGTCCGGTCGTATTCAATTCCGCGGCCCCCGATGACGGCAACATGATGGTGCTGGAACGGCTGGGGACGCCGGAGCAGAAACAAAGATGGCTGAAGCCGATCGTCGAGGGAAAGGTGCGCTCGGCTTTTGCAATGACGGAACCGCATCCGGGGGGCGGCTCCGACCCATCGATGATCTCGACCAGAGCCGAACGGCGCGGCGACAGATACGTCGTCAAAGGCCGCAAATGGTTCATCACCGGGGCGCAAGAGGCGAGCCATTTCATTCTCATAGCGCGCACTTCGGACAATCCGCGTCACGGCCTTTCGGCCTTGCTGTTCCACAAGGACCAGCCGGGTTGGCGGATCCTGCGGCGCATCGAGATCATGGGACCGGAAGAACATGGCGGCCATTGCGAGCTGGAATTCGACGGCCTTGAAGTCCCGGTCGAGGACGTGCTTGCCGGTGAAGGCAGCGGCCTTATGGTTACACAGGTCCGGCTCGGTCCGGCGCGGCTCACCCATTGCATGCGCTGGCTCGGTCTTGCCAAGCGCTGCATCGAAATCGCGCGCGCCTATGCCGCCGAGCGCAGCGGTTTCGGGCAGCTTTTGGCCGGCCGCGAGAGTATCCAGCTGATGCTCGGCGACCTTTCCATGCGCATCGAGATCGGGCGGCTGCTGGTGATGAAGGCGGCCTGGGAACTCGACCGCGGCGGCTTTGCCCGCAAGGAGGTCTCCATGGCCAAGATCCAGGTCGCCAACGTGCTGCATGACGCCGCCGACGTGGCGATCCAGATCAACGGCGCCCGCGGCTATTCGAAAGACACTGTACTCGAATGGATCTACCGCTACGCCCGCCAGGCTCGCCTGGTCGACGGCGCCGACGAGGTCCACAAGATGGTGCTCAACCGCTTTCTCAACGAGGAAGGTACAGGCTTCTGGCGCTGGCATGTCGAAGCCGGCACGCAAGACGAAACAGGTGGCGGCGGGAACCGCTGAGCCGGCAATGAGGATGGATTTCGATCCAGTACG
Source organism: Mesorhizobium sp. M0166 (assembly GCF_040322255.1). Classification (NCBI taxonomy): domain Bacteria; kingdom Pseudomonadati; phylum Pseudomonadota; class Alphaproteobacteria; order Hyphomicrobiales; family Phyllobacteriaceae; genus Mesorhizobium; species Mesorhizobium sp. M0166. The sequence continues at coordinate 201,717 of NZ_JAMYTD010000002.1, read as the reverse complement.
CCTGGAGGATTTTCTGAGAGCGCATTTTGGCGATGGCCAGATGTCGCTTGAGCGGATCGTCGGCGGCCAATCCAATCCGACCTATTTCGTCGACTATGGCGGCCGCCGCATGGTGCTGCGCAAGAAACCCCCGGGACCGATCCTGCGCGGCGCCCATGCCGTCGATCGCGAGTACCGGGTGATCGAGGCGCTAGCGTCGACAAAGGTGCCGGTGCCGCGGCCGGTGCTCTTTCACGACGGCGACGAGCCGCTCGGCACGCCGTTCTATCTGATGCAGCGGCTCGGCGGCCGGGTGTTCCACGACGGCTCGTTGCCGGGACTGGCGCGGGACGAGCGGCGCGGCATTTATTTCGGCATGGCCGAGGCGCTGGCGAAGTTGCACGCCGTCCTGCCGGAAGAGGTCGGGCTCGGCGATTATGGCCGTCCCGGAAATTACTTTGAACGACAGATCGCGCGCTGGACCAGACAGTTGCGGGAATCGCCGAGCGAACGCATTGCCGCGCTCGAAGCCGTCGCCGAATGGCTGCCGCGACATCTTCCGCCGGATGACGGCCACGTCTCGATCGCGCATGGCGATTTCCGTCTCGGCAATCTGATCTTCCATCCCGAGCGGCCCGAGGTGATCGGCATACTCGATTGGGAGTTATCGACCCTCGGCCATCCGCTTGCCGATCTCGGTTTTTGTTCGATGCCCTGGCATTCCTCATCAGACGAATATGGCGGCATCCTCGGCCTTGATCAGGCAGCGCTCGGGATTCCGACACAACGCGAATTCCTCGATCATTACTTCGCCCACGCCGTGCCGACGGCGCCGCTGCAGCGGTTCCATCTGGCGTTTGCCATGTTCCGCTTTGCGGTGATCTTCGTCGGCATCGCCGACCGCGTGCTTGCCGGCAGCGCGGTTGCGGCCGATGCGGCGGATGTGGCACCGCTGGCCGGCCGTTTCGCTGTACGTGCCATGGAAGTCATCGACGGCGCGCGGCCCTGGTGACGCGAGGCTGGCAGCCGGCTGAGCGAGTTGCAGCGATACGCGTTCAGTTCATGCGAACTTCCGGTTCCGCCAGCAGGGGAATCTCCAGGCCACGCCGCAAACCGGTCGCCACGACCGACACCCTGAATTTTCCGGCGAGTGCCTTGTCGAAGATGGCGCCGACGATGATGTCGGCATCGTTGTCGACCTCCTCGCGGATGCGGGTAGCGGCTTCGTCGACCTCGAACAGCGTCATGTCCATGCCGCCCGATATCGAGACAAGGACGCCCTTGGCGCCCATCATCGAAGCTTCATCTAGCAGCGGGTTGGCGATTGCCGCTTCCGCCGCCTTCTTGGCGCGGCCTTCTCCGGCTGCCTCGCCGGTCCCCATCATGGCGCGGCCCATGTCGCGCATCACCGACTTTACATCGGCGAAGTCGAGATTGATCAGGCCTTCCTTCACGATCAGATCGGTAATGCAGCCGACGCCCGCATAGAGGACCCGATCGGCCATGGCGAAGGCGTCGGCGAACGTGGTTCTGGCGTCGGCGATTCTGAACAGGTTCTGGTTGGGGATGACGATGACAGTATCGGCGCTTTCGCGCAGGCGCTCGATGCCCTCATCGGCAGCGTACATGCGGCGCCTGCCTTCGAAGACAAATGGCTTGGTAACGACGGCGACGGTCAGTATTCCGGCTGCCCGCGCCGCCTGCGCTATAACAGGCGCGGCACCGGTGCCGGTTCCGCCTCCCATGCCGGCGGTCACGAAGCACATATGCGTTCCAGCAAGGTGATCCATGATCTCGTCGATGGATTCCACGGCCGCGGCACGGCCGACCTCGGGCAGGGACCCGGCGCCCAGACCTTCGGTGATATGAGCGCCCAACTGGATCAGCCTCGTTGCCTTCGACATGGCAAGGGCCTGGGCATCGGTGTTGGCGACGATGAATTCCGCGCCCTGCAGGCCTTCGGCGATCATGTTGTTGACGGCGTTGCCGCCACCGCCGCCGACCCCGACGACGGTGATCTTGGGCCTCATTTCCGAGATTACCGGCCTCGCCGCGGTGTTCATTGCCGTTCTCCCTGGATACGCCGAGTGGTCGCCGGAAGCTTGTCCCGGGCGCACTGCGAAAACTTTGAACCGGGCAGTGCGAATCAGGACAGCCCAGAATGCAGGGAATCAGAGCGCGGAGCGGGCTGCAAGTGCGCGATGTGCCTCATAGGCGACTTGTGTCTGAAAGTTCACGCAATGCGCCCTGATACAATGCAGATCGTGGCGCGGGGCGCCGCACGCTACAACTTCGGCGCGAGGCGCCGCGCGACATGGTCGGCAATCGCCAGGCAGGAGGTCAGACCGGGGCTTTCGATGCCGAACAGGTTGACCAGGCTATCCACGCCGTGCACCGCCACGTCCTGGATGACGAAGTCGGCATTGGCCTCACCGGGACCGGACAGTTTTGGCCGGATGCCACTGTAAGCGGGCTGCAGGCTGCCGTCGGTCAGGTCCGGCCAGTATTTGCGGATCTCGCTGTAGAAGCGCTCGCCACGAGCTGGGTCGACGCGATAGTCGAGTTGATCGGTCCATTCGACGTCCGGCCCGAAGCGGGTGACGCCGTCGAGATCGAGCGTTAGATGAACACCGAGCCCGCCGGGTTCGGGCACCGGATAGACCAATCGCGAGAAGGGCGTCTGGCCGACCACCGAAAAATAATTGCCCTTGGCATAATGGAGCTTTGGCACGAATTGCTGATTGAGCCCTTCAAGCGAACCGGCAAGTGCTGCAGCGCCAAGCCCGGCGGCATTGACGAAGCGCGGAGTGGCGATCTCGAAGTGCTCGCCGCCGGCAGCGTCCACCGTCTCGAGCACGACGCGGCCCGCTTCGATGCGGCCGGAGACGACGCGGGTGTTGAGGCTGAGTGCCGCCCCGTGCGCCTCGGCATCAGCCAGCAAGGCAAGCATCAGGGCATGGCTGTCGATGATCCCGGTGGCGGGTGACAGCAACGCCGCCGTACACTTAAGGCTGGGCTCCAGCGCATGCGCCTCGGCTTCGCGCAACGGCACCAGGTCGCCGGCGCCGCAAGTGCGTGCATTGGCGCGGATTGAGGCGAGCACCGGCTCCTGTTCGGCACTTGTGGCAACGATGAGCTTGCCGCAGCGCGAATGCGGGATCGCCCGCTCCTCGCAATAGCGATAGAGTCTTTCCCGGCCGGCCACGCAGAACCGGGCCTTCAGCGATCCAACCGGATAATGGAGGCCGGCATGGAAGACCTTGGAATTGCGCGAACTTGTCCCGGTGCCGATAGCGCTCTCGGCCTCCAGGATCAGCGTATCGATGCCGCGCTGCGCCATCTCTCGCGCGATCGCCAGGCCCACAACGCCGGCGCCGGCGACAATGCAGTCGACATGGTCCACGGTCAAGTCAAGCCGAAGTTCTGCATGCGTCCATCCATCCGCTGGCCCTGTCGAAAGCGCTTGACACTATACCGTTCGAGAAAGATGCATCAAACGGCATAATGCACGGGGATCTGCCGAGCCGGACCGGCGGCAGGACTGTTTCCGCGTGCAGCACAGGAGCCATCATGGACGCACGACCGAATTCTCCCGAAGCCCGCGACATAAGCTTTCACATGCATGGCTATACGAATGCGCGCAAGCATCAGGAGTCGGGGCCGCTCGTTATCGAGAAGGGCGACGGCATCTATGTCGAGGACCTTGCCGGCAACCGCTATATCGAGGCGATGGCCGGGCTTTGGAGCGTCGCGGTCGGTTTTTCGGAGAAGCGGCTGGTCGATGCGGCAATACGGCAAATGTCGAAGCTGCCTTACTATCACGATTTCGGCTCCAAATCGCATTCGCCGCTGATCGATCTCGCCGAGAGACTGGTGCAGATGGCGCCGGTGCCGATGAGCAAGGCGTATTTCACCAATTCCGGCTCCGAGGCCAACGATACGGCCATGAAGATGATCTGGTACCGGTCGAATGCGCTCGGCCAGCCTGCGCGCAAGAAGATCATCAGCCGCAAGAAGGGCTATCACGGCGTCACCATCGCCTCGGCGAGCCTGACTGGCCTGCCCAACAACCACATCTCGTTCGATCTGCCGATCGCCAATGTGCTGCACACCGCGACGCCGCACCATTGGCGCGAGGCGCTGCCGGGTGAAAGCGAAGAGCAGTTTTCGAGCCGGCTCGCCGACGAGCTGGAAAAGCTGATCCTGGGCGAAGGACCGGAAACCATCGCCGCCTTCTTCGGCGAACCGATCATGGGCGCCGGCGGCGTCATCGTTCCACCGGCCGGCTATTGGGAGAAGATACAGGCGGTGCTGTCGAGACACGACATCCTGCTCGTCGCCGACGAGGTGATCTGCGGCTTCGGCAGAACAGGTGAAATGTTCGGCTCGCAGGCCTTCGGCATCAGGCCCGACATCATGGTGTTGTCGAAACAGATCTCTTCGTCCTATCTGCCGATCTCGGCCCTGCTGATCAACGACAAGGTATTCACGTCGATCGCCGACGAAAGCAATCGTATCGGCACCTTCGGCCACGGTTTCACCGGCGGCGGCCATCCCGTTGCGGCCGCAGTCGCCCTCGAGAACCTGAAGCTGATCGAGGAGCGCGACCTTCTCGGCAATGCGCGCACGGTCGGTGCGCATATGCAGAAGCGGCTGCGCACGCTCGCTTCGCACCCGCTTGTCGGCGAGGTGCGCGGCATCGGCCTGATTGCGGCGGTCGAACTGGTCGGCGACAAGGCGAACAAGGCGCCGTGGGGCACGGTCGGTGCCTTGGGCGGGCTCGTCAACGGCTTCATGCAGCAGAACGGCGTCATCTCGCGCAATATGGGCGATGCGCTGGCTTTCTGCCCGCCGCTGATCATCACCGAGCCGCAGGTCGACCAGGTGATCGACGCGTTTGAACGGTCGCTCGAGGCTGCCGCCAAGCAGGTCCGATCGTCGAGCTGATCGCGCTACTCAGGAACGCCGACCGCGTCCGGCACAACGACCAGCTTGCCGACGAAGTCCTTGGCGATGAAATCGGCCTGGGCGCGATGGAAATCGGACAGCCTGTAGACGCCGCCGACCAGCGGCCGGATCTTCTTCTCCTCGATGTAGCGCACGATGCGGCGGAAATCCGCCCGCGTGCCCTGGCTCGACCCATGCAGTTGCAGCTGTTTCAGATACATGGTGCGCAGATCCAGCTGCACGACCGGGCCGGCAATTGCACCAGCCGTGGTGTAGCGGCCTTCCGGCCTCAAGATCCGCAGGAGGTCGTTGAAGATCGCGCCGCCGACCAGATCGGCCACCACGTCGATCGGCTGGCCCTCGGTCGCCGCGCTGACTGCGGCCGGCAGATCGGCAACGCCACGGGTGATCACCGCCTCGGCGCCGATATCGCGCACCGCCTGTTCCTTGCCCTTGCCGGCAATGGCATAGGGAATGGCGCCGCGTGCCCGCGCCAGCTGCACGATGCCTGAGCCGACGCCGCCCGAGGCGCCGGTGACCAGCACCCGCTCGCCGGCTTTCAACGCGGCACGTTCCAGCATCTGCTCGCCGGTGAGATAGGCGCAGCAGAATGTGGCAAGTTCGACGTCGGTCAGGTCGGTGTCGACGATATGGGCGTTCTCGGCCGGCACTGCCTGGTATTCGGCATAGCCGCCGTCGCGGCCGTGGCCCATATAGTCGATGTCGGCCAATGAATCGTCGTCACGATTGTATATCGAGAAATCGACCATCACCCGCTCGCCGATGCGGGCCGGCGACACATCGTCGCCGACGGCAACGATGTTGCCGACCGTGTCGGTTCCCTGAATACGCGGGAAGGTCAGCGTATTGCCTTGCCGCCGCCAGGTCGACACGGCGGCTGCATCCTCCTCAGTGCCATACGCGCCCTGTCGCACCCAGACATCGGTGTTGTTCATACCGCAAGCGGTGACCTTGACCAGCACTTCGCCCGGGGCGGGCGAGGGTACTTTGACGTCGGTGCGATAGACGAGCTTTTCCGGCCCACCGTGCCCGATCAACTGCACGGAGGCCATGGTGGCGGGGATGGTCTTCGTCATGGCATTCATGTCGTTCTTCAGATGTTGGCAAACACGCTCTTCACCGCATCGGCCGTCTTGGAGACGACGATGTCGGCCTCTTCCCGCGTCAGGCAGAGCGGCGGCGCGAAACCGAGAATGTCGCCTTGCGGCATGGCGCGGCCGATGACGCCGCTTGCCGCAAGTGCGGTCGCGATCTGCGGCCCGATCTTTTGCGAGGCGTCGAAGAACACGCGGTCGTCCCGGTCGGCGACGAACTCGATTGCCGCCAGCATGCCATCGCCGCGCACCTCGCCGACGTGTTTGTGGCCGCCGACGGCCTTCGTCAGCTCGGCGCGGAAATAGGCGCCGGTCTCGCCGGCGTTCCTGACCAGATCCATCTCGTCTATCAGTTCCAGGTTGGCGACGCCGGCGGCCACGCAGATCGGATGCGCCGAATAGGTCCAGCCATGGCCGAGCGAGCCAAGCTTGTCGGAGCCTTGGACGAGCACCTGCCAGACCTTGTCGGAGACGATGACGCCGGAGAGCGGCGCATACGCCGAGGTCAGGCCCTTGGCGATGGTGATCAGGTCGGGCTTGATGCCGTAGTGGTCGGAGCCGAACATGGTACCCAATCGGCCGAAGCCGGTGACGACCTCGTCGGCGACCAGCAGCACGTCGTACTTCTTCAGCACCGCCTGGATCTTCTCCCAGTAGCCGGCCGGCGGCGGCACGATGCCGCCGGTGCCGAGGATCGGCTCGCCGATGAAAGCGGCGACCGTTTCCGGCCCTTCGGCGAGGATCATCTCCTCGAGCTTGTCGGCGCAGTATTGCGAAAATTGCTCTTCGCTCAGCGAGCGGTCGGCGCGGCGGAAATAGTAGGGCGCCTCGGTGTGCAGGACAGGCGCACGCGGCAGGTCGAAGGCGTTGTGGAACAGGTCGAGGCCGGTCAGCGATCCGGTCATGATCCCGGAGCCGTGATAGCCGCGCCAGCGCGAGATGATCTTCTTCTTCTCGGGCCGGCCGAGCACGTTGTTGTAGTACCAGATCAGCTTGATATTGGTTTCGTTGGCATCGGAACCGGAGAGGCCGAAATAAACCCTCGACATGCCTTGCGGCGCGCGGTCGATGATCATCTTGGAAAGCGTGATCGATGCCTCGGTGCCGTGCCCGACATAGGCGTGGTAGTAGGCGAGATTCTTGGCCTGTGCGGCGATGGCGTCGGCGATCTTCTGGCGGCCATAGCCGACGTTGACGCAGTAGAGCCCGGCGAAGGCATCGATGCTCTTCTTGCCGTTATTGTCCCAGATGGTGACGCCTTCGCCACCGGTGATCACACGTGTCGGGCTCTCGCCACGCGCATGCGTTCCCATATGGGTCGAGGGATGGAAGAAGTGATCGCGATCCCAGGCGGCGAGTTCGTTTGACTGGTCGAGCATTTTTCTACTCCTGAGGAAAATGTGTCGGGCGCGGCTTACGCAACGTCGAGGCAGAGATATTTGAGATCGGTAAAGGCTTCGAGCCCGTGACGCGAGCCCTCGCGGCCGATGCCGGACTGCTTGACGCCGCCGAACGGGACCGGCGCGCCGGTGATCTTGACGCGGTTGATGGCGACCATGCCATAATCCAGCGCGCGGCCCATGCGCAATTGGCGGCCGCCGTTTTCAGTGATGACATAGGCGACGAGGCCGTATTCGGTGGCGTTGGCGCGGGCGATCACTTCGTCTTCGCCGTCGAAGGGCGTCACCGCGGCAACCGGACCGAAGGTCTCATCGCGCATGATCAGGGCATCGTCGTCAACATCGGCCAGCAGGGTCGGCTGATAGAACAGCGGCCCGGCCGCATGGCGCTTGCCGCCGGTCAGGCAACGCGCGCCTTTGGCGAGCGCATCGGCCACCTGCTCCTCGACCTTCTTGACGGCGCGCTCGTGCATCAGCGGCCCGATTTCAGTGTCGTCAGCGAGGCCATTGCCGGCCCGCAATGCCTCGACACGTCTGGCGAAAGCAGCGCAGAACCGATCGTATAGCGGACGCTGGACATAGATGCGGTTGGCGGCGAGGCAGTCCTGGCCGGAGGTGGCGAATTTGGCATCGACGGCTATTCTCACCGCCTTGTCGATATCGGCATCCGCAAAAACGATCAGCGGCGCATGGCCGCCAAGCTCCATCACCAGACGCTTCATCGTCGGCGCACTCTGCGCGGCGATCAGCCTGCCGATCTCGGTCGAGCCGGTGAAACTCATGGCGCGAACGCGCCGGTCTTCGCACATCCGCCCAACGATGGTCGAAGCCTTGCCTGTGAGAACGTTGAACACGCCTGCCGGCAGGCCGGCACGTTCGCCAAGCTCGGCCAGCGCCAGTGCAGACAGCGGCGTTTCCGAGGAAGGATGCGCGACGATGGTGCAGCCGGCGGCAAGCGCGGCAGCCGCCTTGCGGGTCAGCATGGCCGCTGGAAAATTCCACGGCGTGACGACGCCGATTACGCCGAGCGGCTCGCGCCGCACCATCATCTCGGCGTTTGGCAGATGGCTGGTGACGCTTTCGGCGTTGAGGCGTTTGGCCTCCTCGGCATACCACTCGACGAAGGTGGCTGCGTAATCGATCTCGCCGAGCGATTCCTTCAGCGGCTTGCCTTGTTCTAGCGTCATCAGCAGGGCCAGGTCATTTTTGGCGGCGGCGATCAGATCGAACCATTTTCGCAGGATTTTCGACCGTTCCTGCGGCAGCAATGCGCGCCAGGCAGGAAAGGCGCGCGATGCCGCATCGATCGCCAATGTCGTCTGCCGGGCATCGAGCGCGGCAACGAAAGCGACGGTGGATCCGGTGGCCGGATCGGTCACCTCGAAACTCTCCGCGGTCTCGCTTGCCGTCCAGTGGCCATCCACATAGGCGAGTTCGCGCAGCAGCCGCCGGTCGGCAAGGCGATCAAGCGCTTCATGGCGGTGCGAGCGGGCAAAATGTGCGGACATCATCGGGCTCCCGGTTCGGGTGATGCCGCAAGACTATCTCTGCCGCGCAAACAGAGAGGCTGTTTGCGTGCCTGCACGTAGAGAGATTGTCTCTATTGCATCGCCCGGGCAGACGATCTCTCCGGTATCAGGAAGACGCCGGCAGCAGATCCGCCACCGGCAGCACACTCTCCTCCTTCACCGTCTTGGTGACGATGTAGGTGAAATAGCGGTCGATGCCGATCTCGCGTTCGAGCAGAGTGTCGACCAGCCGCTGATAGGCGTCGATGTCGCGCGCCATCACCTTCAGCAGGTAATCGACGCCGCCGCCGACAGACCAGCAGGCGACGATCTCGCGGATGTCGCGGATGACGCGCTCGAAACGGTCGAAATCGGCCTGGCGGTGGCTGGCAAGCGTCACCTCCATCAGCACGGTGGCGACCGGCGCGATGGCGCGCATGGCGATCCTGGCGTGATAGCCCGAAACGATGCCGGCCTTTTCCAGCTTGCGCAGCCGCATCCAGCACGGCGTCGGCGACAGGCCGACTTTCTCGGCCAGCGCCAGCTTGGTGATGCGCCCGTCGCGCTGGATGGCGTCGAGGATTTTGAGATCGATCGGATCGAGTTTCGCTGCAGCCATGATCGTCCACTTCCAGTGCCGGACACCATGACGGCGCATTATTTCGATTGTCAATTGCACTGATTTCGATCTCTAATAAGTCATGACATTTTGGCGACCAGATCCCGCTCTTATCCGGCGGCCGGCCTACCAATCGCTCGCCGACCAGTTCGCGCGCGCCATCCATGACGGGCGCCTGGCCAATGGCGCTCGTTTGCCGACGCACCGGCAGCTCGCCGACGATCTGAAACTTTCCGTGCAGACGGTCAGCCGCGCCTATGAGGAGCTGATCCGCCGCGGGCTGGTGTCCGGCGAGGTCGGCCGCGGCAGCTTCGTGCAGACACAGGGCCGCGAGCCGGAGCCGCCCTATCTGCCGGAGCGGCTGGGCGAGGTCATCGACCTCTCCATCCTGAAGCCGGTCTGCGAACCGATGCATCTGGATCGGCTGAGGCAGGCGCTGGGCTGGCTCGCCGAAAACCTGCCGTCGAGTTCGGCACTGTCGTTCAGGCCGAACATGGTGTTCCCGCGCCACCGCGCGGTAGGTGTCGAGTGGCTACGCCTCTGCGGCCTCGACGCGTCGCCGCAGAACATCAGCCTGACCAACGGCGCAACGGCCGGCATGACGGTGGCGCTGATGAGCGTGGCGCCGCCGGGTTCGACCGTCGCCACCGAGGCGATCGGCCACCACACGCTGGTCCCGCTGGCGCGCTATCTCGGCTTCAACCTCGAGGGTTTGCCGATCGACGACAATGGGCTGATCCCGGAAGCCCTCGACGAGGCCTGCCGGCTGTCCGACATCCGCGCTGTGTTCGTCCAGCCGTCGGTGATCAACCCTACGGCCACTCTGATGGACGCCGCCCGGCGCGAACAGATTGCTGCCGTTGCGCGCAGGCATGATATCGCCATTATCGAAAACGACGTCCTCGGCCCGTTGGTCGAGGACCGGCCGCCGCCGGTCGCGGCGTTTGCACCCGAGCGCACGCTCTACGTCACCTCCTTCACCAAGATCGTGGTGCCGGGCCTGCGCATCGGCTATCTCGCGGCGCCCGATCGTTATGTCGCCGCGGTGGCCAACCGCCACCTCGTCTCGAACTGGATGGCGACGCCGCTGGTGGCCGAGATCGCCACCAAATGGGTGACCGACGGCACCGCGATGGAACTCGTGCGATGGCAGCGCGTGGCTTTGCGGCGGCGTCTGGACATCGCCGCCGAGGTGCTCGCCGGAGTGGACTATCGGGCTCATCGCGACGGGCTGCATGTCTGGCTGCAACTGCCGGATGACCGCGGCGAGGAAAGCTTTGTTTCCCAGGCCCGCCTGCAGGGCGTGGCGATCGCGCCCGGTACGTCGTTCCGCATTTCGCAGACGCCTTGGCATCCAGCTGTACGGATTTCGCTTGGCTCGACTACGGAGGGGGAACTGCGTGCCGGTCTCGGCGTTGTCACCAAGCTGCTGCTCGGCGATCCCGAGCATCTCCTGCTTGCGATCTAGGCGACAAATGGCGGGAAATTGTGCGGAGTCCGAAATATTGTCATGATATTATTTTCCTGATTGACATGATTTGCCGCGATCCGCATCGTTAAAGGCATCGCTTCTCCAGCACGGGAAATTCATTGTCGGCGCCCATCATCAATATCGACGGCATTTCGAAAAGCTTCGGCACCTTCAAGGTGCTGGACGGCCTCTCGATGCAGGTCATGCCCGGCGAGAAGCTGGCACTGATCGGCCCGTCGGGTTCCGGCAAAACGACGATCCTGCGCATCCTGATGACGCTAGAGCGTATCGACAGCGGCCACATCCAGGTCGACGGCGAACAGCTGTACCACATGGAGCGCAACGGCCGCCTGCTGACGGCCGATGAACGGCATTTGGCAAAGATGCGCCAGAAGATCGGCATGGTCTTCCAGCTGTTCAATCTGTTTCCGCACAAATGCGTCATCGACAATGTGACGCTCGCACCGATGCTGACCAAAGCAGTGCCGCGGGCCGCCGCCGAGAAGCGGGCGATGGAGCTGCTCGACATGGTCGGCATGGTCGACAAGGCCAAAGCGATGCCGGCGCAGCTTTCCGGCGGACAGAAGCAGCGCGTCGCGATTGCCCGGGCGCTGGCGCTGTCGCCGAAGATCATGCTGTTCGACGAGGTCACCTCGGCGCTCGACCCGGAACTCGTCGACGAGGTGCTCAACGTCATGCGCAAGCTCGCCGCCGAGACCGACATGACCATGCTGCTGGTCACCCACGAGATGGGTTTCGCCCATGACTTCGCCGACCGGGTGCTGTTCTTCGATCGCGGCAGAATAGTCGAGGAGGGCAAGCCCGACGAGATTTTCCGCCATCCCAAACAGGAGCGCACGCAAGGTTTCCTGAAGAAGATCATTGCGGCCGGACATCGGGTCTGACTGCCATGCGAGGCGGCGACGCCTCAAGCAAGCCAAGAAGACCGACAAACAAGGAGTTGGGAACAATGAAGAAATTTGCCATTTTGGCCGGCGTCGCCGGTGTTGCGCTGACGGCGGTACTGGCCGCCTCGACGCCCGGTTCGGCCGACGACAGCAAGCTCGAAGAGCTCAAGGCGCAAGGCTTTGCCCGCGTCGCCATCGCCAACGAGCCGCCCTATACGGCGGTCGCTGCCGACGGCAAGGTTTCGGGTGCGGCGCCTGACGTTGCCCGTGAAATCTTCAAACGCCTTGGCGTCAACGACATCGTCGCCTCGATCTCGGAATATGGTGCCATGATCCCCGGCCTGCAGGCCGGCCGTTTCGACGTCGTCACCGCCGGCCTGTTCATGAAGCCGGAACGTTGTGCTGCGGTCGCCTATTCGGAGCCGGTGCTGTGCGACGCCGAGGCGATGCTGGTGAAGAAGGGCAACCCGAAGCGCTTCAAGAGCTACGAGGACGTCGCCAAGGACACCAGCGCGACGATCGGCGCACCGGGTGGCGGCACCGAGGAAAAGCTGGCGCTTACCGCAGGTGTGCCGCGCGAGCGCGTCATCGTCGTGCCGGACGGCCAGAGCGGCCTGAAGATGCTGCAGGACGGCCGCATCGATGCCTATTCGCTGCCCGTGCTGTCGATCAACGACCTGGTCAAGAAAGCCAATGATCCGAACCTCGAAGTTATCGCGCCGGTGGTCGGTGCGCCGGTCTATTGCGACGGCGCGGCCTTCAAGAAGGGCGACGAAGCGCTGCGCGACGCCTATGATGTCGAGCTGGCGAAACTGAAGAAGTCCGGCGAGTTCGCCAAGATCATCGAGCCTTACGGCTTCTCGGCGGCGGCGGCAATGTCGACGAGCCGCGACAAGCTCTGCTCGGCGAAGTAGGCGCCTCTTTTGCCTTCTCCCCGTTCACGGGGAGAAGGTGTCACGAAGTGACGGATGAAGGGCAGCGCCATACTTTCGTGAGTTCGCGCTGCCCCTCATCTGCCTGCCGGCATCTTCTCCCCGTCAACGGGGAGAAGGATCCAAGGCCACCTGCCTCGCACAACCGCAAGCGTTAGGAACTTTCGAATTTCATGACCCAATGGTCTGGCTATTTCGGCCTGATTTTGCAAGGAGCCCTTGTCACCATCGAATTGACGTTGATGGGGTCGGCGCTTGCCTTGGTCATGGCCTTTCTTGCCGGGCTGGGGCGGCTGTCGCGATTTTTCGTGCTACGGGCGCTGGCCACGGCCTATATCGAGTTCTTCCGCGGCACCTCGATCTTCGTGCAGCTGTTCTGGGCTTATTTCGTGCTGCCTTTTGCCGGCATTTCGCTGACGCCGCTGCAGGCCGGGGTGCTGGCGCTGGGCCTCAATGTCGGGGCCTATGCAGCGGAAGTGGTGCGTGGCGCCATCAAGTCTATCGGCCGCGAACAATATGAGGCCTGCACCGCGCTCAATCTCGGCCGCTGGCAAGCCATGCGCCATATCATCCTACCGCAGGCGCTTCTGGTGATGCTGCCTACCTTCGGCAACAACGCCATCGAGCTGCTCAAGGCCACCGCCGTCGTTTCGCTGATCTCGCTCGCCGACCTGACCTTCCAGGCGCAGGTGGTGCGCTCGCAGACCGGCAATACACTGGTGCCGTTCAGCACCATCCTCGTCATCTATTTCGTGCTGGCGCTGCTCATCTCATGGGGCGTGCGGTCGCTGGAACGCCGCATGGCGCGCGGCCTCGACGGGGTGCGCGTATGATGGATCAGGCCTGATAATGGAATGGGATTGGGATTTTGTCCGGCAGATCCTGCCGACGCTGATCGAGGGGGTGAAGATCACCATCCTGGCGACGCTGCTCGGCTCGGTGCTGGCGGCCATCGTTGGGCTGGGCATCGCGTTGGCGCGCCGGTCACCGAACAGGGCGTTGTCGCGCACGATCGGCTTTCTTGCAGAGTTCATCCGTGGCACGCCGCTGTTGGTGCAGCTCTATTTCATCTTCTACGTGCTGCCGGATTTCGGCGTCCTGTTGCCGCCGCTGGTGGCGGGCGTCATCGGTCTCGGGCTGCATTACGGCACTTACACGGCCGAGGTCTACCGCGCCGGCATCGACAATGTGCCGCGCGGCCAGTGGGAAGCGGCCAAGGCCTGCAATCTGAACGCCACGCAGACTTGGACGCACATCATCATTCCGCAGGCAATTCCGCCGATGATCCCGGCGCTTGCCAACTATTTCATCGCCATGTTCAAAGAGACGCCGCTGCTGTCGGCGATCACCGTGCTGGAACTGATGAACCAGGCCAAGAGCGTCGCCAATACCTATTACCGGTATATCGAACCGATCACCTTGGTCGGCGCCTTCTTCCTCGCCATCAGCCTGTTCTCGGTGGTGCTGCTGCGCTGGCTGGAACACCGTTATGGGCGGATCGAACGATGAGCGCTGCACCCGAAATCCGCCTGCATTCGGCCCGGCCGGCGCTCGACGCGCGTCCGCTGGAACAGCGGGTCGGCTTGATCATCCTCGCAACCGACCACACGAGCGAGCCGGATTTTCAGCGTATGGTGGCAAGCGACCGTGTCGGCGTCTATGTCGCGCGTATTCCGTACGCCAATCCGACGACGCCGGAGAATTTGCGCAAGATGCAGCCGTCACTGACGGCGGCCGCGGGCCTGATCCTGCCCGACGAGCCGCTCGATGCGATCTGCTATTCCTGCACCTCGGCTTCCGTCGTGATCGGCGATGCCGAAATCGAGGCGGCGGTGCGGGCCGCCAAGCCCGGCGTGCCGGTGGTAACGCCGCCGATGGCTGGGGTGCGCGGCCTGAAGGCGCTGGGCGCCAGGACGATCAGCATCCTCACTCCCTATACGGTCGAGACCAGCCGGCCGATGGCGGACTATTTCACCGAGTATGGATTCGAAATCGTCAGCTTCACTTGCCTCGGCTTCGAGGACGACCGCGAGATGGCGCGGATTGCACCGAAATCCTTGGTCGATCTGGCCCGCGAGATGACGGCCCCGCAGGCCGACGCGCTGTTCGTGTCCTGCACGGCGCTGCGGTCGGCGGCGGCAGTTGTCGGCATGGAAGAGGCTATCGGTCGCCCGGTGGTCACCAGCAACCAGGCGACGGCCTGGAATTGCCTGCGGCTCTGCGGAGATGAGATGTCGCGCCCTGAATTCGGCCGTCTGATGACGCTGCCGTTGAACTGATTGCAGAGCCATGACCACGTCCAGGATAAGCCTCTCCGATATCCGCGCCGCGCGCGAGCGCATCGCAGGCAAGGTCGAGCGTACGCCGACCGTCACTTCCCGGAGTCTTTCCCAGCACTTGGGCACTGCTGTTTATCTCAAGCTCGAACATCGGCAGACCACCGGCGCCTTCAAGCTGCGTGGTGCCTCGAACGCTATCGCCTCGCTGACAGGAGAGGAGAGGGCGCGTGGCGTCGTCGCTGCCTCTACCGGCAACCACGGCCGGGCGCTTGCCTATGCCGCTCAACTGCAAGGTATTCGCGCAACGATCTGCATGTCGCGGCTGGTGCCTGAGAACAAGCTCGACGAAATCGGCCGGCTCGGCGCCGAGATCCGCATCGTCGGTAACAGCCAGGACGATGCGCAGCGGGAGGTCGAACGGCTGGTCGCGGAAGAGGGGCTGATCATGCTGCCGCCTTTCGACCATCCCGCCATTGTCGCCGGGCAAGGCACACTCGGGCTGGAGATAATCGAACAGGTTCCGGACGCCGCCTTGGTGCTGGTGCCGCTTTCCGGCGGTGGGCTGGCGGCGGGCGTCGCTGCTGCCGTGAAGGGCGTCAGCCCGGCGACGAAGGTGGTGGGCGTTTCAATGGCGCGCGGTGCGGCGATGAAGGCAAGCCTCGATGCCGGGCATCCGGTGCTGGTTGAGGAACTGCCAACGCTGGCCGATTCGCTCGGCGGCGGCATCGGCCTCGACAACCGGCTGACCTTTTCCATGTGCCACGACCTGCTCGACGATGTGATCCTGCTCGGCGAGGACGAGATCGCCACCGGTATCCGCCACGCCTATGAGCAGGAGCGCGAGATCGTCGAAGGCGCCGGCGCGGTCGGCATCGCGGCCGTGCTTACCGGCAAGGCCAAGGCGAATGGCCCGACGGTGCTCGTTCTGTCCGGCCGCAACATCGATATGACACTGCACCGCAAGATCATCTGCGGCGAAGCAATTGCGGAGAGCGCAGCATGAGCCGTATGACGATCCTCACCGAAGCCGAATTGCGCAAGATCGTGAAGCTCGATCTCGATGCCGTCGCCTGCGTCGAGAACGCGTTCCGGGCGCTCGCTACCTTGCCGGTGGCGATGCCGCCGATCCTGCGGCTGGACATTCCAGAGCATCGCGGCGAGGTCGACGTCAAGACCGCCTATGTGCCGGGCATCGATGGTTTTGCGATCAAGATCAGCCCCGGCTTTTTCGATAATCCCAAGCTCGGCCTGCCCAGCGTCAATGGCATGATGGTGTTGCTGTCGGCGAAAACCGGGCTGGTCGAGGCGCTGCTGCTCGACAATGGCTATCTCACCGACATCCGCACGGCCGCCGCCGGCGTGGTCGCCGCCAAACATCTGTCGCGGGCGGACTCTTCCATTGCCGCGATCTTCGGCGCCGGTGTTCAGGCCGGACTGCAGCTCGAGGCGCTGATGCTGGTGCGGCCGATCACCGAGGCTCGCATCTGGGCAAGGGATGCCGCCAAGGCCGAAGCCGCGGCGGACGCATTGTCCGAAAGACTGGGCATCGCCGTTCACGCCGAGCCCGACGCGGCAAAGGCAGCCGCCGATGCCGACATCATCGTCACCACGACACCGTCGACCGAGCCGCTGATCAAGGCCGGTTTCGTCTCCGCCGGCCAGCACATCACCGCGATGGGCTCGGACGCCGAGCACAAGAACGAGATCGCGCCGGCGATCCTGCGCATGGCCGATCTCTACGTCGCCGATAGCGCCAAGCAGACGCGGCGCTTGGGCGAACTGCACCATGCCATCGCGGCGGGCGTGATGGCGGCCGACGCCGAGATCACCGAGCTTGGCCACATCATCGCCGGCGAAAGGCATGGCCGGCGCTCGGACAGCGACATCACCATTGCCGACCTGACCGGCACCGGCGTGCAGGACACGGCGATCGCCACGCTCGCCCGCGACCGTGCGCGTGCGGCCAAGACCGGTACGATTTTCGAAAGCTGATGCTGGCCGCAAGGCCCAACAAACGAGGACCAAGAACAATGCAGCCCAATTTGAAATTCTCGCGCGGCGAATATGCGGAGCGCCTCGCCAAGACGCGGAAGTCGATGGAGGCCAAGGGCGTCGATCTGTTGATCGTCAGCGATCCGTCCAACATGGCCTGGCTGACCGGCTATGACGGCTGGTCATTCTATGTGCACCAGGCCGTCATCGTGCCGCCGTCGGGCGAGCCGGTGTGGTACGGCCGCGGCCAGGACGCCAACGGCGCAAAGCGCACCGCCTATCTCGCGCACGACAACATCGTCGGCTATGCCGACAACTACGTGCAGTCGACCGAGCGCCATCCGATGGATTTTCTGTCCAGCGTGCTCTCCGATCGCGGCTGGGGGAAGCTCAGCATCGGTGTCGAGATGGACAATTACTGGTTCTCGGCCGCTGCGTTCGCATCGCTGCAGAAGCACTTGCCCAATGCCCGCTTCGTCGATGCCACTGCACTGGTCAACTGGCAGCGCGCGGTGAAGAGCCCGACCGAAATCGATTACATGCGCAAAGCCGCGCGGATCGTCGAAGCGATGCACCAGCGCATCGTCGACAAGATCGAGGTCGGCATGCGCAAATGCGACCTGGTCGCCGAGATCTACGATGCCGGCACGCGCGGCGTCGACGGCATCGGCGGCGACTATCCGGCGATCGTGCCGCTGCTGCCGTCGGGCGCCGACGCGTCGGCGCCGCATCTGACCTGGGACGACCGGCCGATGAAATCGGGCGAGGGCACCTTCTTCGAGATTGCCGGCTGCTACAACCGCTATCACTGCCCGCTGTCGCGCACCGTCTTCCTCGGCAAACCGACGCAGGAATTCCTCGATGCCGAAAAGGCGACGCTGGAAGGCATGGAGGCGGGACTTGCCGCCGCCAAGCCCGGCAACACATGCGAGGACATCGCCAACGCCTTCTTCGCGGTGCTGAAGAGGTACGGCATCGTCAAGGACAACCGCACCGGCTACCCGATCGGGCTTAGCTATCCGCCGGACTGGGGCGAACGCACCATGAGCCTGCGTCCCGGCGACCGCACCGAGCTCAAGCCCGGTATGACCTTCCATTTCATGACCGGCCTGTGGCTGGAGACGATGGGCTTGGAAATCACCGAATCCATCCTGATCACCGAGACGGGCGTCGAGTGCCTGGCCAATGTGCCGCGCAAGCTGGTGGTGAAGAATTGAGCCCGATGTCCAGCCTTCGTCCATCACCGATCACGCCGAGCGTCGATTTCGAGCGCGACGGCGTGCAGCACGGTTTCTTGCGCCTGCCTTACAGCCGCGACGATTCCGCCTGGGGATCGGTGATGATCCCGATCTGCGTCATCCGCAACGGCAACGGGCCGAGCGCGTTGCTCACCGGTGGCAATCACGGCGACGAGTATGAGGGGCCGCTGGCGCTCTACGATCTCGCCCGTACGCTCGACCCGAAGCAAGTCAGCGGCACGGTCATCATCGTGCCGGCGATGAACTATCCGGCGTTCCGCGCCGGCACGCGCACCTCTCCCATCGACAAGGGCAATCTGAACCGCAGCTTTCCCGGCCGGCCCGACGGCACGGTGACCGAGAAGATCGCCGATTATTTCCAGCGCGAACTTCTGCCCCGTACAGACATCGCGCTCGATTTCCATTCCGGCGGCAAGACGCTCGACTTCGTGCCGTTCTGCGCCGCCCACATCCGGCCCGACAAGGTGTTGGAGGAGAAAGGGTTTGCTGCGGTCGAAGCGTTCTCCGCACCATGGTCGATGAAGATGCTGGAGATCGACGCGGTCGGCATGTTCGACACTGCCGCCGAGGAGATGGGCAAGCTGTTCATCACCACCGAGCTTGGCGGTGGCGGGACTTCGCGCGCGGAAACGGTGCGGATCGCGCGTCGCGGCGTGCTCAACGTGCTGCGCCATGCCGGCATCGTCGCCGGCGCGGTCGAGATGCAGCCGACCCGCTGGCTCGACATGCCGTCGGGCGATTGCTTCTCGTTCGCCGAGGACGACGGGATGATCGAAACGATGATCGATCTCGGCGAGCCGGTGGCAGAAAACCAGGTGCTGGCACGCATCCATTCCATAGGCCGCACCGGCGGCGCTCCTCAGGAGA
The DNA here is from genome assembly GCF_040322255.1 of Mesorhizobium sp. M0166. Taxonomy (NCBI): domain Bacteria; kingdom Pseudomonadati; phylum Pseudomonadota; class Alphaproteobacteria; order Hyphomicrobiales; family Phyllobacteriaceae; genus Mesorhizobium; species Mesorhizobium sp. M0166. Next base: position 182,441 of record NZ_JAMYTD010000002.1, on the reverse strand, counting down.
TCAGGGCCAAAATGTCCGGTCTGTTGGCGGCGCGGCATTTTCCGGGCTTGGTCAAGGCCGGCGACTGCGCTGCCGTTGTCGCCGTGTTGGTCGATTGACGGTCAGGAAGCCGATGTCGGGAACGGCTCGGCCTTGCCTTTGGGGGGATCGCCGATGGCAAAGACGGCGCTCGCCTCACTGACGATCGAGACATGATCCTTGGCGGCTGTTGCGGCCGCCGCACTGTCGCCGCGCATGATTGCGGTGACGATGGCGTCATGTTCTTGCCAGGACTGGGCCAGCCGCCCGGGCAGCATGAATTGCGCGCGCCGGAACGGCGCGAGGCGGCCGCGGGTCATGACGGTCAACTCATAAATGTGCTTGCTGTGGGCGCCGCGATAGAGCCGGGTGTGGAACTCGGTGTTGAAAAGCTCATACTCTTCTTCGACCCCGAGCTGCACCAAGCGCGCCGATGCCTGATGCTCGGCCTCCAGCGTGCGGCGCTCGCCGGCCGTCATGCGCTCGGCCGAGAAGCGCGCGCAGATCGCTTCAAGCTCGGCCATGCTCTCGAACATCGAGGCGAGGTGCTCCTGCGTCACCACGGCGACGGTGGCGCCACGGTTCGGCCGTCTTTCGACCAGTCCCATGGCGCTGAGCCGGCTGAGCGCTTCCCTGATCGGCGTACGTGAGACATCGAAGCGGGCGGCGAGCGAGGCCTCGTCGAGCTTTTCGCCTGGGCGCAGGAAACCGGTGACGATCCGGTCGCTGATCGCCCTCACCATCTGATCGACGGTCGTGCCCGACCTGATCAAATTGCGCTTTCCCGACACGTCTCCTCCGTCCAGTCCTCTCGCTAGAGCCGAGAGCCACTCACCGGCCTCGATTCCTCCGCAGCTCTGTATGCCTATGTTTTAGCCTTCATGTCAAATTGACGATTTTGAAGGCAAAAAGTGTATGCAATTGCTCCGGCTTTGTGCAGCCCACATCGGCACACTCATTGATATTGCTGAATAAATCCTGATTCTGAAACTGGCACGCTGATTGCATACACTTCTTTCATTGAGGTGTTAACCGGCCCCAAAGGCCCCACAGAGGGAGCATTCAATGTCCGAGAGATTCATGCTTAGCCGCCGCGACCTGCTCAAGACCTCCGCCGCCGGAGCGGCGCTCGGCCTTGCGTCCGCATCGTTTCCGATCAGCAGGGCCTTCGCCGCGACGGCCACCGTTGGCTTTATCTATGTCGGGCCAAAGGACGATTACGGCTACAACCAGGCGCATGCCGAAGGCGCCGCCACGCTGAAGGGGATCGAAGGCATTTCCGTCGTCGAGGAGGAGAACGTGCCGGAGACGGTCGACGTCCAGAAGACGATGGAATCGATGATCAATCTCGACGGTGCGTCGCTGATCTTCCCGACCTCGTTCGGCTATTTCGATCCGCACATGCTCGCCATGTGCGCGAAATTCCCCGACGTGCAGTTCCGCCATTGCGGTGGCATGTGGAACAAGGACAAGCATCCGATGAATGCCGGTTCCTATTTCGGTTATATCGGCATGGGCCAGTATCTGAACGGCGTCGTCGCCGGCCACACCAGCAAGACCAAGAAGCTTGGCTTCGTCGCGGCAAAGCCGATCCCGCAGGTGCTGCTCAACATCAATTCCTTCCTGCTCGGCGCGCGCTCGGTCGACCCGACAATCACCTGCCAGGTGATCTTCACCGGCGAGTGGTCGCTGGCGGTCAAGGAGGCCGAGGCCACCAACGCGCTGGTCGACCAGGGTGCCGACGTCATCACCTGTCATGTCGACAGCCCCAAGGTGGTGGTCGAGACGGCGGCCGGGCGTGGCGCCTTCGTCTGCGGCTATCATGCCAACCAGAGCCCGCTGGCACCGGAAAAATACCTGACCGGCGCGGAATGGAACTGGGCCAAGGTCTACAAGATGTTCGTCGACGATCTGGTGGGCGGCACGCCGCTGCCCAATTTCACGCGCGGCGGCCTGGCCGACGGCTTCGTCAAGATGAGCCCGCTCGGCCCCGCTGTTGGCGACGCCGCCCGCAAGCAGTTCGACGGCACGCTGGCCGAAATGATGAAAGGCGGATTTTCGGTCATCAAGGGTCCGCTGAAGAGTAACAAGGGCGTCGTCGTCGCGACCGAGGGCCAGGCCTTCGTCGAGACCGCGCTTGAACTCGAAAGCATGGACTACCTGGTCGAGGGCGTCGTCGGTTCGACCGCCTGAACCGGATCGGAGACGGGGCAATGGCAGACACGGTCAGCACTGCGGGCGCACCGGCGCTGTTTGGCGCCAGGAGTTATCCGGCGGCGCTCGAATGGGCGGCGCGGCGGGCGGAAGCCTTCGTCATACCGCTCGCGGCGCTGATCGTCGGCATGGCGCTGTTCAGCGTGTTCATCGCGCTGGTCGGCAAATCGCCGGTGCAACTCTACGAGACGATGTGGCGCGGCGGCTTCGGCTCGTGGTTCTCGATCCAGAACTCGCTGTCGCGAGCAGCACCGCTTTTACTGGCAGCGCTCTGCGTGGCACTGCCGGCACGGCTCGGCCTGGCCGTCATCGGCGGCGAAGGCGCGATCGTGCTGGGCGGCGTTGCCGCCGCCGCCATCGGCGTCGCGGCGAATGGCGCGCCGGCTTTTCTGGTCATCCTGCTGATGGGCGTGGCGGGCGTGGTCGCCGGCGGCATCTGGATCGGTGCCGTCGGCGCACTCCGCCACTACCGCGCCGTCAACGAAACCATCTCCAGCCTGCTGATGGCCTATATCGCCATCGCGTTGATGAACCATCTTGTCGAAGGGCCGCTGCGCGATCCGGCCTCGCTCAACAAACCCTCGACCGAGCCGCTGGTGGATGCCTACCGCATCGGCAACATTCCAGGCATGGACGTGCACTGGGGCCTGGTCGTCGGCATTCTCGCCTGCGTCCTGTCCTGGCTGCTGATCGAAAAGACGCGCTGGGGCTTTGCCGCCCGCATCGCCGGCGGCAATGTCAGGGCGGCCCAGGTGCAAGGGCTTGCCGTCGGGCCGCTGATCGTCGGCTTCACCGGGTTGGCCGGCGGCTTCGCCGGGCTGGCCGGCATGCTGGAGGTCGGCGCCGTGCAAGGCAGCGCCAACGCCTCGCTTGCCGCCGGCTATGGCTATACCGGCATCCTCGTCGCCTTCCTCGCCCGCCACAATCCGCTCGCCATCATTCCGGTCGCTTTCCTGCTCGGCGGCATCGGCGCATCCGGCGGGCTGATCCAGCGCCGCATGGACCTACCCGACGCCACCGTGCTGGTGCTGCAAGGCATGCTCTTCGTCGTCATCCTGTTCAGCGAAACCTTTTACGGGCGCTTCAAGGTCTTCAATCCAGATCTGTGGAAGAGGGGCTCCTGATGGACGCGACCGAGATCGGCCTGTGGGGCGTGCCGCTCGCCATTCTCGGCGGCGCCATCCGCGTCTCGACGCCCTTCATCTTCGTCTCGCTGGGCGAAGCGATCACAGAGCGCTCCGGCCGCATCAATCTTGGCCTCGAAGGCACGCTGGTCTTCGGCGCCATGACCGCTTATGCCGTAGCGGTGATGACCGGCTCGCCATGGCTCGGCCTGCTGGCCGCCGCAGGTGCCGGTCTTTGCTTCGGTCTGTTCCACGGCTGGATCTGCAAATTCCGCGGGGTGAACGACATCGCCATCGGTATCGCGCTGATGCTGTTCGGCTCGGGTCTCGCCTTCTTCTTCGGCAAGCCGTTCATCCAGCCCTCGGCGCCAGACCTGCCGGCCATCGCCTTCGGTGGCTGGTCGAACATTCCGCAGGTGCAAGCGGCGCTCAACGTCAACGTGCTGTTCCTGATTGGTGCGGCACTTGCCGTGTTCCTGCGGTGGGCCTTCCGCAACACCCGTGCCGGCCTGATCGTGCGCGTCGTCGGCGACAGCTCCGATGCGGCGCGCGCCATGGGCCTCAATCCCAACACCGTGCGCCTGCTTGCGACAGGCGTCGGCGGCGCGCTCGCCGGCATCGGCGGCGCCTATCTGTCGCTCTATTACCCCGGCAGCTGGACCGAACGCATCTCGTCGGGGCAGGGCCTGATGGCGGTGGCGCTGGTCATCTTCGCGCGCTGGAATCCGCTCGGCTGCTTTGCCGCGGCACTATTGTTCGGCGGCGCGGGCGCGCTAGGCCCGGCGTTGCAATCGGTCGGTGTGACGCAGGGCTATTATCTCTTCTACGCCGCACCTTACATCCTCACGCTCATCATCATGATCGCCACCTCGTCGCCGAGCCGCACGCTTGCCGGCGCGCCGGGCGAGTTGTCGATCACCAAATGACTGGAGTTTTCCCGATGAACGCCAGAGCCGAGATCACCCAGCGCTACATCGATGCCGATCCCTATCCATGGCCCTACAATGGCGAGCTGCGGCCCGACAATACGGCGCTGATCATCATCGACATGCAGACTGATTTCTGCGGGCCGGGCGGCTATGTCGATCATATGGGCTACGATCTTTCGCTGGTGCGGGCGCCGATCGAGCCGATCAAGTCGGTGCTCTCAGCCATGCGGACCAAGGGCTACACCATCATCCACACGCGCGAGGGCCACCGGCCCGATCTCGCCGACCTGCCGGCCAACAAGCGCTGGCGCTCGCGCCGCATTAATGCCGGCATCGGCGACCCCGGACCTTGCGGTCGCATCCTGGTGCGCGGCGAAGCCGGCTGGGACATCATCCCCGACCTCTATCCGGCGGCGGGCGAACCGATCATCGACAAGCCGGGCAAGGGCTCGTTCTGCGCCACCGACCTGGAGCTGATCCTGCACCAGCGCGGCATCGAAAACATCGTGCTGACCGGGATCACCACCGATGTCTGCGTCCACACGACGATGCGCGAGGCCAATGATCGCGGCTTCGAATGCGTCATGCTGGAGGATTGCTGCGGCGCGACCGACTACGGCAACCATCTCGCTGCAATCAAGATGATCAAGATGCAGGGCGGGGTGTTCGGCGCGGTATCGAACTCGGCATCCTTCGTCGCGCAACTGCCGTGAGGACACGACCTTGAGCGGAAGCATCGGCAAGAAAGCCGTCGGCGTCGAGACCATCGGCATGACCATGCGCTTCGGCGCCTTCACCGCGCTGGACGATGTGTCGATCAAGGTGCCGGCGGGATCGTTCCACGCGCTGCTCGGCGAAAACGGCGCCGGCAAGTCGACGCTGGTCAAATGCATGATGGGTTTTTACCACCCGACCTCGGGCGACATGCTGGTCGAAGGCCGCGAGGTCGCGATCGCCAGCCCCAAGGATGCGTCGGCGCTCGCGCTCGGCATGGTCTACCAGCATTTCACGCTCGTCCCGTCGCTGACCGGTGCGGAAAACCTGGTCATTTCGCGCGAGAAGGTGCCCGGCGTCATCGACTGGCGCAAGGAGCGCGCCGCACTTGCGCAATTCATGCAGCGCATGCCGTTCAAGCTGCCGCTCGACGTCAAGGTTGCCGAGCTTGCCGCGGGCGAGAAGCAGAAGCTCGAAATCATCAAGCAGCTCTACCTCGGCCGCAGTTTCCTGGTGCTCGACGAGCCGACTTCGGTGCTCACTCCCGGCGAGGCGCAGGAAGTGCTTGGCCTGGTGCGCGACATGACCAGGACCGGCGACCTTACCGTGCTGATGATCTCGCATAAATTCCACGAGGTGACGGCCTTTGCTGACGACATCACTGTGCTGCGGAAGGGCAGGCTGACCGGAACCGGCAAAGTCTCGGAGCTTTCGCACAAGCAGATGGCGGCGATGATGATCGGTGACCAGCCGATTGCAGCACTCGACAGCCGCGCTCCGGTGCCGGCCGGCGCCAGGCAGGTGCTGACGGTAAAGTCGCTGAAGGCGCCCGACCGCACCGGCTTGAAAACCATCGACATCGGCGAGCTCGATGTGAAGTCCGGTGAGATCGTCGGCGTCGCCGGCATCTCCGGCAACGGCCAGAAGGAGTTTCTCGAAGTCCTTGCCGGACAGCGGGCGCGCAATGGCGGCGACGTTCTGGTGAAAGGCTCGCCCTATGGCGCCAGCCGCAGCGAGGCGCGCACGCTCAATGTCCGCTTCATTCCGGAGGAGCCGTTGCGCAATGCCTGCGCACCGAAGATGACGGTGGCGGAAAACATGGCCTTCCGCACCTTCGACCTCAACGAGGCCGGCAAGCCGGTCAGCTGGATCAGGATGAGTGCGATCAGGGAATACGCGGCCCGTCTGGTCGAACAGTTCAAGGTCAAGACGGCCTCGCTCGCTTCGCCGATTTCGTCGCTGTCGGGCGGCAATGTGCAGCGCGCGGTGCTGGCGCGGGAGCTGACCGGCGAGGTCGATTTGCTCATCGTGTCGAATCCCTGCTTCGGCCTCGACTTCTCCGCCGTCGCCGAAATACGCGCCCGCATCATGAAGGCGCGCAACGCCGGCGCCGCGGTGCTCCTTATGTCGGAAGACCTTGACGAGCTGCTTGAGCTTTCGGACCGCATCTTCGTCATGTCGGACGGCGCGCTGGTCTATGAGACGCCGATCGCGCAGGCGAGCGTACAGACGATCGGCGAGCACATGGCGGGACATCACTGATGGCCGAGATCGAGGCGCTGCCGTTTCCGTTCGCCTTCAAGCCTGAGGCGATGGCGCTGGTCGTCATCGACATGCAGCGAGATTTCGCTGAACCCGGCGGCTTCGGCGCCAGCCTCGGCAACGACGTCAGCCGGGTGGTGGCGATTGTGCCGACGGTGAAGAGATTGATCGAGGGGTTCCGCACCGCTGGCCTGCCGGTGATCCACACGATGGAGTGCCACAAAGCAGATCTTTCGGATCTGCCGCCGGCCAAGCGAAACCGCGGCAATCCGTCGATCCGGATCGGCGATGTCGGGCCGATGGGTCGCGTGCTGATCGTCGGCGAGCCGGGAACGGCGATCCTCGATGAACTTGCCCCTTTGCCCGGCGAAATCGTCATCGAAAAGCCGGGCAAGGGCGCGTTCTATGCCACTAGCTTCGGCGACGACCTGAAGCGGCTCGGCGCACAGCAACTGGTCTTTGCCGGAGTGACGACGGAGGTTTGCGTGCAGACGACGATGCGCGAGGCCAACGACCGCGGCTATGAATGCCTGCTGGCGGAGGATGCCACCGAGAGTTATTTTGCCGAGTTCAAGGCGGCCGCCCTGGCCATGATCAGGGCGCAGGGTGCCATCGTCGGCTGGACGGCGACAACCGACCAGGTGCTCGAGGGGATTGCCAATGCCTAACCTTGCCTTTGCCGGCCTCCTTAATGGTGGCTGGCGCGATCTGGCGTTCGGGCATTTCCGCGATGGCATTACGGCGCACTGGCTGCTCAAGGGCGGACCGACGGAACCGTCGGTCGCGATCCTGAACTACCGGCCCGGCGCCAGCGTGCCGCGCCATCGCCATGCCGGGCTGGAAACGATCATCGTGCTGGAAGGCACCCAGAGCGACGAGAACGGCGATCATGCCGCGGGCAGCGTGATCCTGAATCCGGTCGGAACCGAGCATTCGGTGTGGACAAAAGACGGCTGCGTCGTACTCATCCAGTGGAACCTGCCGGTAGTCATTCTGGGCGAGGCCAAATGAGCGACATCCGCTTCGACATAGCGAGCCTGCACGCCGCCTATCAGGCCGGCGTCGGCATCGGCGAGGTGATCGATGCGGTCGATGCGCGGCTCGCAGCGGCCGATGACCCCGGCATCTTCATCCATCTGGCGAGCAGGGCGGAGATGCTGGCCGAAGCAGAAAAGCTCGGCCCGTTCGACCCCGTGGCAAAGCCGCTGTGGGGCGTACCGTTCGCGGTCAAGGACAACATCGATGTTGCCGGCATGCCGACCACGGCCGGCTGCGCCGAATATGCCTACCTGCCGGCGAAAGACGCCACAGTCGTCGCGCGGCTCAAGGCCGCCGGCGCACTGGTCGTCGGCAAGACCAATCTCGACCAGTTCGCCACCGGCCTGGTCGGTGTGCGCACGCCTTATCCGATCCCGAGGAATGCGATCGACCCGAAACTTGTGCCGGGCGGCTCTTCATGCGGCTCGGCCGTCGCGACGGCGCGTGGCATCGTCTCGTTCGCGCTCGGCACCGACACCGCCGGTTCGGGGCGCATCCCCGCCGGCCTCAACAACATCGTCGGGCTGAAGCCGAGCGTCGGCGCGCTGTCGGCCACCGGCGTCGTGCCGGCCTGCCGCACGCTCGACTGCGTCTCGGTCTTCGCGCTCACCGTCGACGACGCCTACCACGTGTTCGAGGCGGCGGCGGCAAAGGACGACGCCGATCCCTATTCGCGTGACCTCGGCGTCCAGGGCCTTGCGCGCCCACCCGTGCTGACGGTTGGCGTGCCGGCCAGAGCCGACTGGACCTTCTTCGGCGACGAGGCGATGCAGGCGGGCTTCGAGGCCGCCCTTGCCTCGCTGGAGACGCTGGGCTGCAGGCTGGTCGAAATCCCGTTCGGTGATTTCTACGCCACGGCCAACCTGCTCTACGAAGGCGCCTGGGTGGCCGAGCGTTACGCCGCGATCAAGGACTTCATGGACGCCAACGAGGCGGCCATGCATCCGGTGACGCGAACGATCATCGGCGGCGCGCGAAAACTTTCAGCCGCGGACGCCTTCAACGGGCTCTATGCCTTGCAGGCCTACAAGGCCAAGCTTGCGCCGGTTATCACCTCGGTCGACCTATTCTGTGTGCCGACCGCGCCGACGCATTACACAGTCGAAGCGGTGTTGGCTGACCCCATCGTCACCAACAGCCGGCTCGGAACCTATACCAACTTCGTCAATCTGCTCGACATGTGCGGCATTTCGGTACCGAGCGGAACACGCAGTGACGGTCTGCCGATGAGCGTCACCTTGCTTGCCGCGGCCGGCAAGGACCATTTGACGGCGTCGCTTGCCCACGACATCCATGCGGCAAGCCGCCTGTCGCTGGGCGCCACCGGCTGGCCGCAGCCGCCGCGTGGCGATGTTTGCGTGGACGTGGATGAAGGCACGATCGAGCTGGCCGTGGTCGGCGCGCATCTGTCGGGGATGGCGCTGAACGGCCAGTTGCAGCAGCTCGGTGCGATTTTCGCCCGGGCTGCGAGAACGGCGCCGCTCTACCGGCTTTACGCGCTCACCGGCCAGTCGGTGCCGCGACCGGGGCTCGAGCGCAGCTGCAACGGCAAGGGCACAGCGATCGAGGTCGAAGTCTGGCGGCTGTCGCCGCAAGCCTTCGGCCGCTTCGTCGGCGCGATCCCGCCGCCGCTCGGCATCGGCACGCTTCTGCTCGATGATGGAACTTCGCCGAAAGGCTTCCTCGTCGAAAGTGCCGGCCTTACTGATGCGCAAGAGATTTCGCATTTCGGCGGCTGGCGCAATTTTATTTCGGCTCAGCAACTGCGGAGCTGACGCTATCACTCGACCTTTTGCCGGAATTTCGAATGGCAGCTCGAGCAATCCTGCAAGATGAGATGCAGGAGGTGCTCCGCCGGCAATTTAGTGGGATCGGCTTCCGCGAGTGACGGTCGCTTGCCAAGCAGGCTGCCGCCGCCCATTGCCAGGCCGGAACCCATTCTCATGTCGTCAGTGATGCGCGGCGGCGCCCGCGCGGCGTCGGAGGCCAGGGCGCTCGCCAGCGTCCCTATGTGACGGGCCAGCGCTTCGAACTCCGCGCGGGCGGGGTCGATATCCGGCTTGGCGCCTGAAGGCGCACCCAATGTCGCGCTGGGGAATTCGGCAATCAGGGCAGGGCCGGTGCGGGCGCGGATGGTCTCGGCCGCCGCCTTGAAAGCCGCGGCGTCGTACGCCCGCTTGCCGTCGAACATCCCGGCGATCGCCTTTGCCGCCGCGGCCATTTCCTTCATCGAGGCCTGGCGAGCCGCGATGACCGCATCACGGCTCGAATGGGCGGCAGCGAGCACGACAGAGACGCAGGCAAGAGACAGCACCGTTCCAGCGGCTGCGAGCCTCACTGGGCCACACCTTGTCCCGCCAGCTCGTCGATGATCGGGCAATCCGGCCGCTCGTCGCCGTGGCAGTGACTGACCAGATGGTGGAGCAAGCCGCGCAATCCGACCAGTTCGGCGATCTTCCTGTCGATCTCCACCAGCTTGGCTTTCGCGATCGCCTTCACGTCGGCGCTGTCACGTTCCCTATCTTGGTACAGCGACAGCAGCTGGCGGCATTCGTCGACCGAAAACCCCAGGCTGCGCGAGCGCTGCAGGAAGCGCAGCCGGTGAATATCGGCCGTCGAGTAATCGCGATAGCCATTGTCGGTCCGGGCCGGGTGCAAGAGCCCGATATCCTCGTAGTAACGGATCGTCTTGGCCGGCAGGCCGGATTTTTCGGATGCGACGCCGATGTTCATGGCGGAAATCTCCTTTGTCGGAGGAAATAGACCTTCCAGTAGATGGAAGGTCAACATGATGTGGCGATTTTGGACGCCCGACGCAACCGCCCGCCGGCTCCAACCGTTTGCTGCCAACAGCACATACTGGACCTTCGGGAAGAAATCAGTTTTCGGAAACGTTTATCGAACAGCGCTCAAACTCGGAGCCCACTCCGGGTGCCGATGAGCAAGGACCCTCCGGCGGCACGCTACACCGTGCAGACGTCGAGGAGACAGAACATGCCCGTCAACGCCTATATCAACCGGATCGCGACAGCGGTGCCGGAGCACGAGGTTCATCAATTCTACCTGCGTTTCGCGGCCTCCATGCTCGCGGCCGATCGCCGGAGGCTCTTCGAACGCATGGCCGATCTTGCCGGCATCGAGCACCGCTATTCCTGCTTTGCGCCGGCGTCCAACCCCGAAGGACCGTCCGCCGACCTGGCCGGGACCTTCATCCGCGGCGCGTTTCCCGGAACGGCCATGAGGATGGCGATGTTCGACGATGCCGCACCTGTTCTGGCGCAAAAGGGCATCGACGGATTGCAGCTTGGCGACGACGCTTCCCGCATCACCCATCTTATCGTCACCACCTGCACCGGCTTTTCGGCGCCGGGCATCGATCTCGAGCTGGTTGCGCGCTGCGGGCTGCCGGACAGCGTCGAACGCACAATGATCGGGTTCATGGGTTGCTATGCCGCGATCAACGGCCTCAAATTGGCCCGCCACATCGTCCGCTCCGACCCGCAGGCCAAGGTCCTGCTGGTCAATATCGAACTCTGCACGATGCATCTGCGCGAAACCACCGAGCTGGAAAAACTGCTGTCGTTCTGCCTTTGGGGCGACGGCTGCGCGGCTGCGCTCATTACTGCCGAGCCGGCCGGCATCGAGCTCGATAGCTTTCACTGTCTGGTGGCGAGGGAACGGCGGGACCTGATGCGCTGGAACATTCGCGACCACGGCTTCGAAATGGTTCTTTCCGGCCAGGTGCCGGCAGCGATTCATGAAGCGTTGCGGAACAGCCAGGCCGCCATCCTCGGCGGTCGATCGGCGGAAGACATCGACCTTTGGGCCGTGCACCCGGGTGGACGTTCGGTGCTCGACGCTGTCGAAAGGGCGCTGGAACTGGAGCCCACTGCGCTGGAACCATCGCGCGCGGTGTTGCGCCAATACGGGAACATGTCGTCCGCGACCGTCATGTTCGTGATGAAAGAGATGTTGAAGGCGCCACCCGGCCTGCTCGGCTGCGGCATGTCGTTCGGGCCCGGGCTGACTGCCGAAACCATGCTCTTTCGAACGGTGTCATGAGCGGCCTGGAGCATCGGCAGCTTGCGCCGGAAATCCTCGACGGACTTGCGGCCGACGATCCGCGAGCGCTGACCGCGCGCCGCGACCTTCGGCGCATCAACATGCTGATGTTTCAGGTGCCGATCATGACGTCGTTGCTCAAGAGGTTTGTGCCAAAGCCGCCACGCCGCATCCTGGAGATCGGCGCCGGCGATGGCTCCTTCATGCTTGCGGTGGCTCGGCGCATGGCCAGGCATTGGCCTGGGGTCGAACTGGCAATGCTCGACCGCGTCGACCTCGTCACCGCGCAATTGCGCGATGATTTTGACAGGCTGGGATGGAAGGCTGAAGGGATCACCGCCGATGTCTTCGACTGGACAGGAAAGTTCGAGGGCGCACGGTTCGACGCCGTCACCGTCAATCTGTTTCTGCACCATCTCGACGATGCCCAGCTCGTGCGCCTGTTTTCGCTGATCAGGCCGAAAGCCCCGTTGCTCATCGCGACCGAGCCGCTGCGGGCCAAACTGGCGCTGGCCGCGACCCGTCTTCTGCCGGCAATCGGCGCCAATGACGTCACACAAAACGACGCGGCGCAAAGCGTGCGTGCCGGCTTTCGCGGCAGCGAGCTTTCCGGCCTCTGGCTTGCGGCCAACGGCAAGCCAGTCGAGGAACGACGCGCCGGTCTGTTTTCCCACATCTTCGTCGGCGCCAGCGCCAGTGTCGAGCCATGACCGGATTGTCGACCCATGACGCCATCGTCATCGGCGCCGGCCCGGCGGGCACATCCGTCGCGCTCTCGCTGGCCCGGCGCGGATGGGCCGTGGCCATTGTGGAAAAGACCGCATTTCCGCGCCGCAAGGTCTGCGGCGAATATATCTCGGCAAGCAATCTTGCGCTTCTGGACCGGCTGGAGATCGGCGATGCCTGGTATGCCAATGCCGGCCCCGAAATCCGTCGCGTCGGCCTGTTTTCCGGCGAGACCTACGTCGAGGCGGCAATGCCACGTGCAGGAGCTGGGCTTCGTGCGAAAGATAGCTTCGGCCGGGCGCTCGGCCGGGACATTCTCGATTCCCTGCTTTTGCAGGCGGCACGCTCGGCGGGTGTCGAAATCTTTCAGCCCTGCCGCGCTGTCGCCATCGAGCGGGATGGCCAGATGCAACGGGTGCGAATTCAGGCCGGGGAGGAAACGACCATGTTGCGTGCGCCGGTGATTGTCGCCGCACACGGCTCGTGGGAACCAGGGCCGCTGTCCAGCCAGCTCGGAAAGGCAAATCGCCCCTCTGACCTGCTCGGCTTCAAGGCGCATTTCACCGGGTCGTCGCTGGCGCCGGATTTGATGCCTCTGCTGGCTTTTCCCGGCGGCTATGGCGGCATGGTCTCGGCGGATCACGGCCGGCTGTCGGTGTCGTGCTGCATTCGCCGCGATATGCTCGCGCGGTTGCGCAAGCAACATGGCCCCAAACGCCGGAGCCATGTGCCGGCCGCCGATGCGGTCTTCCGCCATCTCGTGGACTCATGCCGGGGCGTGAGAGACGCCCTGGAACCGGCGCTTCTCGACGGTCCGTGGCTTGCCGCAGGTCCGATCCGGCCGGGAATTCGCTCCTGCTACGAAGGGGACATCTTCCGCGTCGGCAATGCGGCCGGAGAGTCTCACCCAGTCATCGCCGAGGGCATCTCGATGGCGCTTCAGTCCGGCTGGTTGCTGGCTTGCGAACTCGCATCCGCGCCAAGTGGCCGGGCAGGGCGCGAGGCCGCCGCCAGACGCTATGAGGCGGCCTGGAAAAAACTGTTTTCGACGCGGGTCTACGCCGCCGCGGCTCTTGCCGGAATTGCCCTTCGCCCCGGTAGCGCCACCTTGATGGCGGCGATCGTCCGGAATTTCCCGCAGGCACTGACATTGGGCGCGCAACTGAGCGGCAAGACCAAGCCGGTTCCAGGCTTTGCCTGACGAGGGTGGGGCGTCGTGCTGCGCTGGTTCGCCTTACATGCCACCGCCACAGACGGCAGCGGTTGCCCCTTCTCCCCGGAATTTGCCATCACATAGTCGTATACCTGAAGGTATCTACGACTTCAGGTTCGCAGGTATTTGACCAGCGCTGCAATCGCGAGCAAGAGCGCGACGAACACCAGGACCCAGACGAGCGCCATGCCGCCCATCATCCATGTACCCATTGGACCATTCATCATTGCAATCACCTTTACGGTCAGTGAAGGCCCGCCTTCGTCGGTAAGCATCGGCGACTGCGAAGGCAATTAGCTCGCCGGGGAATTCGGTCAAGACGACGAGGAAACCCCGATCGGCCACCCTGCCGCCGTGTCCTGCCAACCGGAAGTGTCCTGTCCTTGCCGTCTCACATACCTCCGCCGCAGCCGTCCGAGAGATCCCAGACGTCGACGACCTGCTTGCCGGTGAAACCATGCTCGTGGATCAGGAACTTCGCCAATCCGCCATACACTTTCCAGCGCCAGCATGCGCAGCAGCATGGGCCTTTCTCGTTGGAATTGGCCATTGCATAGTCATAGGCCTGCTGCTCGTCGCCGGAGAGTTTCACATCGTAGTAGGGCAGCATCTTCTGTGCGATGCCGGCCGGAATGTCGTACGGATCGCTGGGGATCATTGCGATCTCGCGGTACTCGGCCAGGCCGCTCACCTGCTCGGCATAGCGCTTCGTCTCCATAGGGCTGCAGCACGAGCCCGTGATCCGCGACATCGCCGGCATGGTCGCGATCGACTCAGTGAACTTGGCCGAACACGTGCTGTTGCCGTTCTGGCTGAGATATTTGAAACGGCGCACCAGATCGGAATCCTCCGCGGCGATCGCCAAATCCGGCCTCTTGAGCAAGCCAACGACCGCAGCGATGCCAAAGGCGCTGCCCAGAACAACCGTCCGTCGGGTTAGGTAGCATATCCGGCTCATTTGCTGTTCCTCGCTTGCTCGATCAGTTTCTTCATTGTTGCGAGGTCGGTCGCGCCGGGGAAAATCTGCTCGCCAATGACGAAGCTTGGCGTTCCGCTGATCTTCAGCGCCTGGGCGAGTTGCGTATTCCGGTCGATCGACGCCTGGATATCGGGCCGCTGCATGTCGGCCTTCATTTTAGCCACGTCGAGCCCGACGTCGGCAGCGACCTTCAGCACGACCGCTTCGGTCACCCGCGTCTTCACCGCATACAAGGCCTTGTGGAATGCCATGTACTTGCCCTGGCGCACTGCGGCGAGAGCCGCCTTGGAAGCAAATACGGAATCCGTGCTGAGGATCGGGAATTCCTTGTAGACGATCCTGAGCTGCGGATCGTCGGCCATGGCTTGCGCCATGATCGGCGCAACTTGCCGGCAATAGGGGCAGTCATAGTCAAAGAACTCGACCATTGTGACGTCGCCTTCGGCGTTGCCGCCGACCGGGCTCGCCGGGTCCCGGAAAATCTCGTCGGCCCTGGCCGCCAGGGCGGCTTTCGCCTCTTTTGCCGCGGCCTCGCGCTGGCGGGCATCGAGGCTCTGCAGCGCCTCCATGACGACTTCGGGATGCGCGAGGATATAGTCGTGGATGCGCTGGTCGAACTGGTCCTGGGACATCTCGCCCGCGGCGATCGCCTGACCGTGAAGACCGAGCGCCAGCCAGACCGTCGCGCCGGCCAGGACGAAGGCACGGGCCATTTTGCCGATGGCTCCGCGCAATGGGTTGGACTTGTGGATCACAGGGTTCTCCTTCCCTCTGTTTCGCCGGACCGCCGGCATGTGAATGGTGCCTCAGAACATGCCCTTGATCTTCGCCCACCATCCCGTTTCCGGCTCATGGTGCGGGCGCTCGACATTGTTGGTGAGTGCATTGACGAAGGTGACAAGATTGACCGCGGCGAAATTCAGGCCATGGAAATTCGCCCGCCAGCGGCCCTCCTTGTCGATCACATGGGTGACGGTGCCGTGCATCTGATAACCATCATCCGTTAGCGTGAACTTGTGGCCGAAGGCTTCCGCCAGCTTCGGGGTCGCATCCTCCGGCTGATCTGGGGTCGTGGTCAGGAACAGCCAATTGATGGGATCGAGCCCGTGCGTCTGCCCGTATTTGCCGAGCACATCCGGCGTGTCCCTAGTCGGGTCGGTGGTGATGGTCACAAAGCTGACCTGACCTTTCATCGGCGTGCCGTTCACCATTTTCTGGACTTCGGCGATCTTCTCGGCATGCAGGGGGCACACATCCGGGCACGATGTGTAGATGAAGTGGAGGACGACCACCTTGCCGCGCAGGTCTGCCGTTCGCACGACACGCCCATCGGCGGTGCGCAGCGTGAATTCAGGCGCCGGCTTGTCGATCGTCTGGAAATATTTCTCGTCGCCCTCAAGCATGGCGTCGATTTCGTCGAGCGAGTGGGCTTGGGCCTGATACGAAAAGCCCACGGCCAGCGGCGCAATGGCAATAACGCCCAGCAGCAAACACCTCCACTCGTTCAAAGCCGATGCGACGCAGCGAGCCTTCAACCCGGACATATCTGTTCCTTTCTCACTCGGAGGCGATGCGGCTGCGGATGAAGTCGACCATGTCGGGCGCGTCCCATTCGGCCGGCCCAATCAGCCGGCCAATCTCCTTGCCATCGCGATTGATCAGCAGGGTTGCCGGAAGGCCGACGGTGCCGATGGCAAACATTGCCTTGCCCGAGACATCGATGTTGAGGGCGAGGAGCTTGATGCCGATCTCGGCAAAGAACTTCTTCACAATCTCAGGACCGGCACGGTCCATGGACAGCGCGACGACCTCGAAATCCGGACCGCCGAGTTTGGCCTGCAGACGATCGAGCGTCGGCATCTCCTTGCGGCAGGGCGCGCACCATGTCGCCCAGATGTTGAGCAGCACGACCTTGCCGTGGAAATCCGCAAGCGTTTTCGGCTTGCCGTTGCCGTCCTCGAAGCTGATTTCCGGCACCGCGACGGGCGCCTCGTGAACGACAAAGTTCTGCGGTGGCTCGGCGGCTGATGCCGGCAGCAAAAATGCCAGCAGCATGCCAATCAGGACCATGGCCAGTTTGCTCACAACAGCCTCACTCGGTCGCGTAGACGGTGGGTGCCTTGCCGTCCTTGGTGAAGGCGTAGACGACGAAAGGGCCTTGCTTCTCACCACCCATGCCCGGAGCGCCCGTCGGCATGCCGGCCAGCGTTATGCCGGTGATCGCCGGGCGTTCGGTCAAAAGCTTCTTGACGATCTCGACCGGCACCAGGCCATCGACGACATAGCCGTCGACCATCAGCGTGTGGCAGCCTTCGAGGTCAGCCGGCACGCCGGCATCGCTGCTGATCTGAGAGAGATTGTCGACCGGCTTGATGTCGATCTTGAAGCCGTTGTGCTCGAGATAGTTGGCGTAGGATTCGCAGCAGCTGCATTGCGGGTTCTTGTACATGACAGCGTTGATGGTGGCGGCGAAGGCCGGCAGCGGCGTTGCGATCAGCAGGGACAGTGCGGTTAGGCGGTAGGTCAGTTTCATTGCAGTTCTCCTTGGTTGGATAAAGCTTTCAGGTCACGCGGAACACTGTCATCAAGCCGGCCATCTGGTGATCGGCGACATGGCAGTGCAGCATCCAGTCACCGGGATTGTCGGCAACGAAGGCGCATTCGATCGTGTCCTTGGGGGCGAGCAGCACCGTGTCCTGCCATTGCCGGTGCGGCACTGGCGAACCATTGCGCGAAAGCACCGACAGGCTGAAGCCATGGACGTGCATGGGGTGCCACCAGGCGGTTTCGTTGCGCATGGTGAGACGGCAGGTGGCGCCGCGCGACAGTGTGAACTGCGGCGCCATGCCGGCGTGGCCATCGCCGGTCATCGACATGCCGTTGATTGCCCAGGCGGCGCTGTTCATGCCGGGCATCGCCATGCCCATCATGCCGCCGACGCCGGCCAGCTTGCCGCCGCCCATCATGCCGCCCTGCAGGACGATTTCATGCCGTTCGGCCCTGGCCAGGTCGGGGGCCGGCAGCGGATTGGCCGGCAAGCGAAGCGGCGCATCGAGAGGATGGTCGCGCAGCGGCGCTCCGGCGTCGTAGGCGAGCGTGGTCAGGGTGTAGGCGAGGCCATCGTAGTAATCGTCGATCACCGCGTGCCGGCTGCCGGGGTCGCCCTGCAGGTCGAGCTGGACATCGACGCGCATCGCAGGCGCCAGCACCAGGCGGCCGCTTTCAGGCTCGTGCGGATCGCAGGGCTGGCCGTCGATGGCGATGACAACCGGCCGGTGGCCTTCGAAGCTCAGAGCCATGATGCGGGCGAGCGATGCATTGGCCAGCCGCAGCCGGAGGCGCTCGCCGGTCCGCACCTTCTGGTCCGCCGGGCGCGCGCCGTTGAGGGTCACGAGACCGCCGACGCGGCCGGACATGGCGGCATCCATCGCGCTGCCGAAGCCGGCGGCGATCTGTCCATCGGCCGCAAGCCGCCAGTCTTGCAGCAGCCACAGAATGTCGCGGTCGACGGCGATCGGCTCGGCCTCCTCGACGATCAGCGCGCCGGCAAGGCCACGACCGAGCTGAACCAGGCTGTTGGCGTGCGGGTGATACCAGAAGGTGCCGGCATCGGGCGGGGTGAATTCATAAGTAAAGTTTTCATCTGGCCTGATCGGCTTCTGCGTCAGGCCGGGTACTCCGTCCATCGCGTTCGGCAGCCGGATGCCGTGCCAGTGAACCGTGGTGTCTTCGCCCAGTCCGTTCTCGACGACGATGCGAGCGGGCCGCCCCTGGCGCAAGCGCAGTGTCGGGCCCGGGACCGTGCCATCATAGGCCCATACCGGAGTGCGCGGACCATCGGGGCCGGTGAGCCGTGCCTGGCCCGGCGCCACCCTGATCCGGTGTTCGTCGGTAGCCAGTGCAGGGCGGATCGCTGCGGAGGCGGCAATGCTCGCTGCCGCAAACAGGAATTTGCGGCGCGTTATGGGCGGACTTGAAACGGAATTCACTCTTGTGACCCTTGCGGTAACCGACGGCGAACGTCGCGACATCGATTGAATTGCTGCCGCGCCCGCTGCGCGGTACACGCAAGCGGGCGATCAGACGCCGTCAATCAACCGCGGAAACGGCAGAACGGCGTCAGACGAGAGCGCTGGGTCTTGGAGGGAATGGCTCGGGCAGCAGACTTCGCCCATGCAGGAACGCGGCGGGAAGCGCCGGCGGCAGCTCGGCCTGCGGCAGTCCCGTTACAGGGAGAGCTTCCGGCAGCACCGCCAGAACCGGTGCGACGCAGGTCGGCGCACATTGCATCGGTTTGTCGTTGTCGGCTGAGCTCTTGAGGCAAGCGCTGCAGTCGCCGCCCTTGGCATCGGCCATCTTGGCCATGTCGGTGGTGCCGGCATCTGCGACCATCATCATGCGGCTGTCGATCGCCATCCTCGCCGACATGACGGCAGCCTGGGCGGCGGACAGGCTGAACCCGGCGGTCACGAGAACCGCAAGCAGCATGACCAGGAGGCGTTTTGGCGACAGACCTGCCATCATCCGCTCAGGTTGACTGCAAAGCGCGGCTTTTGCAAGCTCCGCATGCTGCGACATCGGCGCTGCTGCGAGCTCTGGTCTGGCAAATCAATGACGAGGATGCTCACATTGATCGTGATCTGAAAGCACCTCGATCACACGGCATTCGCAGACTTTCCCCCGGCGGCAGCCCTCAACCATCAGCTCCAGCTCGATCTTCAATGCGGTAAGGCTGCGTATTCGCTGGACGACCTCGGCCAGACGGGCTTGGGCGATGGCGTCGGCGGTTCCACAGGGCTGGTGGGGATCATCCTGCAACGTCAGCAGCGTCCTGATGGCCTCGATGTCGAACCCAAGCTCGCGCGCGTGCCTGATGAAGGCGAGCCGGCGCAAATCGGCCGCTTCATAATGCCGGCGATTAGCTTCGCTGCGGGCAGGGGCTGGAAGCAAATCGATCTGCTCATAGTAGCGGATGGTTGGAACCTTCACGCCGCTGCGTCGGGCTGCTTCACCGATGGTCACACCTGCTGACATTTTTTCGCTTGCTCCTCTAGTCACTAGAGGATGTAGCGTCGCGTTGAAAGTTACAAGGGGTGCGAGATGGCTGCGATCGGACAAGAGACAAAATTCCGGGTGGAAGGCATGGATTGCGCCAGCTGTGCCAGCAAAATCGATACCGCCGTGCGGTGGATGCCTGGTGTGCAGGATGTTAGCGTATCCGTTTCGGTAGGCATTCTGACGGTCCTTCATACTCCCGAAAGCAATCTTGACGCGATCGAGAGGAAAGTCACCGGCCTCGGCTACGCTGTTGCACCGGTGACCGCCAAGTCTGGAGCGCCGGCCTCCGATCAATTGGCCGACCATGACCACAGAACGCACAGTCACGACAAGAAATTAGCGGGATTGCATGGCAACGATGATGCGCCAATGTCGGGGCCATGGTGGAACAGCGCCAAGGGCGGCTTGACCATCGCCAATGGTGTCGCCTTAGCGGTGGCTTTTGCGGTTTATTACATGTGGCCGGCCACTGACTCCTGGGCTTTCATCGCCGCTATGCTGATTGGGCTGGTGCCGATCGCGCGCCGGGCCGTCATGGCCGCACTCGCCGGCATTCCGTTCACAATCGAAATGCTGATGACCATCGCGGCCGCCGGTGCCGTGATCATCGGCGCCGGCGAGGAAGCGGCGACGGTGGTCCTCCTGTTCCTAATCGGCGAGCTTCTGGAAGGGGTGGCTGCCGGGAAGGCGCGTTCCGGCATCCAAGCGCTCACCACACTGGTTCCCAAGACCGCGCTGGTCGAAGAGGATGGGAGGAGCCGCGAGGTGCGGGCCGAAAGCCTGGCCGTGGGCGCTATCATCCTGGTGCGGCCGGGCGACCGGATTCCGGCTGATGGCGAGATCACCGAAGGGGGGAGCGCCATTGATGAATCTCCTGTTTCGGGTGAAAGCGTCCCGGGGGGCAAGAAGGTTGGCGACACGGTTTTTGCCGGCACTATCAACGGCGACGGCGTGCTGCGCATCAAGGTGACGGCGGCCGCCGCCGACAACACGATTGCGCGGGTCGTCAAGCTCGTCGAGGAGGCGCAGGAAAGCAAGGCGCCCACCGAGCGGTTCATCGACCGTTTCTCACGCTGGTACATGCCCGGCGTGGTCGCCGTCGCGTTGCTCGTCGCGATCATGCCACCGCTGCTCCTTGGCGGCGATTGGAACGAATGGATTTACAAAGGTCTGGCGCTGCTGCTCATCGGCTGTCCGTGCGCGTTGGTCATTTCTGTGCCGGCGGCAATTGCCGCGTCGCTTTCGGCGGGCGCCCGGCGCGGCCTGCTGATGAAGGGCGGCGCGGTGCTGGAAGGGCTCGGCACTATCACTGCCGTGGCGCTCGACAAGACCGGCACGCTGACGCTCGGCAAGCCACAGGTCACCGATGTCGTTGCAGTGGGCGCCAGTGAACGTCAGGTCCTTTCCCTCGCGGCAGCGCTTGAGACCGGCTCAAGCCATCCCCTCGCTTTGGCCATCCTCCAAAGGGCTGGTTTCGACAAGGTTCCCGTGCCGCCTGCGGCTGATGCCAAGGCGCTCGGCGGCAAAGGGGTAATCGGTCGTGTCGGCGGCAAAAGCCTGTTTCTGGGCTCGACGGTCGCTGCCGGCGAGATAAGCCCGCTGCCGGCCGACCAGGTTGCACGCATCGCGGCCTTCAACGATGAAGGAAAATCGGTGTCGGTGCTGCTAATCGACGACGCTCTTGCCGGCTTCATCGCCATGCGCGACGAACCCCGGCCGGACGCGTTCGCCGGGCTGAAGGCGCTGACTGACGCTGGTATCAAAACAGTCATGTTGACCGGTGACAACAAGCGCACCGCCGCTGCCATCGGCAAACAACTCGGCATTGAGGTGCTCGCCGGATTGATGCCGGAGGACAAGCAGCGCATCGTTGTCGAGTTGAAGGGGCAGGGGCTCAGGGTCGCCAAGGTCGGAGATGGCATCAACGATGCGCCGGCACTTGCGGCGGCCGATGTCGGCATCGCCATGGGTGGCGGCACCGATGTCGCTCTTGAAACGGCTGACGCAGCGGTGCTGCATGGACGCGTCGGTGACGTCGCCGCCATGATCAGGCTGTCCCAAGCAACCATGGCCAACATCAAACAGAACATTACAATGGCATTGGGGCTGAAGGCGGTGTTCCTGGTGACGACGATCGCCGGCATTACCGGCCTTTGGCCCGCCATCCTCGCCGACACCGGGGCGACGGTGCTGGTGACAGCGAATGCCGTGCGGCTGTTGCGTTGGAAAAACAACTGGTAAGAGCACCAACGGCATCACATCGGGACAGACCATGCAGCAAGCCATTACGTCGGACGGCCTTCGCCGGGTGGTGCTTGTCGTCGCGCTGTTGAACCTCGGCTATTTCGGCATTGAATTCGCCGTGGCGCTGGCGATCGGCTCGGTGTCGCTGTTCGCCGATAGCGTCGATTTCCTGGAAGATGCCTCGGTCAATCTCCTCATACTGCTCGCCATGGGATGGTCGCTGCGTGCCCGCTCGCGGGTCGGCATGGCGCTGGCGCTTATCCTGCTGGTGCCCGGCCTGGCGACGCTGTGGACCGCGTGGGAAAAGTTCAACATGCCGGTGCCGCCGCAGCCAACGGCGCTGACGCTGGCAGGGCTAGGCGCCTTGGCGGTCAACCTGTCATGCGCCTACATGCTGGCGCGCTACCGCCGTTACAGCGGCAGTCTTACCAGAGCGGCATTCCTCTCGGCCCGCAACGACGCCGTCGCCAACATCGCGATCATACTGGCCGGGTTGGTGACGGCTTTCCTATGGCGATCGGCATGGCCGGATCTGATCGTCGGCCTGGGAATCGCGGCACTGAATGCAGACGCCGCGCGCGAGGTCTGGGAGGCCGCTCGGGAAGAACACCGAGCCGTTTCGTGAAGCCAAATGTCCAGCGCGGCGCCGGCTTGCGAATGCGCCGATGCAGGGGCGCCAATGCAGGCCCGCAGACCGGTCTGCGGTCATCCATAAACTTGCGTGATTTCTAATATAAGCGCACACTTGCAAAGCGGGCGGAGGGAGAAACGGCTCATAAGTAAATCGGGAGGAAAGCCATGGACAGCATGAGCCTCACCACACTTGAGCGCGGCACGACGACCGTCGACGCCGCAGCCCTGGAGGCGTTTTCGGCGCAGTTGCGTGGCACCATGCTTAGGGAAGGCGATGCCGCCTATGACGAAGCACGGACGATCTGGAATGCCATGATCGATCGGCGGCCGGGACTGATCGTGCGCTGCGCCGGCGCCGCCGATGTTATCGCCGCTGTGAATTTTGCCAGGGAAAACCGGCTTCTGCTTGCGGTCCGCGGCGGCGGCCACAACATTGCCGGCAACGCCGTGTGCGATGGCGGCCTGGTGATCGATCTGTCGCCGATGAAGTCGGTGCGGGTCGATCCGGCGACGCGGCGGGCATGGGTGGAACCTGGAGCGACGCTCGCCGATGTGGACAGGGAAACACAGGCGTTTGAACTGGCAGTGCCGACCGGGATCAACTCGACGACCGGCATCGCAGGCCTGACGCTGGGCGGCGGCTTCGGCTGGATCACGCGGAAATTCGGCATGACCATCGACAGTCTTCTCTCCGCCGACGTGGTCACCGCAGACGGCAAGCTTTTGCGCGCCAGCCAGACGGAAAATCCGGACCTGTTCTGGGCGCTGCGCGGTGGCGGCGGCAATTTCGGCGTCGTCACGGCCTTCGAGTTTAAGCTCCATCAGGTCGGTCCACAGGTCCTGTCGGGACTTGTCGTTCATCCTTTTGCCGATGCAGAAAACGTGCTGCGTGAGTACCGGGCGGCGCTTGAAGCGGCGCCCAATGAGTTGACCTGCTGGGTGGTCATGCGGCAGGCGCCGCCGCTGCCGTTCCTGCCGGCGCAATGGCATGGCAAGGAGGTGCTGGTCCTGGCTATGTGCTATTGCGGCGACCTCCAGGAGGGCGAGAAGGCGACGCAAAGGCTTCGCGCCATCGGCACACCGATTGCCGATGTTGTCGGTCCTAACCCGTTCACCGGCTGGGAGCAGGCATTCGATCCGCTGCTGGCGCCAGGCGCTCGAAACTACTGGAAGAGCCATGACTTCACCGAGCTGTCCGACAGCGCGATCGAGGTCGTCACGGCCGCGATACCCCGGCTTCCGGGGCCGGAATGCGAGATATTCTTCGCCCATCTCGGCGGTGCCGCGGGCCGTGTGACAGCGGATGCAACGGCGTTTCCGCAACGCAGCGCGCACTACGTCATGAATGTTCACGCGCGCTGGCGCGAACCGGCAATGGACCGCGCCTGCATCGACTGGGCGCGCGGCATCTATGAAGGCACGAGGCCCTTCGCCGCTGGCACGGTCTACGTCAACTTCATGCCGGACGACGAAGTCGACCGGGTCGCAGCCGCCTATGGCGGAAACCATCAGCGGCTTCTGGAGATCAAGCAGCGCTATGATCCGCTGAACCTGTTCCGCATGAACCAGAATTTGCGTCCCCTGGAGAATTTGCGCGCCGCTTAGGCCAGGCAGATCATCAAAAGGCCCGCGTCTCCGAAGAGGGGCGCGGGCCGGTTTTCGTTGGCATGCGCTAGGCAGGTATCAAGACGGCGATACGGTGGATGCCGACCACCTTGCTGGTGTTGGCTGCCTCGTCGGTCTTGCCCTTGGAGCAGGTATAGACGTCACCTTCCTTGAGCTTGAATTGCTTGTCGGCTTTCTTGATGGTGAATTCACCGGCGGTAATGGTGCACACCATGTCGTTGTCCATTACCATTGCAGGAGCGGCTGCTCCCGGCTGAAAGACGATATCGACAATTGAGATGCTCTTGTAGGCGGGGATATCGGAATTGCCCGTGCCGACCTCAACGAGCCTGACGCCAGGGGCTATCTCCTTGCCTTCCTTCGGGCCGTATTTCTTGACCTTTGCAGCAGCCGCCAGCGTGAACAAAGGCATTACCGCGGCCGCCGTCACGCCGAGCGCGATTGCAGACCTGCGATTTATGGTTTTCATCGCATCCTCCCATTGTATTGGCCATGCACCAATGCGCATGGCCGCAATATATTAACACATATGCAGGTAATTGCAGCACGGCGTTCCGGAGCTTCCGGGAGCGAAACGCCTCGCGGTCGAATGCGACCGAATAGCAAACAATTCCATGCTATGCTGGCGAGCCATCAAACGGGCGACGGGGATAGCAATGTTGGAAACGGACAAGGTGTTCGCTGGCTCAATTCCGGAAAACTACGACCGCTATATGGTGCCTTTGATTTTCGAGCCGTTCGCCGCAGATCTTGCACGACGAGCAGCGTCGTTGTCGCCAAGCGCCGTTTTGGAAACCGCCGCAGGCACCGGGGTTGTCACCCGCGCATTGGCGCCAAAACTGTCCACCGGTGCAAGCTATGTCGTAACCGACCTCAACCAGCCGATGCTCGACTATGCCGCTTCGCGGCAAGCTCCCGACGATCGCATCAAATGGCGTCAAGCTGATGCTCTGGCGCTGCCGTTTGAAAATGCGACCTTTGATCTCGTTTGTTGTCAGTTCGGTGCGATGTTCTTTCCCAACCGCTCATCTGCCTACCGCGAGGCCCGGCGAGTCCTGAAACCCGGAGGACATTTTCTATTCAGCGTATGGGATCGCATCGAAGAGAATGTATTTGCCGACGATGTGACGAATGCTCTGGCGAGGATTTTTCCGAACGATCCGCCGCGCTTTCTGGCACGCACGCCGCATGGCTACCACGATACGGCACTGATCCGCAGCGAGCTGGAGGACGCAGGTTTTTCCGGTGTGGTGATCGAGACGAGGGCCGAACAAAGCCGTGCCTCCTCGCCGCGCCTTCCGGCCGTTGCTTATTGCCAGGGTACTCTGCTTCGCAACGAAATCGAGGCCAGAGAGGCGGGAAAGCTGGACGCTGCAACCGATTATGCCGCAGCCGCGATTGCAGACAGGCATGGCAGCGGCGAGGTTGCTGCCAAAATTCAGGCTCACATAATCATGGCTGTAGCCTAGGTGTTTGAATATCCCGTTCCAGCCTTCGCGACATTCAGCTGCTATGCAGCAAACATCTTGCCGCTATCCCAAATTCTCAGACGTTAACCGTTCATTCGCCCGCGTGGCAGTCGACAAGTGGCAGTTCGACAAGTGGCCGTTGACCGATAGCCGGGGCTTGATGGCGGCGGCTGCCGGCCGCGCGATTCTGGAAGGCCCGACTTCATTTTGGCAGCCATGGCCAACTCCGCCCAGCAAGGTCTAGTCATTTCGCTTTCTTGACTCGGCCGACAAAAACGGGCAGCAAAGTCATCATTGGAGGGCAGTTTTGCCAACTATGCAGGTTTTGGAGGGCGTTTTTCGGTGTGACCGTCGCCCAATCGGCGGTCGGTAGAGGGATTGGTTAACCAACTTTGTCCATCTTTTGAATCAATCGGCAACAGACGCGAAGTGTGCTGGGGGCACCAGGCGAACTGTGAATGTCACGGCTGCGAAATCCGCTAGCCGGCATCGGCCGATTGAGAGTGGTTGAATGGCGTTTGTAAGTGCGAAAATCCGGGGTGACAGTCCTGCAACTGGATTGACTTCGATGAGGCCCGGCCTGCGCTGGGTCGCGGTTCCGGCCGTCGGCGCAGCCATTGCTTTATGGTCGGTAGCGACCTTGGCCGGCCTCAATTCGATGGCAACCTCGCTCACCGCCGCTTCCAACGGTCTTCCGCAAAGCCTGCTCGCGCCGCGCACCATCGCGCTCGCCGATCCTCGCCGCAGCCTTGCAAAGGCGCAGGCCCCGACATGGGCCGCGGCAAACGCAGCGCTGTCGGCCCAGCTGCTGCAGCATGGATGCGATGCCAACTGCCTGCGGTCGGCATCGAACTTCGTTCACCGGGGAAAATCGGCGCGTCTCAAGCGCAATACCGTGCCGCCTGTCGCCGACGCATCGCGGCATCCAAGCTTCGACGACGTGGTGGCCAAAGCCGCGCTGTCGCCGCAAAAGCTTGCCGCCGCCTTTGCCCGTGCCTCCTCCGGCTCACCCGTCATGCTCGCAAGCCTGCCGGCCGACGCCCGGTTCGCCGAGCCGGTACGCATACCCGACCCGAACGGCCCGGCATCGGTGCGCTTCGGGCCGGAGGTGGCGGAGATCGAACGCTCGTCGCGACTGGCGCTAGCGCTGGCGAATACATTGCCGGAGCAGATGATCGACATGCTTCCGGCAGCCGTCGCGGCAAGCGAGCCCGCGGCTTCGCAAGAGCCGCAAGAACCCGAGATCCAGCTGGCCTCGCTGCCGCCGCAAGACGACATGCCCGACAGCATTCCGCTGCCGACGCTGCGTCCGCGGGCGGACATCGATGAGGCAGCGCCTCAGGCTCAAGCCTCGAAAGACCGGGCGCCGAAAGACCGGGCGCTAAAGGATCAGGCAGCAAAAACGGAGCCGCCCCAGGCATCCAAGGCCCAGGCATCCAAGACCCAGACATCCAGGGCGAGCAAGGTCCAGACGGCCGACGCTCCGCCGGTCGAGACGCAACCCGGCAGCCTGTCGCCGCGCAATTCGTCACAAGCGGCAGTGCCGGCCGTGTCGGGCAAGCCGGGCAAACGGTCGAAGACGCAGGGCGGCGACATGCTGGCCTACGCCAAGCCCGACATGCCTTCCGGTGGTCTCGGCGGGGCCTTCAGGAACCTGTTCACCACGCCCGGCATGGGCAGCGGCGTCGCCGTCTACGACATCTCGGCCAAGACCGTCTATATGCCCGACGGCTCGCGGCTGGAGGCGCATTCGGGACTGGGCGCGATGGTCGACCAGCCGCGCTATGTTCACAAAAAGAATGTCGGTCCGACGCCGCCCGACACCTACAATCTGACGCTGCGGGAATCACGCTTCCACGGCGTCGAGGCCCTGCGTCTCACCCCTGCCAGCGGCAGCAACAAATATGGCCGCGACGGCCTGCTCGCCCACACCTACATGCTGCGCGGCGGCCGCGCCGAATCCAATGGTTGCGTCGTCTTCAAGGACTATGCCCGCTTCCTCGCCGCCTACAAGAAGGGCAAGATCAAGCGCCTCGTCGTGGTGCCGCGCCTGTCGAAGCCGTTGACACGCGTCGCCCAAGAGGGCCGCGGCGCGTAGACGGTAGCGGCAGCGACGCAATACGAAAGCCGTTTTGTCGCGATCCTTCGCCCCCCGGCATCGCTGGTTTTGCCGCCCGGACGTTCCCGCCCGCTTTCCAACAGATTGTCAGTAGCTGGCCGCGAAACGGTTTTCATTCCCGGCCGAGGATATTATGACTGACCGGCCGGGGCGGCTCCAGCTTCAAACAATCACGAGGACATCATGACAATACGCGCTGTCGTCTGGGGCGAGAATATCCATGAGCGGACCAATGAGGTGGTCGCGGGCATCTATCCCGAGGGCATGCATGCGACTATTGCCAATGCGCTGAAGCTCGACCCGGAGATTTCGGTATCGTGGGCAACGCTGGAGCAGAAGGAGCATGGGCTGCCGGCCGACCGTCTGGCCGAGACCGATGTCTTGCTGTGGTGGGGACACAAGGACCATGGCGGCGTCGCCGACGAAGTGGTCGAGCGCGTGGCGCGCCGCGTCTGGGAAGGCATGGGGCTGATCGTTCTCCATTCCGGCCATTTCTCGAAGATATTCAAGAAGCTGATGGGCACGCCGTGCACGCTGAAATGGCGCGAGGCGGGCGAGCGCGAGCGGCTTTGGGTGACCAGCGCCAATCACCCGATCGCTGCCGGGATCGGCGAGTATTTCGAGCTCGAGAACGAGGAGATGTATGGCGAGCAGTTCGCCGTGCCGGAGCCGCTGGAAACCGTGTTCATCTCGTGGTTCCAGGGCGGCGAAGTGTTCCGGTCGGGGCTGACCTATCGCCGCGGCGCCGGCAACATCTTCTATTTCAGGCCCGGCCACGAGACCTATCCGACCTATCACGACGCCAATGTCCAGAAGGTGCTGCGCAATGCGGTGAAATGGGCGCACAACCCGCAAGGCGCCAATCCGGCCATCCTCGATGCGCCGAACGTGCCGGTGGAAAAGGCGCTCGAGCCGATCGTCGAGCGTGGCGGAAAGCTGCATTCCGCGGGCGAAGCCGGCTTCCGCTAGGCTACGATCTCGAACCGTTGGTTCGGGAAATCCATGATCGAACAAGAAGATAAAGCCCTGTCCTAAGGATAAGAATCATGCGTCTGTTGATACTCGGTACCGGCTGGATGGCGGAGGAGCACGCCAGGCAGTTCGGCAAGATCGAGGGCGTCGAACTGATCGGCGCCGTCGATCTCGACCGTACGCGCGTCGACAAGTTTTCGGACATCTACGGCATCCGCAACCGCTTCGCGTCGCTGGACGAGGCGCTGGCATGGGGCAAGTTCGACGCGGTGGCGAACGTGACGCCCGATCGCGTCCACCATCCGACCACCATGATGCTGATCGCGGCGGGCAAGCCGGTGCTGTGCGAGAAACCGCTGGCCGAAAATTACCAGCGGGCCAGTGAAATGGCCGATGGCGCCGAGCGGGCCGGCATCATCAACATGGTCAACCTGACCTATCGCAATGTCGCGCCGCTGCAGAGGGCGCGCGCCATGGTGCTGGCCGGCGAGATCGGCACAGTCAGGCATGTCGAGGCGTCCTATCTGCAGAGCTGGCTGGTGTCCAAGTTCTGGGGCGACTGGCGCACCGATCCGAAATGGCTGTGGCGGCTGTCGCGCGGCCACGGCTCCAATGGCGTGCTGGGCGACGTCGGCATCCACATTCTCGATTTCGCCAGCTATGGCGCGGCGCTCGACATCGACCATGTGTTCTGCCGGCTGAGATCCTTCGACAAGGCGCCCGGCAACCGCATCGGCGAGTACGGGCTCGACGCCAATGACAGCTTCACCATGGCGCTGGATTTCAGCAACGGCGCCTTCGGCGTCGTCCATGCCAGCCGCTGGGCAACCGGCCATTTGAACGAACTCCGGCTGCGCATCTACGGCGACAAGGGTGGCATCGAAGTCGTGCACAATCTGACCGGCTCGGAGCTGAAAGCCTGCATCGGTGAAGATGTCGAAAACGCCAAATGGCAGGTTCTCGACGCCGGAACGGTGGCGACCAACTACCAGCGCTTCGTCGATGCAGTCCGCAACGGCGTCCAGGCCGAACCGTCGTTCCGGCATGCTGCCGAATTGCAGAAGGTCCTCGACCTCGCAGTCGTCTCGGATGGGAAGAGGGCCGAATTGAGCACGCACGCGGATGCGCAATAGGCTTGGGTTCCCTCGCCGTCGGACGGGGCAGTCAGGGTCGAAACAAACTGATCCCTTTGAACGACCGAGTTCGAATCTCGGCCGTTCACGGCAGGAAGCGACGCCTGTGAAGGAAGAGTTCATCCTCTTGAAGAGAGGCCATCGAGCAGGAAGCCGAGGCCTTTCCGGAAAGCACCATCCCAATCGTTATCCAACAGCAGACGGGAGCGCTCAATTGTCGGGTAGCGTTCGCTGAGACGCGTATGGCGCTGCTGCGTGGCGGCCCTGCCGTCGTCCGAGAGGTCGAAGTTCGCCCGGCTGATGGTGGCGCCCATCACATAGTTCCACAGCGACCATATCGCGACGTTCAGATCTGCGTCCGCCACACCGGCCCTGGACAAGGTCTTGCTCAGCAGTTCCAGGCGACCGAGGATGTTCGGGCCGAGCGCCCGGCGCGGCAACAGCGATGCCGACCAAGGATGGCGCAGCATGCTGGCGCGCCAGTCTTCGAGCATATGGACGACTTGCCCGCGCCAGTCTCGAGACTCAACCATTTGCGGTCCACGATATTCGAGCACCGAATCGAGCGCCAGATCAAAGACATCCTCCTTGTTGTCGACGTGCCAATATAGGCTCATCACGCCCGAGCCGAGGCGATCGGCCAGCCGACGCATCGTCAATCCGTCGACCCCTTGAGCGTCCAGCAGCTCCACCGCGGTCGCCACGATACGTTCCCGCGACAAAGGCGGTTCACTGCGCGACTCCTGCACGGGCTGGAGCCGCCCGCTTGTCCGTTGAGACCGCGTGCTCCGGGCGCCGCTGCGTTTGGCTGCCATCCGTCTTCCCCGCTGTTCAGGCCATCGATTTTGACCGGCAACGCGATGAATGTCGATCCTGAACGATTGACTCGTACATCGTACCATGCGACTGGCTCGTGCGGTGTACGAGCCGATCGCCGATACCGGTTAATGTTCAATCATGGCGGCCGCGAGGGTTACGTTGCTCGCGGTCCGCAGAGCCAAGAGAAAATCATGCCACGCGCCAAGCGCCTGCTTATCGGAGGGTTAATTGTTATGACCATGGGAGTTTCCACTGCTGCGACGGCGAATGAGAAAGATCTCAAATTGACCATCGTCAATCCACAAACCCTCTACGACCCGTCACCGAATGGCTACAGCACGGCAGTGATCACGCCCCGCGGAGCCCGGGTGGCCTACATCTCCGGCCAGGGCGGCCAGGACAGCACGGGAGCCTTGTCGCCCGACTTCGCTGTCCAGGTTGCGCAGGCCTATGCAAATTTGCGCACCGCCCTCGATGCGCTCGGTGCGAGGCCGGATCAGGTCGCCAAGCTCACGGTCTTCGTGGTCGATCACAATATGTCTAAGCTCGAGGTGTTGACCAAGAACGTCAAGGAGATGTTCGTCGAGGCACTGCCGGCGCAGACTCTGGTTCCCGTTCCCAAGCTTGCAATCGACCCGATGCTCTTCGAGGTGGAGGCCGTTGTCGTGCTTGACTAGGTGCGCGGCTGTAGCTCCGATCGCCCAAATTGAAATGGGTCGAGCGCGCCTGCGACAGCCGCGCGATCGCCATCACGAGGGGCGAGCAACAGGGCTTCGCCTGTTGCATCGGCGACAAGGGTGGCGTCGAAGTCGTGCACAATCAGGGTCGCACCACGCCTTCGTCATCCCAGGACGGAGCAAGGAGCGGTGCGACGCGGCGCAGACCCTGGGATGACGAAGTCATGATGGCTGAAGGCAAATTACGGATGTCTGAGATTTACGCAGCGTTCCCGCCGCCTGCCGCCTCGCTTCGCTCTTGCTCCGCCCTGGGACGAAGTCATGATGGCTGAGGGTCAATTGCGGATGTCGGAGATCGGCGGAGCGTTTCCTGGTCCCACCCAACATAGCCGCACCTGGAGATGAAATCATGGAGACCAGCGTAAGGAAGCTATTCGAGCGATATGAGCGCTTTTTCAACCAGTCCCTCGGCGGCGACATGGACATGGATGAGGTCGCATCGCTGTATGCCTCGGACTTCATAGCGGCTTCGCCCGCCGGGGTCATGACCGGAAAGAACGATGAGCAACTCAAGCAGGTCATGGCGCAAGGCTATGCGCACTATCGCGCGATAGGGACGAAGGAAACGCGGATACGCAACGTCCGGCTCTCGCCGATAGACGAACATCATTGCGTGGCTCATGTCGCCTGGACGGCAACCTATGCCCGCAAGGATCAATCGAAGGTGGCGATAGATTTTGACGTCCACTACCTCGTGCAGAAGTTGGACGGGGAGCCGAAGGTTTTCGGCTGGATATCGGGCGACGAGCAGGCGCTGTTGAGAAAGCACGGCAT
Source organism: Mesorhizobium sp. M0166 (assembly GCF_040322255.1). Lineage (NCBI taxonomy): Bacteria > Pseudomonadati > Pseudomonadota > Alphaproteobacteria > Hyphomicrobiales > Phyllobacteriaceae > Mesorhizobium > Mesorhizobium sp. M0166. The sequence goes on along the minus strand of NZ_JAMYTD010000002.1, from coordinate 150,298 downwards.
CGTCTGAGGTCCGCTTTCTCCTAATGCCCCCTAATGCCGCAGGATCTTGCTCAGAAAAGCGCGGCCGCGGTCGGTCTTCGGGTTGGAGAAGAACTCGTCCGGCGTGCCGCTCTCGACGATGGCGCCGCGTCCATGAACACGACGCGCTGGGCGACCTTGCGGGCAAAGCCCATCTCGTGCGTCACCACCGTCATGGTCATGCCTTCCTCGGCGAAGATGTCGAGAACGCCAAATGGCAGGTTCTGGACGCCGGAACGGTGGCGACCAACTACCAGCGCTTCGTCGATGCAGTCCGCAACGGCGTCCAGGCCGAACCGTCATTCCTGCATGCGGCCGAATTGCAGAAGGTCCTCGATCTCGCCGTCGTCTCGGATGAGAAGCGGGCCGAATTGAGCACCCACGCGGATGCGCAATAGGCTTGGGTTCCTCGCCCCCGCCAAGCGGTGGGAGAGGTGGCCGCAAAAGCGGCCGGAGAGGGGTCTTTGGCAGCGAGGGCCTTCGCAAGAATGAAATGTCTTTGATGTCGGGACAAGGTCGCACGCAATGACATGGTCAGCGCAATTCCCCCTCTCCGTCTCGGCGACCCGAGTGGTTTGTGAAACTCGCTAGCCGCGAGCGAGACTGAACTAACTCGGAAGGTCAGTTGACTCTTCGCCGCAACGGCCCATCGTTGATTGTTGGCCTACCTTTCCGACCAACTTTTGAACAGGGAGGAAACCATGGAAGCCGTCAATCGTAGATCCACAATTGCACTCGGTCTTACACTGGCCGCAACGCCTCTGATCGCTTGGGGGACACCAGCAGCCGCCCAGACTTACGGCCCCGATGAGGGCAAGGAGGTCTCACCCGGCGTCAGAGTTGTAGCGCTTGGTGAGCGCAAGTCGGTCATACCAGCCTATGCAACGGTGAAGCTGCGCGATGTTGTCATTCAGCCCGGAGCGAAGACGACTGACAACATGATGAAGAACGACATGCTCTGCCACATGACTGAGGGAGAACTTTCGGTCGTTCACAACAAACAAAAGTTCACAGTCAAGAAGGGCGATGTTTGGGCCTGCGCTAATGGCGCTACGACAGAAGGCACCCAGAACACGAGCAGTGCGGTCGCGATCATGCGGGTCATCGATTTGATGCCAGCATAAGGGAAGCGGCTGGTGGAAGTGCGGCAATGGCCGCCCTAAGAGGAAGCCCGGCGCGCATCTGTCGTATTAGGGAACGTCCAGCGAAGGGCCGCTTTCCATCCATCTTGGCCATCGACGACAGCCAGCTGAGTTGAGTTTGAACCCTAATGCCGCAGGATCTTGCTCAGGAAGGCGCGGCTGCGGTCCGTCTTCGGGTGCGAGAAGAACTCGTCCGGCGTGCCGCTCTCGACAATGGCGCCGGCGTCCATGAACACGACGCGCTGGGCGACCTTGCGGGCAAAGCCCATCTCGTGCGTCACCACCATCATGGTCATGCCTTCCTCGGCGACCGCGACCATGACGTCGAGCACTTCCGAGATCATCTCTGGATCGAGCGCCGAGGTCGGCTCGTCGAACAGCATGATCTTGGGGCGCATGCCGAGGCAGCGCGCGATCGCCACGCGCTGCTGCTGGCCACCTGACAGCTGCGCGGGATAGGCATTCACCTTGTCGGCGAGGCCGACCTTGGCGAGCAGCTCGCGCCCGGCCTTCTCGGCTTCGGTGCGCGGGATCTTGCGCACGTGGATTGGCGCCAGCGTGACGTTCTCGAGCGCCGTCTTGTGCGGGTAGAGGTTGAACGACTGGAAGACGAAGCCGATCTCGGTGCGCAGCCGCGTCATGTTGGTGGCGGGGTCGCCGAGGCGCTGGCCGTCGACCGTAAGGTCGCCGTCGCGGATCGTCTCCAGCCCATTGATGCAGCGGATCAAGGTGCTCTTGCCCGAGCCGCTCGGCCCGCAGACGACGACCACTTCGCGCGGCTCGACGCTCAACGTGATATCCCTGAGCACATTGAGCTGGCCAAACCATTTGTTGACGCCGCGAAATTCGATCATGCCGGTTTTGGTCATATTGCCGGACCCTTGGGGTTCGATGTCACAACTGCACCTCGTCATGCGCCGCACCCATGCGCTGTTCCAGCCGGCGGGCCAGCATGATCAGGGGATAGCAGACGATGAAATAACCGAGGCCGACGAGGAAGAAGACGAGCAGGCCGTTCGGCACACGCTGCACCACCAGCCAGCCGACGCGCGTGAGGTCGGTGAGCCCGATGGCCGAGACCACCGAGGAATCCTTGATCAGCAGCACATATTGCCCGACCAGCGGCGGCAGCACGATGCGCATCGCCTGCGGCAGCACGACCTGGCGCATGCGCTGCCAGCGCGACAGGCCGGACGCCAACGCCGCCTCTACCTGGCCGGTCGGCACCGAGCGGATGCCGGCGACGACGATCTCGCAGATGAAGCAGGCGGCCAGATTGGTCAGCGCGATGATGCCGGCGGTGAAGGCGTCGAGCTCGATGCCGAGTTCCGGCAGGATGAAGAAGATCAGGAAGATCTGCACCAGGAACGGCGTGCCGCGGATCAGGTCGACCCAGGCACCGATCGCGCCGCTGATCAGCCGGTTGCCGCCGGTGCGCAGAATGCCAAGGCCGAAGCCGAGCAGCGTGCCCAGCACCAGGCTGATCAGCGACAGCACCACGGTCATGCCGAGGCCGCGCAGCGCGAGGGGATAGTTGCCGGCGATGCTTTGCAGCTGCTGCCAGATCATGTCCGTGCCCCCGCCAGGCCGAGCCAGCGCCCGGAGAGCGCCGCCAGTCCCTTCAGCCCGTAATAGAGCAGCAGGTAGAAGGCGGCGATGGTGATAAAACCTTCGGCCGGCATGAAGCGGTCGGAGGCGAGCAACTGTCCGGCGCGCGTCAGCTCGGCGACCGAGATCAGCGACAACAGCGCGGAATCCTTGACCAGCACAATCGCCTGGCCGAGCAACGGAGGGATCGTCACCTTGAACGCCTGCGGCAGGATGACGAGGCGCATGCGCTGGATATAGGTCATGCCCGAGGCGACGCCGGCCTCGACCTGGCCGCGCGGGATCGACAGGATGCCGGCGCGGATGATCTCGGCGACATAGGCGCCGCTGTTCAGCGACAGGGCCAGGATGCCGACGACGAGCTCGGGCAGGACGAAGCCGAGCCGCGGCAGGCCGAAATAGAGGAAATAAAGCTGCGCCAGCAGCGGCGTGGCGCGCACGGCGTCGATATAGGCCTTGGCCGGGACGCGGAACAGCCGGCCGCGCTGCAGGTTCATGGCGGCGAGCACGATGCCGACGGCGAGCGCGCCGGCAAAGGAGAGGACAGACAGCCACACGGTCGTGACGAGGCCCTGCCCGAACAGGGGCAGATATTCGACGATGGTGCGGAAGCTGAAGTTTTCGAGCATGGGTGTGGCGGTGAATGGCGAGTAGGGGAGTAGGGGAGTAGGGGAGTAGGGGAAACGGCCATCCCGGACGCGCTTCCCTACTCCCTACTCACTCTCCTCAGTGATCCTTCTTCCAGGCGTCGGAATTGACCCAGTAGTCGAGGTTCTTCTGCAGGCGGCCGTCGAGGCTGACCTGGTCGAGGAACAGGTTCATCCAGGTCAACAGATCCTGCTCGTCATAGCGCGTGGCGAAGGCCAGAGGCTCCTTCGACAGCATGTCCGGCATGATGGTGAAACTGCCGGCCGGGTAAGCGGTCGACTGGCCCTTGACCGCCGAGACGTCGTTGACGCCGCAATCGGCCTGGCCGTTGTTGACGGCGTCGAGCAACAGCGGGCCGCCGCCCTTGTAGCTCTTGATGTCGGCATCGGGGAAGGCGGCCTTGGCTTCCTTCTCGCCGGTGGCGCCAAGCAGCACGGCGATCTTGGTGCCCTTGGCCTTGCAGTCCTCGGTGGACTTGAAGGCGGTCCCAGCCTTGGTGAAGACGGTGCTGCCCGTGTACATGTAAGGCTTGGTGAAGGCGACCTTCATGCCACGCGCCAGCGTCGGTGTCATGTCGGCGACCAGAAGATCGGCCTTGCCCGACAGCAGCGCCGGGATCAGGCCATCCCAGTCGAAGTCGAGGAAGGTGATCTTGACGCCCATTTCCTTGGCCATCAATTCGGCGAGTTCGACCGAACTGCCGGTGCGTTCGCCGGCAGCACCCACCAGCGAGAAGGGCGGTCCTTGCGTCTGCACCGCAACGCGCAGCTCACCGCGCTTGGTGATCTCGTCGAGCGTTCCGGCGCTGGCGGCGGCGGTGAGGCCGGCGAGCGCAAGTCCGGCGATGAAAAGCTTGGCAATCTTCATTTGGGCATTCCTCCTTGTTGTCGTTTGTTGTTCCACTTGTTGTTTCACCCCATCGAGGTGCTTTTTGAGCGGCAGCGCCGTTGCCGGCAGCAACCACCGTTCGAAAATCCTTCAGTCCCAGCTCACCGTTTCGGCAACCTTGATGCCGCGCCTAGCCAGCTCATCGAGGAAGCGGCCATCCGGCACATGCAGCAGCGGGTTGAGCAGGCCGGGCGTAGCGATCTCGCGCCGTGCCAGCATCTGCGCCACGATGCTGGCGGGATAGCCGACGCCGAGGCTCATGCCGAACAGGCCGGAGGCGAGGTCGCGTTCGATGACCAGCTCCGAGGTCACCGTCTTGCGGCGGCCGCGTTCGCTGCCGACAAAGACGTTGCGCATGACGCAAAGGTCCTTTTCGTCGGCGCCATATTGCAGTTGCGGACCGAGCAGCCGGCCGAGGAATTCGCGTGGGCTGACGCCGGTGCCGGGCACCTTGTCCTCGGAGAGGAAGCCGAGCCGCTTCAGCGGCACCCAGAACGCCGACCAGCCGGGCCAGCGCAGCGAATAGCGGCCGGAGCGCTGCAGCCCCTTGGCGGCGGCGAGCATGCCGGCATAATGTGGCGCGTCGCCATTGGGGAAGGCTTCGAGCCTGCCCAGTCCGGCCACCTCGATTTCGTGGATGAAGCGATTGTCGTGCTGGCGGGCGGCCGGCACGTCGACCCGTTTGCCGTCCTCGACCAGCACGCTGTCGCGGTTCTGGCTGATCAGAACCATGTCGAAATTCCAGCTCACCTTGTAGCGCAGCGGCTCGACCGCCGCTTTCGGCTCGGGAATGCCGCCACAGTAGGAATCGATCGCAGTGATGGTGTCGAACTGGCTTGCGGCGCGTGCGTAGAGCACCAGGTCGATGCCGGGGTCGAGCCCGCATTCGGTCACGATCGACACGCCGGCCTTTTCGGCCTCCAGCGCCAGATCGGCGATCGCCTTGCCGTAATTGGTGGTGACCAGCGGCGTGCGCGTCGCGATCGCCGCCTGCACCGCCTCGCGCATCAGCGGTTGCGGCAACAGGTCGATGACCGCATCGACGTCCGTCATCACATCGGCCAATGCCGGACCGATCGCGCCCTGCGGCACGACGAAACGCACCCGGGCAAGGTTGGTCAGGCCGCCAAGCCGTGCAGCGCCGTCGGTTGTAGTGTCGACGCAGACCACTTGCTCGACACCATCGCTGGCAACGAGGTCAGCGATCGCCGCCCGGCCTTGCAGGCCGAGGCCGCCGAGAACCGCGATCTTCATGCCATTTCCTTTCGCGTCTCGTCCGACCAGCAGCCTTCGGGCAGGCTGACCCATTTGTTGCAGGACGCCATGACGACGAAGGTCTCGCTGCGCACGACCTCGCCCGGCTCACCGGCGCCGGGGATCAGCTCGCTGGTGACGCGGTAGAGATCGGCGACATCACCGGCCACGGTCACGTCGACGATGATGTCGAAGCGCCCGGTGACGACGGCGGCCGAGTTCACGAAAGGCAATTCCGAGATACGCTGCGCCAGTTCTCGCGCCCGACCACGCCCTTGCGCATTGATGCCGACGATCGCCGAGATCAGTTCGGGGCGCTCGGTCAGGTTGAGCAGCCCGACGATCTTGAGCAGGTTGCGGTCGAGCAGACTGCGCAGCCGCATGCGCACCGTCGGCACCGAGATCGCCATCTTCTCGGCAAGGCGGTTGACGCCAAGCTGCGCATCCTGCGACAGCAGCTTGACCAGTCGCCGGTCGGTCTGATCGAGATGTTCCCGCAAACGCTCAGGCTTTCATAAAGGGAAAGAAACGATTGGATTTTCTTTCGGATATGAAAATACCTTATGAGAGATTTTTAACAACGGCAAGAGCCATGTCATCCGCCGTGGCTCTGTGCCTGTCGGTAGTTTCGTCGCAGATGCCACATTTTGTTCTTGCTTTGTGCCGGCAGCTATGCTACTAATTTGGGTGTGGTGCCAATTGGCTCCAACGACCCGTCCGCCCGAGGCGGGTTTTTTGTTTCCGGATCTTTTGAAGGTTCAGCGCCGCCGGTTTAAGGTTGGCGGGATAGCGTCGTTCTGCGGGGCGCAGCTGCAACTCATGCCTTCACGTGACGGGCGGAGAGGCTCATCCGCGAAATGGCCAAAACCGGCTTTTCAATAAAACTGTAGCTGGCCAGGGAGACGGCAATGCAGGCGGCGACAATCACCATGCCAGCAAGCCATGGTGATACATTGGCGCTTGCAACGACAGGAGCAGTCGCAAGCAGCACAATAGGATGCGTCAGATAGAGAGAGTAGGAAGCGTCACCCAACCTTGCCAGCACGCGAGGAGCAAAAAGCCGGAAGTAGCTTTCCAGGCTGATGCAACCCGCGACAAGGATCAACGCCGGGATTCCCTGAGCAAGGGTTCGCGGCAAGTTGAAGCCAAGTACCATCACCAGCATGGACACGATGCCGAACACGATTGCCGAGACACCCGGGACGGCAGGCAAACGCGCCAGTCTGCCGACCAGGTGGCCGAGAGCCATGCCGGCAAGGAACTCAAACAGGATTGGCGTGGTATAGAAAAACAGCACAGTGTCGGCGGCGGGTTTGAAGATGATGCGCGCCGCCACGGCGATTGCAAAGACAACGCCGACCGCGGCCATTTGCGTCAACCTGCCAAAACGCATAGTCGCCGCGAACAGAATGTAAAACAGGATTTCCAGATTGAGCGTCCAGCCCACGCCAAGCACCGGTTGGACAAAGCCTGTGACCGTATCGAGATAGGGTATGAAAAGCAGGCTATTGCTGATCTGCTCAAGAGACACTGCACGAGCGGCAAACAACCAAAGTGCGGCGACCATGAGGAAGGTCATGACCCAATAGAACGGAACGACGCGCGTGAACCGCTGCATCAAAAATGCTCGGTGGTCGCGACGTCTGTTCTCCGTCGAGAGAATCATGACAAAACCACTGATGACGAAAAACAGGTCGACGCCACTGTTTAGAACGGGAATACGCAGATCGAGCATGCCCAGTGCGGCCGGAAGATGATAGATAACAACCATGAGGGCTGCTAGCCCGCGCAGGACCTGTATCGATGTATATTGTTGAACCCGACGCGGCGCAGCGTGATCATTCTGTGGAATGATGTTCATCAAAAATGGTCCCCGGTGCGGGAGAGCTTTAACACACGTGATCGTTGGTGTGCTGATTAACTGCTGGTTTAATTAATATATAAAGTTTTAGATAAGTTTTACTGAAATTGGCGCGCGGCCACACTTGGGCTCGCCCGACTTTGTCCTGCCTCGTTGCCAAAAACTTGGCATCTCCCCGTGAAGAGGAGATTGGCCGTCATCAACGCTTCCCCGCGCTAACGGCTGGCCTCGAAGATGGCGACGGCTGCCGCTGTCAGCGCGGCGTTACCGGATGCTACCGTTCCATCAGGAAGCTCCTTGCCGTCTTCCAGTCCGACGCGCGTCGACCAACGGCGTCCCGCCGCCCGGTGCACGAAAGGCCAGACCGTGGCGTCGGCGCCGTGCAGCAGGATTGCCCGGCGCATTCCGGCGCCGTCGAGCACGGCGGCGATATCGTCGCTGATCTCCAGCGCAGCGTCCGGCTCCTGCTCGGAGATTTCGATCAGGATGCGCAGCACGCGTTTGCCATGGTCGAGGCTCACCAGCCGCTCGGCATCGGCGACCGAGGCGAGCCCGGCCTCGATACCAATGCCGCGCTGGCGCAGACGCTCCATGACGGCGGGGGCGGCGTCTTCGCTGAGATTGACCGAGGCGTAGTCGGGCAGTTCGCCCCAGCCGGCGATCGCAGCCAGTGTCCGCTGGTCGTCGTTCTCGATCCAGGCACCGGTCGACACGCCGATCAGCGTCCCCGGGCAGGCGCGGCGGAGCGCCAGCACCGTCCGGTCCATAGCCATCGGAGCCAGGCTTTCGCGACCGTCCAGCCCGCGGGCATGAACATGCAGCTCGGCGGCACCGGCAGCGACGCAGGCCGCGCCGTCACGCGCCATGGCCTCCGCGTCGAGTGGCAGGTTGGGGTGGAAGTCGGCGCTGCGCGCGCCATTGATGCAGGTCTGGACGATCATGGAGGTGGCCCGGTTAAGGTTGCTGCCAGTCTAGCGCGGGCCAGTGAAAACCGGAATCGCGCTGGCGAAGGCTCCTGACATACGGACGCGGCACAGCCTGAATCAGTCTGGCAGAATGCACCTCTATCGTGTTGTTCGGCTTAGTTTTCTTAGCAAACGAACATCCGTCGGGCAGAGTTACGGCGAAACACCCAACTCGCGTAATGCAGCGTTGGCGGCACGGTATTCGATAAAACTCTTTGGACAATGGCTGACGGTATGCCTGTAAAGCCATAGGGCGTGATCGCGGTGCCCTTTGAGCCGGCTGAGTTCCGCGCTATAGAAACTGATCTCGCAAAATTTGCCGTGTTTCCTGGTTGGATCCGAGTCATCGACGTCGTTCAATGTCGCGGTCGGCGTCTTTTCGCCAAGCAGCATTCGAACCACAGGCGCCGGCCACTTCGTCATGTCGAGCTTAGAAGCTGCCTCCCGCAAATGGCCCGCCGCACCGTTGCGTCGTTCAACAATATCCAGCCATATGGCAAAATAGGCGTAGTCGGGCTTGAGCGCGGCCGCCTTTTCAAAGTCAGCCTGCGCCTTGGCCAGCGAGCCAGAATAGAAATAGAGAACACCCCTGTTTGAGTAGCTGTACGGATAGTTCGGATCGAGCAGGATCGCTTGGTCGAAGTCAGCAATGGCTCGACCGTCGCCGGCCTTTGCCATCCAGGCAACGCCGCGGTTGTGGTAAATTCTTGCATTTTTCGGATCGAGACCAATCGCCCGGTCGTATTCGGCGATGGCCTGATCGTAATCACCTCGCTTGTTCCAGAGAAAGCCTCGGTTGCTATAGGCGATGGCAAGTGTTGGGTCGATATCGATTGCGTGGCTGTAGTCCGCGAAGGCGCGAACATCGTTCTCCTTTGCCATCCAGGCCAAGCCCCGATTATTATATGCGAGGGCCTGTTTCGGGTCGAGCTTGATCACCTGGTCGTAGTTGGCGATGGCGCGATCATTGTCTCCCTTGCTAGCCCAGGCGACACCTCGATTGAAGTACGCTTTGGGGTCTTTCGGATCGAGGCTGATCGCCTTGTCGTAGTCGGCGATGGCGTGGTCATTGTCGCTCTTGCCTGACCAGGCCACCCCTCTGTTGTACCAGATGCTCGCATCGTTCGGATCGAGGCTGATCACTTGGTTGTAGTCGGTGATGGCGCCGTCAAAATCGCCGTCCGTCAGCCGGGCGTTGCCGCGCCGGTAGTAGGCATGCGCGTTTTTCGGATCGAGGCCGATCACCTTGTCATAGTCGGCCAGGGCGCGCGCTGCATCGCCCTTGCTGGTCAACGCATCGGCTCGATCGTTCAGGGACCCGGCGTCGTTCGGGTTGAGCCTGATGGCCTGATCGAAGTCGACTATCGCGCGGTCGTCGTCGCCTTTGCGTGACCAGATCAGCCCGCGATTGTGGTAATTTCTGCCGTCTCCGGGATTGAGGCTGATTGCCCTGTCATAGTCGGCCAAAGCCCGGTCGTTCTCGCCCTTGAAGGTCCAGGCGACGCCGCGGTTGTAGTAAGCATCGCCATATTTCGGGTCCAGGCTGATCGCCTTGTCCAGATCGGCGATGCCCTTGTCGTAGTCGCCCTTGAAGACCCAGCTGATGCCCCGGTTATAGTAGCCGCTGGCGACGGTCGGGGCGATGCCGATGAACGCGCTGTAGTCGGCAATGGCGCGGTCGTAGTCGCCTCGTTCCGTTAAGGTATTGCCGCGCTTGAAATAGGCAATGCCACGGTTTTCGACAGGCTCTGTCGCATCCTCGATCATGCGCGTGCAGGCGGCGATCCGCGTGCTTGCCTCGACCTCGTCGTCGCTGACGCAGTCGCTGCTGGCGGACAAGGCCGGAAGCCCCGTGACAAGCAGGACGATGAGACCAGCCAGCGTGCGCCAGAAAAACCTGTGCCGTTCTCGAACCGGTCCGGTCAATTCGCTCCTCGGGTCATCAAAAACTCTTGGAAATTGTCGTCACGGAACCGCGCCCAACTCGTGCAGAGCGGCCTTGGCCGCAACGTATTCGTAATAGTCCCCAGGGCAATCGCTGGCAGCGACCCGGTAGAGCCGCAAGGCTTCGTCGTCATGGCGTTGCAGCCGATCGAGTTCGGCGATGAACAGGTTCGCCTCGCACGAATTGCCACGCTTCTTGGCCGGGTCGACGTCGTCGGCTGCCGCCAGCACCTCGGCCGGCGTTAGTTCTCCAAGCAGCATGCGAACCGCTGGCGCCGGCCATTTGGTCATGTCGAGCTTTTCAGTCGCTTCCTGCAAGTGGCTCACCGCACCGTTGCGCCGCTCGGTCATCTCCAGCCAGATCGCAAAATAGGCATTGTCGGGCTTGAGCATGGCCGCGTGTTCGAAATCGGCTTGCGCCTTGGCCAGCGCGCTCGAATAGAAGGAGAGAATGCCGCGGCCCAAATAGGCATAGGCATATTTCGGATCGAGGCTGATTGCCCGATCGTAGTCGGCGGTCGCGCGGGCGTAGTCGCCCTTTGCCGACCAGACAACGCCCCGGCCATTGTAAGCACGGGCGTCTTTCGGATCGAGGCTGATCGCCTTGTCGTAGTCGGCAAGGGCGCGGTCATTGTCGCCCTTCTTGTGCCAGATACGGCCTCGGTACCTGAAGGCTTTGGCATGTCCTGGATCGAGCACGATCGCCTGGCTGTAGTCGGCGATGGCGCGGTCATCGTCGCCCTTGTGTGCCCAGGCATTGCCTCTGTTGTCGTAGGCAGTTGGGTCTTTAGGATCGAGCGTGATCGCCTGGCTGAAGTCGGCGATGGCGCCGTCATAGTCGCCCTTGTCAGACCAGACGAGGCCCCGGTTGTACCAGGCATCAACGTTTTTTGGGTCGAGGCTGATTGCCTGCGTGTAGTCGGCGACAGCGCGGTCGTCGTCGCCCTTCTTCTTCCAGGCAATGCCACGGTTGTTGTAAGCGGTGGCGTCCTGGGGATCGAGGCCGATCGCTTGGTCATAATCCGCGATAGCGCGGTCGTAATCGCCCTTGTGTTTCCAGGCAACGCCTCGATTGTTGTAAGCACTAGCGTCCTGAGGATTGAGGCCGATCGCTTGGTCATAATCCGCAATGGCGCGGTCGTAGTCGCCCTTGCGTGCCCAGGCCACGCCTCTGTTGTAGTAGGTGCTGGCCTCTTTCAGACCTAGGCCGATTGCCTGATCGTAGTCGGCAAGGGCGCGATCATTATCGCCCTTGCGTGCCCAAGCGATGCCACGATCTCCATAAGTGTCGGCATGTTTCGGGTCGAGGCTGATCGCACGATCATAATCTACAATGGCGCGGTCATAGTCGCCCTTGCGTGTCCAAGCGATGCCACGATCTCCATAAGTGTCGGCATGTTTCGGCTCGAGGCTGATCGCACGATCATAGTCTGCAATCGCGCGGTCATAGTCGCCTTTTAGTACCCAGACAGCACCACGATTGCTGTAGGCTTTGGCGTCTTCCGCATTCAGACTGATCGCCTGTTCGTAGTCGGCGATGGCTCGGTCGTATTCGCCCTTCTGTTTCCAGGCAACGCCACGGTTGTTATAGGCTCCCGCATTTTTAGGATCGAGGCTGATTGCCTGGTCGTAGTCGGCGACGGCACGATCGTAGTCGCCCTTGTCTGCCCAGGCGTTACCCCGGTTGCTGTGGGCATCGGAATGCTTCGGATCGAGGCTGATGGCCTGATCATAGTCTGTAATGGCGCGGTCGTAGTCGCCCTTGTGCTCCCAGGCGACACCTCGGCTGTTGTACGCCTCGGGGTTTGTCGGGTCGAGGCTGATCACCTGGCCAAAATCGGCGATGGCGCGATCATTTTCGCCCTCTTCGACCATTGTGATGCCTCTGACATAGTAAGCACCAGCAAATGTCGAATCGAGGTCGATAGCCTGGCCCAAATCTGCAATCGCGCGGTCGTAGTCGCCTTGTGACGCCCGTGCCTCGCCGCGCTTGTAGTAGGCAGTCGCGCGGTTGGCCACAGGCTCCGTGGGATCCTCGATCATGCGCGTGCAGGCGGCGATCCGCGTGCTTGCCTCGACCTCGTCATCGCTGACACAGTCGCTGCTGGCGGACAAGGCCGGGAGCGCCGAGACCAGTATCGCGACGAGGCAAACGAGGAATTGCGGGACTGCCCCGTCCCTTTGTCGAACCCGTCCGATCAATTCGCCCCCCATCGCGGCAAGTCCAGCTGCATTGTATTCAACGAAATCCGCGAGACAATCGCTAACGAGCTCACCCTGCAAGAAACGGGTGGTCCGCGCGCGCCGTTTCACCCATCTCAATGACAGAGAAGCCACAGGAGGCGGAGCCATGACAATCCATTCGATAGGCGCGAAAGCGGCGGTCAAATCGGCTGAGGTGCGCGTTGCCGGATATGACTGGCGGACGCTGGCCGATGAACTGAGCGGCTATGGCTGCGCAGTGATGGAAAAGCTGCTGACGCCGCAGGAGTGCCGGCAGATCGCCGGGCTCTATCCGGACGAGAGCCATTTCCGCAGCCATGTCCAGATGGCACGGCATGGTTTCGGCAAGGGCGAGTACCGCTATTTTCGCTATCCCTTGCCCGATCTGATCGGCGGCTTGCGCACCGCGCTCTATCCGCGCCTCGCTGCGGTCGCCAACGACTGGAACGCGCGCATGGGTATCGCGCAGCGCTATCCCGACGAACACGCCGCGTTCCTCAGGCAATGCCACGAGCAGGGCCAGACGCGGCCGACGCCGCTCTTGCTGCAATATGTCCCGGGCGACTTCAACTGCCTGCACCAGGATCTCTACGGCGATCTTGCCTTCCCGCTGCAGGTGGCGATCCTGTTGTCCGAATCGGGCAAGCATTTCACCGGCGGCGAGTTCGTGCTGACCGAGCAGCGTCCGCGCATGCAAAGCCGCGTCGAGGTGGTGCCGCTGCGCCAGGGCGATGCCGTCGCCTTCGCGGTCCACAATCGTCCGGTCCAGGGCACACGAGGCAATTACCGGGTCAATCTCAGGCACGGCGTCAGCCGGCTTCGCTCCGGCATGCGCCACACTGTCGGTATTATCTTCCACGACGCCAAGTAACCGAGCCGCCCGGTCGAGGCCCGGCGGCGGTTACCTGGAAAAATCGCTGCGGACGATGCCGTGGCGCTGGAGCTTGTCGTAGAAGGTCTTGCGCGGAATCCCCAACGCTTCGATCGTGCGCCTGACGTCGCCCTCGTTGCGGCCAAGCGTCTCGCGGATGATGTCGGCCTCGTAGCGCTCCAGCCGCTCCGGTAGCTTCATGGCGGTGTTCGATTGGGTCGGGGCAGGGGCTTCGGCGCCTTCCTCCAATCCAAGCACGAACCGCTCGGCGAAATGCGCCAGTTCGCGCACATTGCCCGGCCAGTCATGGTCGCTGAGATGGCGATGCACCGTCGCCGGCACTGCCGGCACCTGGCGGTGGAAGCGGGCGGCGGCGCGCTCGGCGAAATAGAAGAACAGCAGGGCTACGTCGTCGCGGCGCTCGCGCAGCGGCGGAATCGAGATCGTCACGACGTTGAGCCGGTAGTAGAGGTCCTCACGGAAAGCGCCGCGCTGGCGCGGATCGCCGAGGTCGACCTTGGCGGCGGCGACGACGCGCAGATCCACCGGCCGCACCTCGTTGGTGCCGAGCGGGGTGACCTCGCGCATCTCCAGCACACGCAGCATCTGCACCTGTGTCGAGACCGGCATGCTTTCGATCTCGTCGAGGAACAGCGTGCCGCCGCTGGCATGCTCGATGCGGCCGATCCGTTTCTTCTGCGCGCCGGTGAAGGCGCCGGCCTCATGGCCGAACAACTCGCTCTCGATGACGGTCTCCGGCAGCGTGCCGCAATTCAGCGCGACGAAATTGCCCTTGGCGCGGCGGCTCCAGCGATGCAGAAGGCTTGCCACCACTTCCTTGCCGGAGCCGGTCTCGCCGGTGACCAGTACATCGACGTCGGTGTCGGCGATCTGGCGCAGTGTGCGGCGCAGCCTGTCCATCGCCGGCGTCTGACCGATCAGCGGCAGGCCGTCCTGCGCCTCTCCGGCCGCCTCGCGCAAGGCGCGGTTCTCCATCACCAGGCGGCGCTTTTCAGCCGCGCGGCGCACGCTCTGCACCAGCCGGTCGGCGGCGAAAGGCTTTGTGATGAAGTCGTAGGCGCCGTCCTTGATCGCCTTGACGGCCATGGCGATGTCGCCGTGGCCGGTGATGAGGATGACGGGAATGTCGGCATCCAGCCGTAGGATGCGGTTGAAAAGCTGCAAGCCGTCGATCTGAGGCATGCGGATATCGGACACCACGACGCCGGCAAAACCGGCGTCGAGCCTGGCCAGCGCCTCGGCGGCCACCGCAAAGGCCGAGACCGAGAAGCCGGCAAGCTCCAGCGTCTGCGCGGTGGCCTTGAGGAGATCGCGGTCGTCGTCGATCAGGATCACCGGCGCGGCATTGTCGTTCGTCATGATGGCTTACGCTGCTGTCTGGAGATGAATGGTGAAGCGGGTTCCGCTGTCGTCGCTCGAAACTTCGATACGGCCGCCATAATCGGCGACGATGTCCTTCGAGATGACGAGGCCAAGGCCAAGGCCTTTTTCCTTGGAGGTGTTGAACGGCGTGAACAGCGATTTGAGGATCCCTGGCGGAATGCCGGGTCCGTTATCGGACACGCCGACCGTGACGCCGTCCGCGGTCTCTTCGACCGAAACCTGCACATGAGCGTCGTCGCGGCCGTCGAGCGCCTCCAGTGCGTTCTGGAAGAGGTTGATCAGCACCTGTTCGAGCCGGACCCGATTGCCCATGACCTTGAGGCTCGGCGGCGGCAGGTCGATGGCCAATGCGTCGAGCCGGCCGGCAAAGCGGCTCCTCAACAGCACGACCGCGCCCTCGATGACACCACGCAATTCGACAGGCTCGGCGGCGGTGCGGCCCTTGCGGGCAAATGCCTTCAACTCCTCGGTGATTGAGCCGATACGTTCGGTAAGGGCTGCGATAGCGCCGAGGTTTTCCTCGGCCGGCCCGGTCTGCTTGCGGTCGAGGAAGGTGCGGGCATTGTCGGCATAGGCGCGTATGGTGGCGACCGGCTGGTTGATCTCATGGGCGACACCGGCGGCGACCTGGCCGAGGATGGCGAGGCGGTTGGCCTGGACCAGATCCTGCTGCACGATTTGGAGCTTGGCTTCCGTGCTGCGGTGGTCTGATATCTCGGCCTGCAGCCGGTCGCGGGCGCGGCTCAAATCCTCGGTCCGTTCGACGACGCGGCGTTCGAGCTCGATGCGGGCCGCCTGTTCGGCGGCAATCCGCATCTGCGCCGACTGCCGGCGCCACAACAGATAGGCGGCAAGGCCGAGCAGCGGGACGACGACGCCGAGCGCAAGAAGCCGCATTTCGCGGACGGCGGCGGCGATCGGCCCTTCGACCGGGATGAGATAGTCGAGCCGCCAGGGGGTCGAAGGAACCGGCGTGGAAAGGCTGAGATACTCCGCGTCGCTGCCGCCGGGCGTCACCGCGTGAACAATCGACACATCCGGGCTGAGCGCCTGCGGGTGCATGATCGGCAACGGCACAAGCGGCGCGTCGCCGAACTGTTGGCTGTCGCGAATTGCGGCCTGCTCAGGTGCGGCCAGCGGCGCGGTTGTCATGAAGCGCCAGGACGGCACGCTGGTGATCAGGACGACGCCATTCTCGTCGCTGACATAGGCCGGGCGGTTCGCCTCGCGCCAGTCGGCTTCGAGCTGGTCGAACTCCATCTTGACGACGACGACACCGAGCGGTGCGGCTGCATCGCCGACGCGGCGCGAAATGTAGAGGCCGGGACGCTTGCTGACATTGCCGAGTGCAAAATATTCGGCGGTTCCGGCCTGCATCGCGCCGGAGAAATAATCGCGAAAACGGTAGTCATTGCCGACGAAGCTGATCGGCTCGCGCCAGTTGCTGGAGGCGATCGCCAGTCCGTCGGTGCCGATGACATAGAGTACCGACGCCTTGGTGCCGGAGACCAGCCCCTCGAGCTTGCGGTTCAGCACATCGATTGCCGCGGCATTTTTTTGCGACAGCGCGTCGCGCACTTGCTGGTCTGCGGACAGAAGCAGGGGCAGGGCGCGCGGGCTTTCGAGCACGGCGCGCAGCAGCGCGACCTTCAGATTGGCGTCGGTACGCCCCTGCGCCGCCAGGGTCCCGATCTCGGCGGTGCGGCCGTAAAGGCCGGCGCCATAGAGCGCTGCCGTGACGATCAGCAGGGCGACGGCCGCAAACAGCAGCCAGGCTCGGCGCGCCCGCCTGGCGAGTTGCTCGGGGGTCGAAGACAAGGCACCGGCGGGGCGTTGCAGCATCGCCCATTTGTGCATGAATTCGCACAAAGCACAATTCGACCTATGCGGAGATTCGCACTTGCCCATGCGTCCCGCACTGCAGTCGTTTGCGAATGCTCAACAAAATCAATGATGAAAAGCTCTTCTGCGTATCTGGCACAGCTGTTGCAAACACGAATTCAGCAGTCGCGAGGCTGCTGGTCAAAACAACTGCCCCGGGGAGTCGAGCTTTCGATCGGGGCGCCATGGAGGACGTCATGCAGACAACAATCGCTGCCACCGAGCCGCGCGGCAAAGTACCCTTATACCGGCATCTTTATGTGCAGGTGCTGGCGGCGATCGCCGCCGGCGTGCTGCTCGGCCATTTCTATCCCGAAACCGGCGAGGCGATGAAGCCGTTCGGCGACGCCTTCATCAAACTGGTGAAGATGGTGATCGCGCCGGTGATCTTCCTGACGGTGACGACCGGTATCGCCGGCGTTTCCGACCTGCAGAAGGTCGGCCGCGTCGCCGGCAAGGCGATGATCTATTTCCTGGTGTTCTCGACGCTGGCGCTGGTCGTCGGCCTGGTCGTCTCCAATGTCGTCCAGCCCGGCGCCGGCATGCATATCAATCCGGCGACGCTCGATACCACCAAGGTGGCCGCCTATGCCGAGAAGGCGCACGACACAACCATCGTCGGCTTCCTGATGAACATCATCCCCGACACCATCACCGGCGCCTTCGCACAGGGCGACATCCTACAGGTGCTGTTCTTCTCGGTGCTGTTCGGCGTCGCCCTGGCGCTGGTCGGCGATCGCGGCCGTCCGGTCGTCGATTTCCTGCAGGCGCTGACCACGCCGATCTTCCGCCTGGTCGCCATCCTGATGAAGGCCGCGCCGATCGGCGCGTTTGGCGCCATGGCCTTCACCATCGGCAAATACGGCATCGGCTCGATCGCCAACCTCGCCATGCTGATCGGCACGTTCTACCTGACCGCGCTGCTGTTCGTGCTGGTGGTGCTCGGCGCGGTCGCCCGCTACAATGGCTTCTCGATCCTGGCGCTGATCCGCTATATCAAGGAAGAGCTGCTGCTGGTGCTCGGCACCTCGTCCTCGGAAGCGGCATTGCCGGGTCTCATGGCCAAGATGGAGCGCGCCGGCTGCAACCGCTCGGTGGTCGGCCTGGTCATCCCGACCGGCTATTCCTTCAATCTAGACGGCACCAACATCTATATGACGCTGGCGGCGCTGTTCATCGCGCAGGCGACCGACACGCCGCTCACCTACGGCGACCAGATCCTGCTGCTCGCCGTCGCCATGCTGAGCTCCAAGGGTGCCGCCGGCATCACCGGCGCCGGCTTCATCACCCTGGCGGCGACGCTCTCGGTCGTACCCACCGTACCGGTCGCCGGCATGGCGCTGATCCTCGGCGTCGACCGCTTCATGTCGGAATGCCGGGCGCTGACCAATTTCATCGGCAATGCCGTGGCGACAGTGGTGGTGGCGCGCTGGGAGGGGGAACTCGACCAGACGAAGTTTGCCGCCGCCATGGCCGGCGACTTGCCGGAGGAAGTCGACCTGTCGCTGCCGGGTTTGCAGGCCGCCTGACTGTTTAGGCCACATGACTATAAGCCCGGAGGCGGTTCGCCGGCTCCGGGCAAAAGCACCGGCGGTCGTGGCATGCCGCCTGAAACGCAACCTGAAGTGGCTCTGTTTTCGACGCGGGGCTTGTTCCAGCCGCATTTGAAGGCCAGTATCCGCCATGCCTTCATGGCACCGTCCGCTTCGCTCCCGACCTGATCGCGAGGCGAGACATTTCCGTCGGGCTCGGTTGCATCTCATCCTTGCCGAAATCGTCGGAGCTTTTGCTGCCGCCGACCCCTGACCATGGCAGCAGCCTCGAAGGCAATGGCGGCCTCAGTACGAAGTCGCAAAGCGAAACGTGACCGGTCTCCTCGTGGAAAGCGCAGGCTTTCTCCCAGGGAACTCGTTGCGCGCCAAGAGGGGCGCTTGAAGAGGGGCAGGCCCATGAGCGGGCCTTTGCCGAACCAAAGCAAGATGCGAGGTCAAACGCGATGCAGTCTGTCCAAAACAGGATTCCGGTATCCATCATCATCCCGAACTACAACTATGCGCGGTTCCTCAAACGCAGCATCGACAGCGCCCTCGAGCAGGACTACGCGGATGTTGAAGTCATCGTCGTCGACGATGCATCGCAGGACAATTCCACGACAATCATGGAATCGTATCGCGACGAGATCCTCGCATGCCCGCGAGCGCAAAATGGCGGACACGCGGCGGCGTTTAACACCGGCTTTGCGGCGAGTTCGGGCAAGATCGTCCTGTTCCTCGACGCCGACGATTATCTCTATCCGACCGCCGTCTCCACCATTGTCGACACCTGGGACGAGGCAACCGCCCAGGTGCAGTCCAGACTGCATATCGTCGACGAGGGGCAACGCATCAAGGATGTCTTTCCGCCGCCCGAACTGCCCTTCGACAGTGGCGACGTCATGCCGAAACTTCTGCACAAAGGCCGCTATCAGACCACCGTGACCAGCGGGCTCGCCTTTGACCGTGCAACCCTGGAATCGATCATGCCGATACCGGAGCCGGAGTTCCGCCAGGGCGCCGACGGCTATCTGGCAACGCTGGCGCCGATGTACGGGCATGTCCAATCGATCGACGAATGCCTCGGCGCCTACCGGATCCATGGCGCCAACCATTCGGTCTTCGGTGAAAAGCTCGCCGAGCGGGCACGCTGGCGGGTAACCCACGATTTCCGCCGCATGCAGGCGCTGTCGGACCAGGCCTCCGGGATCGGCCTGACCATCGTGCCCTCGGATGCCGTGCGCCACGATCCGGTCCACCTGGAAGAGCGGCTGGCGTCGCTTTGCGCCGACAGAGACCGACACCCTGTGGCCGACGATTCCCGGCTGGCGCTCGGGGCGGCTGGCGCCGTCGCCAGCCTTGAAATGACCGCGTCACTGCGGCGGCGCGCCATCCTTGCCGCGTGGTTCCTGTCGGTCGGGGTGTTGCCGCGGAAAATGGCGACCGCGGTCCTGTCGTGGAAGCTTGACGCGTCGTCGAGGCCGGCATTTTTGAGCCGCCTGTCCAAGACCATCCGCCATGCGATGGGTTAGTGGCGATCACGGCCCCTGCTGCCGGGATCGACCCTCCGGTTCGACGGCTCGCTCGACCAGGACATGCGCCTCCCGCGCGGCCTCGATGAACGCGTCCCTGGCGGCTTCGGTCCAGCGGTCGTCGCTCATGGCGCGGCGGCATGTGCGCAGTGCCAAGCCGTGTTTGGCGCTGCCGGCGTCGCGCCAATGGGCCTCCAGCAATTCGACAGCCTGCCGTGCGTTGGAAATGTTGCGGATATCTCCCACGATGCCGACCGCAACCGCAACCGGCTTGGAAAACCATCCTTGGTTCATGGCGAAGCCTTCGACGTGTTGAACTACCTATAACGAAAATCGTAGCGCAAGGTTTCATTCGCGCCAGTCACCACGGCGTGAGGCCGCCCTCACTGCGCCTCGCGCAGCCTGACCACGACGCTGCGCGCCACAAGCACCAGCACCGTAATGACGATCAGGATCACCGAGAGTGCGGCGATCGCCGGGTCGATGTTGTCGCGCAGGCCCATCCACATCAAGCGCGGCAGCGTGATGGCGTTGACCGATGTGATGAACAGGGTGACGCCGATCTCTTCCCAGGACAGCACAAAGGAGAGCAGTGCCGCGGTGACGATGCCGAACTTGATGTTGGGCATGATGATGCGGGTGGCGCGTTCCCACACGGTCGCGCCGAGGCCGCGGGCAGCGAGGTCGATGCGGCGGTCGAGTTGGCTGAGCGATACCAGGATCAGCACCGTGGCAAAGGGCACAGTCATCACCGCATGCGCCATGGCGACACCGAGCCAGGTGTCATAGCCGAAGAACGACGAGAACCCCGAAATCGAGGTCAGCAGGAAATAGAGCGTGATTGCCGATACCACCGGCGGCACCACCATCGGCAGCAGCACGAAGCCGACCAATGCTGCCGTGAAGCGCGGCTGGAACATCCAGACGCCGAGGCTGAAGCAGAGTGCCAGCACCGTGGAAAAGGCGCTGCTGACGACGCCGATCCTGATCGAGAGCAGGATCGAATTGATCCAGCGCGGATCCTCGATCAGCGCCCGGTAATGGCGCAGCGACAGTTCGCCGGATGGCATCGCCAGCATGCGGCTCGGCGTCAGCGACACCGGAATGACGGCGAGCAGCGGCAGCAGCAGGAACAGCGCGACCAGGGCGGCGAGGATCAGCGAGATGGGACCGGGGCGGTAGGTCGGCATCGCGCTACACCAGTTGCTTTGGCCTGATATAGCGGAACAGCAGCGCCATCAGCGCGCCGACGAACAGCACCAGCACCACGCTGATCGCAGCACCCAGGCCCCAGTCCGGGCTCTGGAAGATGCGGAGATAGATCAGCTCGGCGATCATCACGCTGCGGCCACCGCCGAGGATCGCCGGCGTGACGAAGAAGCCCAGCGAAAAGACGAAGACGATCAGCGCCGAGCCGATGATGCCGGAGCGGGTCATCGGCACGAACACCGACCAGAAGGTGCGCATGCGGCTGGAGCCGAGGCCGCGCGCCGCCAGCAGCACACGGTCGTCGAGGCTGCGCATCGAAGAGGCCAGCGGAAACACCGCGAAGGGGATGAGGAAATGCGTCATGCCAACGATGACGCCAAACTCGTTGCGCACCAGCGCCAGCGGCTCCGAGATGAAGCCGACCGCCTGCAGCCAGGTGTTGATCAGGCCGCGATTGGACAAAAGCGCCACCCAGCCGAAGGCGCGCGTCAGCACAGAGATCCAGAACGGCACCAGGATGCAGAATTCGGCCACGACACGCTGCACGGGCGTGCCGCGCACCCAGACAACGGTGATGGCGTAGGCGGCGGCAACTGAAACGATCGTCACGATCGCCGCGATGCGCAGCGTGCGGATGAAGACCGACTGCACCAACTGATCCGTGAGCAGCGCATTGTACTGCCCCAGCCCCGGCGTGGGCAGCGTAAAACTCCATTTGACCACGCCAAGGAATGGCCAGGCGTAGGCCAGCACAAGAAAGAGGAGCAGCGGCGCCATCAACAGCGCCGCGCCCATCCTGTCGGAGAGGTATGCTCTCATCCGGTTATCCCGGCTTGTCAGGCGGAGATGATCTTCGTGTATTCGTCGAGTGCCGCCCCGTAGTTCTTGGCGTACCAATCCATGTCGAGCGGGATCTGCTTCTTCATGTTCTCGGGATCGACGGGGTTGATGCGCTTCTTGTCGGCAGGGATCAGCGCGTCGGCGGCCGGATTGGCCGGACCCTGGCCGAGCTTCTCGAACATGATGAGTTCCTTCTCCGGGTCCTGCGTGCTGGCGATGAACTTCATCGCCGCGTCCTTGCCGCCGGGATTGCCTTTGAGCACGGCGAGCGCGCCGGGCGAGATCAGGCCCTGGTCCCAGATGAACTTGATCTTGCCGCCGGAATCCTGCTCGATAAGCGAAGCCCGGGTCGACCAGACGATCGCCATCGAGGCCTCGCCATTGAGCAGCACGCTCTGGCTTTCGGCGCCGCCACCCCAATAGGCGACGACGTTCTCCTTGAAGGCAGCGATCTTGTCATGCGCGCGCTTCAGGTCAAGCGGATAGAGCGAGGCCGGCGCGATGCCGTCGGCAAGCAGTGCCGCTTCCCAGCTCGACACGCCCCATTTGTAGAGCGAGCGCTTGCCGGGGAATTTTGCCACGTCGAAGAAGTCGGCCATGCCGGTCGGTGCCTGGCTGCCGTATTTCTCGGCATCGTAGGCGATGACATAGGAGAAGAAATAGGTCGAGGCTGCGTATTCCCAGCCGAATCCCGGCCGCATCTTCTTCTTGTCGACGATCGAATAATCGATCGGTTCGAGCATGCCTTGCGCGCCAAGCGTGATCGCCGAGAACGGATCGACGTCGACCAGGTCCCAGGTCGGCGCGCCGCTCTTGAACTGCGCCGCGATCGCGCCTTCCGTCGGGCCGGAGCCGTCCATCTTGACGGTGATGCCGGTCTCCTTGGTGAAGGCCTGGCCGTAAGCGGCGTCGTAGGCGGTGATGGCGTCGCCGCCCCAGTTGACCAGCACCAGTTCTTTCGCCGCGGCAGAGGCGCCGGTCGAGCGCAGCAGCATCGGCGTGCCGGCCAGCACCAGCGCTGCCAGCTGCGTGAACTGCCGGCGCGAGATCTCGCCGCGCACTGCCCTGGCGGACAGCGCCTCGATGGAATTTTTCTTGGTTTGGTTTGTCATGTCAGTTCCCCTTTTTTGTCGTTGATATTTCCTGAAAGTCAGCTTGGCGACTTCGCCACGCCGATGGTCATTGTCCTCCGTTCGGAAGGAGGAAGCCTTTCTCCGCCGGCCAGGTCAGCCAGACGGAATTGCCCTTGCTGAGCGCGGAGGCGGCGACCTCGTTCGGCACCGACACCGTCACCTTGGCGCCCTGGCGCGTCGTCAGATCGAGCCGCGTCGCAGCGCCAAGATAGGTCGAGGCAACGGCAGTGGCGGCAATGCCGTTCTCGCCCGCGGCCGCTTCCGGCGCGATCGACATGTATTCGGGCCGGATCGCCAGGATGGCGTCGCCACGGACCTTCTCGGCCTTGCAGCGCATGCTGATCGCGCGGTCTTCGCAGAGGCCGGTCGAGCCATTGTCGGCCGGGCGCACGCCCTTCAGCGGCAGCATGTTGATCTCACCTAGGAACTCGGCGACGAAGCGGTTGTCCGGCCGGTCGTAGACCTCGTCCGGCGCGCCGACCTGCAGCAATTTTCCATGATTGAAGATGGCGACGCGCGACGACAATGCCAGCGCCTCGCTCTGGTCATGGGTGACGAAGACGAAGGTGGTGCCGGTCTCCTGGTGCAGCCGCTTCATCTCGGCCTGCATCTGGCCGCGCAGGCCCTTGTCGAGCGCCGAAAACGGCTCGTCGAGCAAAAGCACACCAGGCTCGAACACCAGCGCCCGCGCCAGCGCGACCCGCTGCTGCTGGCCGCCGGACAATTGCGACGGCAGTTTCTTCTCGTGGCCCTTAAGCCCGACGCGCTCGATCATCTCGCCGACGCGGCGCTTGATCTCAGCCGCCGATTTCTTGCGCACCTTGAGCGGGAAGGCGATGTTGGCCTCGACGCTCATATGCGGGAACAGCGCGTAGCCCTGGAACACCATGCCGGCGGCGCGCTGCTCGGCCGGCCGCTCGGTGATGTCGACGCCGTCGCTGTAAAGGCGACCGTCGGTCGGCTGAATGAAGCCGGCAAGGATCATCAGGAAGGTAGTCTTGCCGGAACCGGAGGGGCCGAGCAGGGTGAGGAACTCGCCACGGCCGATATCGAGCGTCAGATCGTCCAGCGCACGGAACGAGCCGAAGCTCTTGCCGATCCCGATTGCCTTGATCTCTGCGGCCCGGCCGGGTTGCTGCATCCTGCCCTTTCCTTAGCGTAGGCGAAATCGTAGGCAGGGCGGCGGCTCACCGCAACCGAATAGTTTTCGCCTGATCGGCAAATTTGATTCATCTATGCCCCAATCTTCCCCCTCCGGAGGGAGATTAACGCTGGTTCTCCGACAGCTTCGACCTCAGCCACCGCCCAAACGCTTCCAGCACCGGATGCGCCGCCTTGGCGTGCTCGGAAACCAGAAAATACGAGCGCGGTGAATTGATCGCGATGTCGAAGGGGCGCACCAGCCGGCCTTCGCTCAGTGCCCGGCCGCTGGTCAGCTCGTCGCCCATGGCGATGCCCTGGCCGGCGATCGCCGCCGAAAAGACCAGGTTCATGTCGGAAAAGAAGATGCCGCCTTCCGGGTCGGGGTTCTCGACCTTGGACAGCGCCAGCCAGCGCGCCCAGTCCTCGGTATCGCCGAGATGCAGGAGATTGGCGGGCAGCACGTCTGCCGGCTTGGAGAAGCCGCCGATCTTGTTGAGCAGCGTCGGGCTGCACAGCGGCGTGAACGAGATCTCGCACAACAGCTCGACCGCGCGGTTGGGCCAATTGCCTACGCCGAAGGCGATGAAGGCGTCGGCCTCGGCATTGCTGACGTCGTCGAGGCGGCGCGGCGTCAGGATGCGCAGCGCGACATCGGGATACATCTGCCGGAACTCGCCGATATGGGTGCACAGGAACAGCGAGGCGAAACCCGGCGTACAACTGACGCTGAACGAGCCGCCGACGCCGGTGCCGGCATGGCGCGTCACCGCGTCACCCAACACCGTCAGCGCCTTGCGCACATCGCTGGCATAGCGCTGGCCTCGCGGGGTGAGCGCTACGCCCTTGCCGATGCGCTCGAGCAGGTCGAAGCCGAGATCGCGCTCGAGCAGGCGCAGTTGATGACTTACGGCACTGCGGGTCAGATGCAGTTCGTCGGCGGCGCGCCAGACGCTGCCGTGGCGGGCAAAACTGTCGAGGGCGCGCAGCGCCTGCGTCGAGGGAATTCTCAAGAGGTGAACCGAATTTGCATGAGCCGGGAAAACATATCACTTTTTGGCGGGGCGCTTCACTGCTTTCTTTCCGCCATGGAGAAACCGGTGACCTCGGCGCAAGCGACCGCGCTTGCCTGTCTGGACGACATCCAGCCGTCGCTGTCGGCGTGGACGCGGACCATCTTCGACTTCGGCGAGACCGCCTGGCGCGAATACCAGTCGGCCGCCTGGTATGTCGAGCATCTGAAACACGAAAGGTTTTCGGTCGAGGAGGGCTCGGGCGGCATGCCGACCGCCTTCTGCGCCCACTGGACCAACGGGACCGGCCCGACGATCGGCTTGTATGCCGAATACGACGCGGTGCCGGGCAATTGCCAGGATGCGGCGACGGTGAAGCGACCGCGTCCGGGCCTCGGCGAACAGGCCGGCGGCCACACCGATCCGCATTCCGGGCTCGGCATTGCCAGCTTGGGCGGGCTGCTGGCGACCAAGGCGGCGATGCAGCGCCACGGCATATCAGGCACGCTGCGCTTCACCGGCGAACCGGCGGAGAAGGTGAGGGGATCGAAGCCGATCCATGCCGCCAAGGGCTATTATGATGGGCTGGCGGGCATGGTCTCCTTCCATCCTTTTTACATGCTGCCGCTGTGCAATACGGCGCGCTGGGACACGCATTGCGGTGCGGCCTACGCGATGATCTACCGCTTCATCTGCGACGAGCCGGAACATTGGGCGAGCGCGGCAGGCACCGCAGCACCCATCCCGCAGGCGCATTCGGCGGTCAGGGCGCCCGGCGCCAACGACGCGCTCATGATGATGTATATGGCCTCCAAGGCGCTGCGCGATTCCATGCTGCCGCACCAGGGCGGCTGGTCGATCAGCGAGGCGATCCTGACGGCGGGCCAGGCGACTGCCGACAATCTGCCGGCCGGGCTGGGCGAGATCCAGTACATGATCCGCGCGCCGACGCTGGCGATGGCCGAGCAGGTCACCGCCGTGCTCGACCGCAATGCGGAAGCCGCAGCCAGGATGAGCGGCTGCCGCCATGAGCGGCACTGGGTGTCGAAGTCGCGACCGGGGCTGGCCAATCACGTCATGGCCGGCATTGCCTTCGACGCGCTGGCGGCGGTCGGGCCGCCGCGCTGGGACGAGACGGCCAAGGCGATCGCCCGCGAAATCCAGGTCAATGCCGGCGGCGAGGCGACCGAGGAACCATTCATCTATGAACTGGAGCGGCTGATTGCGCCGCAGGTGGCCGAGGCGCTGCTGCGCCGCGACCTGCCGCCGTCGCAGCTCAATTCCACCTCAGACGACTACACCGACATGTCGTGGCACACGCCGACGGCGCGGTTCTATGTAGCCCGCCCGGCACTGCGCTCGGAGAATGGTCACGCCTATCCGGCCTGGGCGATGAATGCGCTGGGTGGCATTTCTGTCACCATCGACCCGATGGTCACCTGCGCAGCAAAGACGATCGCGCTCGCGGCACTTCGCCTGCTGGAAGACAAGGCCGCCCGCGATGCGGCGATGGACGAATTCGTCGCCCGCACCGGCGGCGGGATCGGCGGCACGAGTTGGATCGCGCCGCTCTGCGACTACGAGCCGCCGATTGGATTTCGCTGGCCGGAATACATCACCACCCCGCGCGGACGGGACTGGTGGATACCAGGCAACCAAGCCGCATGATCAACCAAGCCGCCCCCTTCACGAGGAGAACCCTATGACCGTCCATGACCGCATCGTCGCCGAGCCGTTTTCGCTGCAGCGCCGCAACCCGGCCGGCGGCACCAAGCCGCTGACCGCCTGGGGCTTCGCCAACGAGACCGACGTGCTGACCGACGTGCTGCTCGGCTCGCCGAATTTCCTGCGCCATCTCTCGACCAGCTCGCTGTCGCGAAAACATCTGCGCGAGGCGCCTTGCAACGTCCAGATCGCGCAGGCACAGCACAAGGACCTGGCCGCCGCCTACGAGCATTTCGGCGTCAACATCCACTGGCACGAGCCGACGCCGGAGCTGCCGATGCAGGTCTATTCGCGCGATTCCAGCGTCATGACGCCCTACGGCGCCATCATCACGGCCATGGCCCAGTGGTGGCGGCGCGGCGAGAACTACGCGGCGATCCGCACCTATGAGAAGCTCGGCATCCCGATCTACGACATGGTCACCGCCGGCACCCTCGAAGGCGGCGACTTCAATGTCATCGAGGATGGCGTGGTGCTGATCGGCTGCGGCGGCGCCCGCACGCAGGAGGAGGGCGCCCGCCAGGTGCAGGCCTGGTTCGACAAGGAGGGCTGGGAGACCCGCATCGCCTTTATCGACGAATATTACGTCCATATCGACCTGATGGTGGTGCCGATCGCTGAAAAACTGACCGCCGTCTGCCTTGCCTGTACGGAGCCGGGCATCGTCGACTGGCTGAAAGGCAAGGGCCACGAGATCATCGACGTGCCGTTCCAGGACACGATGGCGCTCGGCTGCAACTTCATGTCGCTGGGCAAGGACCGGGTGATCGCGCCGACGTCCAGCCAGACGCTGATCGGCCAGCTCAAGGCGCGCGGCTTCGAGGTGGCGGCCATCGATATGAGCGAAATCTCGAAGACCGGGGGCGGCATCCACTGCATGGCGCAGGCGCTGAAGCGCGAGCCGGCCTGAGAGGCCGCCTTTAGTCCGGCCGCTTCCGCGAGGGGGCCATTGTCAGGAAGGTCGATCCCGCCTGGCTCGCGGCAACGCGCCTACAGCTCGATGAGCTTTCCCTTGCGCAGACGCTTGGCGCAACGATAGGCGAGATCGGCGGCGACCATGTCTTCCATCGCAATGCCCATCGCCTTGTAGGTGGTGATTTGTTGATTGGAAACGCGACCCGGCGCGCGGTCGAGCAGCATGGCGCCAAGCTCGGTGCCGAAATCCGGGTCGAAGCCGGCAAGCTCGCAGGAACCGACCGGGGTCGGTTTGAACGCATCCTTGGTTTCGACAAAAAGACTGGACTTGCCGATGAGCTCGATCGGCATTTCACCGCCGGGCGGTGCCACCCCGACCGACGAGACATGCGTGCCCGGCTGGACCCAGCCTGCGTCGATCACCGGCTGGTAGGAGTGGGTCGCCAGGCACACCACGTCGGAACTGCGCACTGCCGCCTCGAGGTCGGCGACCGCCACCACCGACGGATGCAGCCGGGCAAGTGCTGCCGCATCGTCGAAGCTCTTCGAAGCGACCCGAATTTCGGCAAAGTCGCGCACCAGCGGCAACAGATGCAGGTGTTGGTTGGCCTGCACGCCGGCGCCGATCACTGTCGCTATCCTGGCATCCCGGCGGGCAAGGGCGCGCACCGACAGCACGGCGGAGCCGGAGGTTCGCACCGCGGTTATGAAGGTGCCATCCATGATGCAGACCGGCAGGCCGGACAGCGGATCGAACAGGCTGATGGTGGCGAGGTGGCTGGGCAGGTTCTTGGCCAGGTTGGCTTCGAAGACATTGACGACCTTGACGGTCAGGTTCATGCCCTCCATCCAGGCCGGCATGGCGAGGCTGTAGCCGGCTCCGGGGATGTCGAGCTGTGGTCGGGGTGGATTGACGACCTTGCCTTGTGACAGCGCCTTGAAGCCGTCTTCTAGAACATCGAGAAGCTGGCTGAGGTCGATGCACGCCATCACGTCGGCTTCGCTCAGCACCAGGATCTCGGTTGCTCCCTTGCTGATTTCCGCCGCACTCTTGCCGGCTTGGCTGAACGCTTCCCTGGTCATCCTGCACTCCTGTGTTCGTCGAAATCGGCTCACCACATCTGCTTTGAGTGGGTGAGGGAAGCGCAGGCTATTGCGAAGTTTGATGTGATGAAATACGTTGATTTTGGCATCTCTGCGTGAAATCAGCACATAAATCCCTGAGATAGAGTGGATTGTGAATGGACGACCTCGACCAGATAGACCGCAGCCTGCTCCGGCTGCTGCAGGAGGACGGGCGCCGGACGACGCTTGATCTTGCCGGGCGTGTCGGGCTGTCGCCGACCGGAACCAGCCAGCGGGTGAAGCGCCTGTTCCGCGACGGGTTCATCACCGCGGTCAGGGCTATGCTCGATCCGCGCAAGGTCGGCAGGGGAACGCTGGTGTTCATCGAGGTCCGGCTTGACCACACGGCGCCGCATGTCTTTGACCGCTTCGCCGAAGCCGTGGCGAAAGCTCCGGAGGTTCTGGAGTGCCATATGGTGGTTGGCGGTTTCGATTATCTGGTCAAGGCGCGGATCGCTGAAATGGCGGTGTTCCAGGATTTCCTGCAGCGGGTTATTCTGCCTCTGCCCGGCGTGCGCGAAACACACACTTTCGCCTCCATCGCCGATGTCAAGCCGAATGCCCTCTTGCCGGTGTGATCAGATGGAGGAGGGGTATGCTGTTCAGGGCGACCTTGAACGCATCTTCGCCACCTTATCGCTCCCCCTGGCGCGCCTTCCGATGCAGAGATGCCGGAGACCGGCTCTAGCCTTGCAGGGTCAGCAGGTTCGCGTCGCGCGCGAGCCGCCACTCACCATCGGCCTCCTTGCGCAGGAGCGTCAGCGCATATCCCGATCGATGGACCGGCTCGCCATTCGGCGGGATCGCGGTCATGTCGATGCGGCTGCGGATAAAGGCCCAATTGCCGAGAAGCTGTAGTTCCACGATATCGCTGGTGCCGTCGATATGAACGCCGGCCGTCTCCTGCGCGGCCGCCGCGAAGATCTCCTTGTCGAAGGGTTCCCGGCCGGGAACCATGAAGATCGCATCGTCCGTCATCAAGCTGAGGACAGTCGCGATGTCTCCACGCTTGCTCGCATCCATCCACGTCCCGACCAGCGTTCGGATTGCTTTTTCGTCGTCCGTCATCCGTTATCTCCTTGGCATCTCGCGGTCATCGATAGCGCACGGCGCTCCTCCCTCGCCCCAACATAGGGCCTGGATCGCTCTCGTCATCGATTGCAGTGCGTCGCGCGGCGTGGGCATGGTCCGCGAAACGGCAGGTCCGGGCCCTCGATGCCTATCGCCAGCCGCCCGAGGCGGTGATGCGCTCGCCGGTCAGCCATGACGCCTCGTCGGAAGCGAGGAACACCGCGACGCGGGCGACGTCGTCGGGCAGGCCGAAGCGGCCGAGCGGGGTCATGGCGACGATCTGCTTCTCGAATTCGCTGCCGACGATGCCGATGCGTGCGAGGCCTTCGGTATCGACACCGCCGGGCGCGATGGCGTTGACGCGGATATTGCGGGCGCCGAGCTCCCGCGACATCGACAGCGTGATCGTGTCCACCGCACCCTTGGCGGCGGCGTAGACAAGCGAATTCGGCTGCGGATTGCGGCTGGCGACCGAGCTTATGTTGATGATGCTGCCGCCGCCCGGGCCAAAATGCTTCACTGCTGCTTGCGTGGTCAGAATGATGCCCAACACATTGGTGTCGAACTCACGGTGAAACTCGGCCTCGGTCACCGCTTCCAGCGGCTCGAATGCGAAGACGCCGGCATTGTTGACCAGTATGTCGAGACCGCCAAACTCCGATTTTGCCACTTCGAAAAGACGACACACGTCGGCCGCTTGCGACACGTCGCCTCGGACGGCGAGGGCGCGGCCGCCACGGTCCTCGATCTCGGCGACGATCCGCTCGGCGCCTTCTCGCGACGAGGCGTAGTTGACGATCACCGCGGCGCCGGCCGTGGCAAATCTCTTGGCAATGGCGGCGCCGATACCCTTGGATGCGCCGGTGACGATGGCGACCTTGCCGTTCAGCTTGCTCATCAATCTCTCCTTGTCGACGATGAGCGGTATCTAATGGTGATCAAAAAGCGTATTAGGATGCCTACGCTCCGTTCTTTCGTGCCTGGAATTCCGGAATGACCACCATCCTCGAAAAGACCGCCGGTCTCGTCGCCTTCGTCCGAACCGTCGATGCCGGCTCGTTCCATGCCGCCAGCCGGCTGGTCGGCTCCAGCCCGTCGGCGGTGTCGAAAAGCGTGGCGCGGCTCGA
Organism: Mesorhizobium sp. M0166; assembly: GCF_040322255.1. NCBI lineage: Bacteria > Pseudomonadati > Pseudomonadota > Alphaproteobacteria > Hyphomicrobiales > Phyllobacteriaceae > Mesorhizobium > Mesorhizobium sp. M0166. Next base: position 119,229 of record NZ_JAMYTD010000002.1, on the reverse strand, counting down.
GCGCCGGCTCGGCGTCAGGCTGATCCAGCGCTCGACGCGCCGGCTCGGGCTCACCAGCGAAGGCCTCGCCTACTACGAGCGGGTGGCGCCGCTGCTCAGGGCGCTGGATGATGCCGAGGACATCGTCCAGATGGCCGATACGGCGCGCGGCCTGCTGCGCGTTACGGCGCCGGTCGAACTTGGGCGCGGCCTGATCGCCGCATGGGCGCAGGCGTTCCTTGCGCAGCATGGCGAAGTGAAACTCGAGCTCAGCGTCACCGACCGTCACGCCGACCTGATCCGCGAAGGCTATGATGTTGCCGTGCGCATGGGGGCGCTGTCGGACACCGGGCTGGTTGCCCGCAAGATCGCCAATCTGCCGATCGTGCTGGTGGCATCGCCAGCCTATGTCGAGCGGCGCGGCCGTCCGGCATCGGTCGAGGACCTACGGGATCATGATTTCGTCCGCCACCAGATGGCAGGCCGGCCTTATCCGGTCACGTTTGCCGATGGCGCGATGATCGTGCCGGATGGCCGGTTAGACACCGACGACGGCGGCGCCATCCGCAATGCGGCACTTGCTGGCGCCGGCATCGCGCATCTGATGCGGTTTGCGGTGCAGGACGATCTCGACGCGGGCCGCCTGGTCCGCATCCTGCCCGAGGTGGCGATGCCGACCATGCCGGTGCACATCGTCCATGCCTACGGGCGGCAGCTGCCGGTCCGGGCGCGGCTGTTCGTCGACTTCCTGGCGGGCCAAATGGCGGCACTGACGCGATAGGGCGGGGCGGAATGGCCTCCGCAGCCGATCCGACGCCGTCGCAAGCAAGATTCTTGCCCCCATCACCCGATCATCAGAACGTGATCTTCACTGACTCGGCGCTGCGGTTGGCCGGGCCGTGATGGACGGCCTCGATATTGTTGCCGTCGGGATCGAGCAGGAAGGCGGCATAGTAACCGGGGTGATAGTGCTGCCGCTCGCCCGGCGCACCATTGTCGGTGCCGTCGGCCTCAAGCCCGGCCTTGTAGAAGGCATCGACCATCGCACGGTCCTTTGCCTGGAAGGCAAGGTGATGGCGGCCGGTCAGCTTTCCCTGGGCTGCCGGGCTGTCGGGGCTGGAGATGAACAGCTCGTCGGCCCAGAAATAATCATTGCCGGCGCCACCGATCGGTACGCCGAGCACGTTGAGAACCGCCTCGTAAAAGCGCCGGCTGGCCGGAAGATCCCTGACCACCAACTGGATGTGGTCGATGAGACGGCCGCGATGAAGTTCCATGCCCGATAGCTCCTGATCGCCAGGCTGGAAATCTAGCTCAGGACGATGCACGGTCAATGGAATGGAACAATTGAGCGGCGCAATTTCCTGACTGGATAAAAAATGCAACCGGATTGTCGGATTCAAAAGTTGTCCAACGTCCTTCGGACGCAAGCGGCTCGGCGAAGCTCGAAAAGGTCGTGCCGTATCAACGCTTCCGGCATGGGAGAAACTTGAAATGAGCCTTCCCTATCGTTGGGTTATCGTCGCGGCTGGCGCGCTGATGACCTGTGTCGCCCTCGGGGCGATGTTCTCGCTGGCGATCTTCCTCGAACCGATGGCGCTCGACACACAATGGTCGCGCGCCGGCATATCGAGTGCCATGACGCTGAACTTCCTTGTAATGGGTCTCGGCGGCTTCGCCTGGGGCGCCATTTACGACCGCTTCGGCGCCCGCATCGTCGTCATGACCGGCGCCGTGCTGCTCGGCCTGGCGCTGGTCCTGGCCAGCCGCACCGGTTCGCTGCTCGTTTTCCAGTTGGCCTACGGCGTGCTCGTCGGCCTCGCGGCAAGCGCCTTCTTCGCGCCGATGATCGCGCTCACATCCGCCTGGTTCGACACGAACCGCAGCCTCGCCGTCTCGCTGGTCTCGGCCGGCATGGGCGTGGCGCCAATGACCATCTCGCCCTTCGCCCGCTGGCTGATTTCGGCCTACGACTGGCGTACCGCAATGTTCGATATCGGCATAACGGCGTGGGTGCTGCTACTGCCGGCCGCGCTTCTTGTGCGCCAACCGCCCAAGCCCGCTGCCGACGGCGCTGCCCCAAGCGTTGCCGCCGAGGGCGCCGGCATGACGGTTCCGCAGGCGCTGCGCTCGCCTCAATTCATCGTGTTGGGACTGACCTTCTTTGCCTGCTGCGCAGCGCATTCGGGGCCGATCTTCCATATGGTGAGCTATGCCATGCTGTGCGGCATAGCGCCGATGGCGGCGGTCAGCATCTACAGCATCGAGGGCCTGGCAGGGCTAGGTGGCCGGCTGCTTTACGGCGTGCTTGCCGATCGGCTGGGCGTCAAACCGGTGCTGATCACCGGGCTGGCCATACAGGCCGTGGTCATCGCAGCCTATCTGGCGGTCAGCGAGCTTGGTCAATTCTACACGCTCGCTGTCATCTTCGGCGCCACCTATGGCGGCGTCATGCCGCTCTATGCGGTGCTGGCGCGCGAATATTTTGGCCAGCGCATCCTCGGCACGGTGTTCGGTGCCGTAACCATGCTGTCCAGCCTCGGCATGGCTTTCGGCCCGCTCGCCGGCGGCATGGTGTTCGATGCCTATGCCAGCTATTCTTGGCTGTTCATCGGCTCGGCTCTTGTCGGGCTTGGCGCGATGGCGATTGCGATCGCCTTCCCGCCGCTGCCGCGCAGGGAGTTGCAACCGGCTTAAAGCCGGATCGGCGGAAAAGGGCGGCCGCTTGGATGGCAAGCGGCCGCGATCCAAAATAGCTGGTGCGTTCCAAGAAAGCGGGCTGGCCCGTGCTCGGTTCGATATTCTGAAAGAGAGTTGCTATGCTTGCAGGGCCACCACCTCGGCGCCATCAAGCGTGTAGCGCGCATAGCGGAAATCGCGAATTCTCGCCAATCTGTCGCCCGCCCATTCCAGCAGAATAAAGTATCTTGGCCCTCCGGCCGAGTCATCCGGATCGATCACCAGAATGGCTGGGTGCCGATCGACCAGGCCTGGAAGCAGCCGCCAATCGTGGATACCCGCGTAATTGTGGAAGTACCGGCCCACTTTCGTGCGGCCGCTCGCCCGGAGCCGGTTGACGAGGTCAAGCCGCACGTCCTCGGCCAGCATGTCGCGGATCGCATCGAAGTCGCGGGCGTTGAACCGCTCCACGTAGGCTGCCAGACGCGCCCGCTCGGGCTCGGCCAACACCGGCACAGGCCGATCGTCAGGCTCGCCGGCGACTTCGCGCAGGCGCAGACGGCCGCGATGCAGTGCGGCTTTCACCGCCGGAACGCTGCTGTCGATAATGTTGCCAATCTCTTCGATCGTATAGCCGAGCACATCCATGAGGATGACGCTGCGACGCTGCGCTGCGGGCAGGCGCATGAAGGTCCGCAGGCTTGCGGCTGCAGTGTGCCGGCCCTCGGCCGACATGCCGGGGTCAGGTATCGTGTCGATATCCTCGACGGCATGCGCGGCATCAACCCTGGCGCGACGGCGTAGGTGGTCGAGTGCTGCATTGTGCGCGATGCGGAACAGCCAGCCCTCGACATTGGCTATCGGCCCGGTCCCGGGGAACGCCTCGAGCGCCTTGACCGTAGCTTCCTGAACGACATCCTCGGCATCGATCACCGAACCTGTCATGCGGGCGCAATAACGGTGCAGTTTCGGCCGCAATTCGCCGAGCAGCCGGTCAAACGGCTCCCGTCCTTCTGGCGTGCCGATTGCGGATCCGGTCATCGCACAAGGGTCGATTTCATGCGTATCTCCCAGGCAGAGGCGCCCGCCATCGGGCGCAGCGTCCTATAGACGCTCGACGATGGCAAAAGGATTCGGTCGAAAAAACTTTCTTTAGCTGGAATCCTTTGGTGGTGCCTACGCGTCTCTGCATCGTGGGCCCGCGAACCTGGCGGGCCCTCTGTTCAAGCCGGAGGCATCCATAGTCATGAGCAAGCAAAGCGCGGCATCAACGAAGGTCTGGGTTCTCGCCCTCACGTCGATAGGCTCCTTGATGGTCGTTCTCGATGCGATGGTCGTGGCGACCGCATTAAGTACGATGCGGGTCGAACTCGATGCCTGGCTGGAGACGCTGCAATGGACGATGAACGCCTACAATTTGAGTTTTGCCGTCCTGCTCATGACCGGGGCGGCGCTCGGTGACCGGTTCGGCCGACGCCGCATCTTCATCGCCGGATTGGCGCTGTTCGTCGCAGCGTCCGTTGCCTGCGCGCTCGCTGGAAATGCCGGATTGCTGATTGCGGCCCGCGCGGTTCAGGGCGCGGGTGCCGCAATGGTCATGCCGCTGGCAATGGCGCTGCTGAGCGTCGCTTTTCCCCCGGAGGAACGAGGCAAGGCGCTGGGTATCTTCAGCAGCATCACCGGACTGGCCCTGATCATCGGCCCGATGGCGGGCGGTGCAATCTCCGAATGCCTCTCCTGGCACTGGATCTTCTGGCTCAATGTCCCGGTCGGCATCGTTCTCATCCCGCTGGTGATGCGTCGAATTCCGGAGAGTCACGGGCCGGGCACGGCAATCGATGTCCTTGGCGTCGTGCTGGTCACTGCGGCGGCATTTGGAGTGGTCTGGGGTCTGATGCGCGGCAACATCGTGGGCTGGAGCGGCTCTGAAGTGCTGACGGCGCTGACTGCCGGACTGCTTCTCGCCATCGCATTCGTCCTTTGGCAGTTGCGTACCCGTGAGCCCATGCTGCCTTTGCGGTTCTTTCGGGCGCGCGCATTCTCCTCGGGCGTAGGGGCGAACTTGCTGCTCTGCGCCGCCATGTACGGCCTCGTATTCCTGTTGCCGCAGTTTCTGCAGTTTTCCCAGAGCCGTGGGCCGCTCGGCGCCGGCATGGGATTGCTGCCCTGGACCGCCACGCTTTTCGTGGTCGCACCGATCGCCGGCAGCCTGATCAACCGCGTCGGCGAGCGCTGGCTTGTCGTGGTCGGATTGATCCTGCAGGCAGCCGGAATGGCTTGGCTGGCGCAGATCGCAGCACCTGATCTGCCCTATATCCAGCTAGTCGCGCCGCTGATCATTACCGGTGCCGGCGTGTCGATGGCTATGCCGGCCGCGCAGAACGCGGTCCTCAATGCGGTTGCGCGACCGGAAGTCGGCAAGGCCGCCGGCACGTTCAACACATTCCGTTTTCTGGGCGGCGTGTCCGGGATCGCCATCGCCGGTGCGGTGTTCGCCGGGACCGGAAGCTTCGCGTCCACCGACGCGTTCAGTGATGGCTTCACCTCGGCAATCGACGTCTCCGCTCTGCTCTCGCTCGCCGGCGCGCTCGTCGGAATGGGCCTCCCGGAGCGTCGCACAGTGGCGCTCGCGAACGCGAGCAAGGAGGCGTAACTCGGAGGCGGGCTGGAGGCTCGCGCGCTTGCTCCCGCTGTTGTTGCGCTAACAGCTGCCGCGCCAGCGCAGCAGAAAGGTCGCCGAGCATCGGATCGGTCCGTACGGGCGGCGAACATGTTGCATCGCAGCACCCTGCCGCCGATATCGGCGAGCCAAGGCAGCGCGCGAAAATCGTCAAAAATGGACAATTCGGGCTGTTTCCTGCAGTTTTTTGGCCTTTATTAGCCGCACCTCACGTTCCTGTTTCAAATGTGTCAACTTTTTGTGTTGCGTTGCACAACGGTGGCCCTATTCTGCGTGAGGGGGGCGCTTCCGATTGGAAATGCGCCGTGAACGACGCCGCCATGTTGACCGATTGGCAGTTTCGCCGTCCCGCCGGCATACGCCGCTAATGGGAAACGCGCGCGACACCCAATTGGACGCGCTGAGGGCCATCGCCGTGACGATGGTGCTGTACTCCCATTTCTTTGCGGCGGGCGGGTCCTCGTTCTGTGGCCATATCGGCGTGCGTCTTTTCTTCGTGCTGAGCGGCTTTCTGATCACCCGCCTGCTGCTCGAAGCCAGATCGGCCGCCGAATTCGAAACCGGACCGGCGCTGAAATCCTTCTATGTCAGGCGGGCGCTGCGGATATTCCCGCCCTATTTCGCCGTGCTGGGTTTCGTCTGGCTGGTGGACCTGGAGCAGTCGAGGGGTTCGCTGGTCTGGCATGCGCTCTACCTGTCGAATTTCTGGTACGCAGCGCAGAATGAATGGACGCCGTGGCTGCTCTGCCATTTCTGGAGCCTGAGCATCGAGGAGCAGTTCTACATCGCCTGGCCGCTGATCGTTTTGCTGGCGCCGCGCCGGCGCCTCGAAGCGATCTGCGCCGGCGTCATACTGCTGTCGCTGGCCTATCGCTTTTACTGGCCGATCGCTGGAACGCCCAGCCTGGCGCGCGACCTGCTGCCGCCGGCGTCGATGGACGCGCTGGCGTCCGGTGCGCTGCTTGCCGCCTACCGGTCAAGAGCTGCTGGCTTGCCGCAATGGCTTCGAGTTGGCTGGCCGGGGCTCGCTGCGGCGTTTTTCGTTCTGCAGTGGTTTGCGCCGGCGCCGGCAAATCCGGGGCAGGAATGGGCCCGCTGGCTGCTGTTGCAGATCCTGCCTCTCGTGCCGCTGGTGGTCATCGTTGCAAGCTGTTCGACAGGCGTTGGCGGCTATATCGGAAAGCTTCTCGAACTGCCACCGCTGCTTGGCCTTGGCCGCATCAGCTATGGCGTCTATCTCTACCATCCCATAGTGCTGTCGCTCGCCGTCAAATCGCAGCCTTGGATCCCGCTCAACGTCTCGGAACAAGGGCCGGGACGGTTCCTGGTCGCGGGAGCGGCGACGCTCATGCTGGCCTTGGTCTCGTGGCTGCTTTTCGAGAAGCCGCTCAACAGCCTCAAGCGCCATTTCCCCTATGTTGCTCGAAAAGGCCGCGGCGCCACCCCGGCAGGCATCGACGTGGGCAATGCCGGATGGCTCGCGGCGGGAGCATATCTGGGCAGGCCGCTTGATGGTGGCACTTCACCGTTGCCACGCAAGCTGCAACGAACCGATAGGAGCTGATCATGGCTGCTCCCTTGGTGTCAGTTCTGCTGCCGATCTACAATGCGGGACCTTACCTCGCCGCTGCGCTGGGCAGCATCCTGCGCCAGGATTACGAGCGTGTGGAGGTCATCGCCATTAATGACGGCTCGACGGACAACTCGCTGCAGATCCTGCAGAAATATCGCCAGGCCGACAGCCGCATCTCGATCATCTCACGCGAAAACCGTGGCCTGATCGCAACGCTCAATGAAGGCTTGGCGGTGGCCCGCGGCGATCTGGTCGCCAGGATGGATGCCGACGACATTGCCTATCCCCGGCGCCTGTCGCGGCAGGTCGCGCTATTTAACCAGCAGCCTGACCTTGCGCTGTGCGGTGCAGGCTTCGACACCTTGCTCGGCAACCGCGTCGTCAGGGGTTCGCCCGATCCGATATTCCAGGACAATAGCTTGCGGATATTGTCGATGTTCTTCACGATCTTCATGCACTCCACCGTGGTATACAACAGGAATGTCATAGAAGAAGACGTTCTATATTATGACACGAGCTACAAGCATGCCGAGGATTTCGACCTGTTCAGGCGGCTGACCGACCGCTACCCGGCGGCCATGATCCCCGAAAGCCTGATCGCCTATCGTATCCACGACGACAGCGTGACCAACAGGCACAAGCGCGAAATGCGCAGGACGCATTTGAAGATCGTCGCCGAGAACCTAGAGCGCGAAGGGCTCGCACAAGAGACGCAAGGCCTCCGCGACATCGGTGAGGTCCTGTCGATTGGCACGGTTCGCCGTGCCGCCGAATGGATCCTTGCGCTGGAAGAAAGGATTGCCGCCCTGCCGGCCGAGACGCGGCCGAGCTACCAGGCCGGCACACTGAACCTGTTCTATTTCCTCTATCAGCTGATATCGGGAGAAAGACAGCCGCTGCTGATGCACGAATTCCTGACACGGACGGCGAAATGGAAGCTCATCCGGCGCCGCGAGCAATACGTGTTTCGAACCGGTGCCTTCGCGCCGCGCTTCAGCCTCGCCTCGATGTCGGTCACCAGGCAGGTGGATGCCCTGTCGCGTTATCTGCAATCCGTGCCGGCCGCGGCGGTTTTGCCTTCCCTTGAGTTGAGCTAGCAACGCATGTTCGTCAAATCGCACCAGCTTCAGCAGCGCGGCCACTCGACGGTACCGGCGGCCATGTCGCCGCGGCCGCAGCATGGACCGGCGCCGGCGGTCAGCTTCATCGTCTGTACACGCGACCGCGTCAGCGTGCTCGAGCCTTGCATAAAGTCGATCCAGGCTGCGTGCCGCGCCCATGCTGACTTTGCCGCCGAGCTGGTGGTTGTCGACAATGGCTCGACCGACAGCACGGCCAAACGGCTGGCCAGCATCGCCGAACTTTCGGACATCCCGTTCACGGCTATTCGCGAACCACGACCCGGATTGGCGGCCGCCCGCAATGCCGGGCTCGAGCGCGCGCGGGGCCGCGTGCTGGTCTTCGTCGATGATGATTGCGCGGTCCACAAGGATTATCTGCGCGATCTGCAGCGGCACTATGCGGCCGGCGAACGGGTCATCCGCGGCGGCCGCGTCGAGATTGGAGATGCCCGCGACCTGCCGTTCACCATCAAGCGGTCGCCGGTGCGCGCGCGGCTTACGCCGGATGTCCATCCCGGTGGCTTCGTGCTTGGCTGCAACATGACGATGCACCGCGATGTCGCCGCCCGTATCGGGCGTTTCGACGAACGCTTCGGCGCCGGCGGCCCGCTGCGCTCGGCGGAAGATACGGACTATCTCGTCCGGGCGGTGCTGCTCGGCATTCCGGTCGAATATGTGCCCGACATGACCATCTATCACCATCACGGCCGACGCGACCGCAAAGCCATCGAAAAGCTGCATCGCGACTACAGCATGGGCAATGGCGGGCTTTGCCTGAAACATGTCCGCCATGCGCCGTGGCTGCTTCGGCATTTCTACTGGTCTATGAGGGCGGCCTTGCGCGAACTGAGGAAAGGCCCGCTGTTCGATCGCGAACTCAAGCTGTCGCACTGGCCGATCATCGGCATGAATTTGCTCGGCGCGGCCAAGTTCGCGGTGCTTTTGCTGGCGAAATCGCCAAAGACAACGGAAATGCGACAGGAGCAACAGGCAAATGCCGAGGCGAGGTGATCCGCTATCATGCGAATGATGCCGCCTAGCCTGCCGATGCTGCGCCGTGCGCTCGGGCAAAAGCAGTTGCGGCTGCTTCCCGCCGTGGTGGTGCTCGGGCTGCTCAGCGCCGCGCTCGAAGGTTTTGGTATCGGCCTGATCATCCCGTTGCTGAACATAATCATGGGGCAGGGGCAGACCGGCATGGCCGGCTTTTCCGCCGTCTTCCAGCATGTCGGAGCGAGCCTGAGCGAGCGCGACCGGCTGATCGTCATATCGGTCGCCATCCTCGGCTCGATCGTTCTGAAGAACCTGTTCGCCTACGCCAACACGCTGCTGACCACCTTCATCTACGGCAAGGCCAGTCATTCGATTCGCAGCGCGCTGTCGGAGCAGCTGCTTAGGGTAGGCTACCCGTTCTTTCTGCAGCAAAGCCCTGGACGGCTGCTCAACATCATCTCCAACGAATCCTGGCGGGCGTCGGATGCCATCCAGATCACGCTTGGGGCAATCGTCAACGCATCGGCCGCAATCATCCTCCTGACCTTCCTGCTGCTCCTGTCGTGGCAGATGACGCTGCTGGTCACGCTGGGCCTGGCGCTGGTGCAGGTCGCGCACGCCATGCTGTCGGCCAATCTGAAGGCGCCGAGCCGCAGCGTCGCCTCCCGCAACAGCCAGCTCGCATCGCAGATGCTGCATCTGGTGCATGCCGGGCGGCTGATCCGCATTTTCGGCCAGGAGCAACGCGAGAAGGCGGCCTTCGACCAGGCATCGGATGCGGTGCGCCGGGCGGCGTTCGTGCTTTTGACGCGCCAGGGGGCGTTGCCGCCGCTGACCGAGGTTCTGCACGCCATGCTGTTCCTGGCGGTGGTGATCGGCGCCTGGTTCGCCAATGTCAGCTTCCCGTTGATCGTCGCCTTCGTCATTCTGCTCTACCGGCTGCAGCCCTATATGCGGTCTTTGCAAATGGCCTGGAGCCAGCTGCAGGGCCTGAGCGGATCGCTTGAAGAGGTGACGTGGATGCTGGACCCATCCGGCAAGCCCCAGCCGCCGCAAGGCGACGCGGCGTTCCCCGGGCTCAGCCAAGGCATCAAGTTCGAGGACGTCACCTTTACCTATTCCGGCCCCGATACCGGCGAGGAACAGCGCGCGGTGGTGCTGCATGCGGCGAGTTTCGACCTGCACAGCGGCCGCTCGACCGCGCTGATCGGCCGGTCGGGCGCCGGCAAGACGACGATCGTCAATCTCCTGTGCCGCTTCGTCGAACCGGATAGCGGCAGGATCCTCGTCGATGGATCGCCTCTCGACCGGATCGACCCCAGCCAATGGCGACAGCACATCGCGCTCGCCAGCCAGGAGCTGGAACTGGTCGACGGCACGATTTTCGACAACATCATCTACGGCCAGGACGCGGCCTCGGCCGACGACGCCGAGCGCGCGGCAAAACTGGCCGAAGCGCATGGCTTCATCGAGCAACTGCCGCAAGGCTACAGGACCGTTGTAGGCTACCGCGGCGTCAACCTTTCAGCCGGACAGCGGCAGCGGATCGCGCTGGCCAGGGCCCTGGTGCGCGATCCCGATATCCTCATCCTCGACGAAGCCACCAATGCGGTGGACGGCCTGTCGGAAGCAGCAATCGTCGAGACGCTGAAGTCGCGCGCCGGCCGCCGCACCACCATCGTCATCAGCCATCACCGCAGCACCATCTCGTTCTGCGACGACGTGGTGATCCTGAGCCACGGCCGGGTGAAGAAGCAGGCGCCGTTCGCCGCGCTGGCGACGCTCAGCATGGACGAGCTTTACCAGCACGAGGCGCTGGAAGGCTGAGGGCGACCCCGCTGCGCGCATTCTGGCCGTCGTGCCGGATGCAAGGCCAACCATCTCAGGGGCGAGGAGCCCTCCGCCATGCCTCTCTGCAGGATTTCTGGGATGATGAGTGATCCAGAGCTTACCCGCTTTGCATCTGGAGCGTACGGAACCAAGGGTCCGCCTGCCAAATCCAGCTATGGCAGGCAGACCCTAATCAGCGCATGAAGGGACTGATTCTGCGCCGATCTCTCCTCGAGGAGGTGACGCCATCAACTGAAAACGGCCGCAGTTGTTCCCGACGCCGGCCGTACACGAGACCATTGCGCAGGCAGGTCAGACTTAGGTCCTATAAACGGGCATCGCTGGCTGTGAGTGAACATCGGATCGGCTCGGTGGTAGCGAAACTCGGCCGGAGGTCGACGCAGCCATTGGTTCCGAGGCATGACCGGCTCGGCGCTGATCATGGGCGGCGATCGATCCCCGCACGACTGATGCGGAGGGGCACTTGTCCTGCGGAATACGCATCCACCGGCGCCAAGTGAAGTTGTCCAAGCGGTACGGGCTCAGCGGTCGTCAAGCTGTTGCTAATATGCAGCACAGGCAGTGCTCTATGAACGGCGTCGCTTGGAACCGCTACCTCCGGCCAACCGTTAGTGTCACAGTGACAAACTAAAAAGTGAGGCTGAGGATGGACCCGCTGCAAAACAACACGTTGGAGATCTGGTGTCTTGCGGCCGTTCCGCTGTCGCTGCTCCTTACGGTGCTATTGGCCGGATTTATTCTTTAGCCGAACCCAACGAGGCCGGCTTGCGGACCGGGCCTGGAAGATGAAAATGACGGCCATTAGGCACGCTAGGCGTCGCGGACACCCCCGTGGCGCCAGGCCGTGGCAGGCTTTTCCAACGTTGCCATCATAATCGGCTCTTTCGACCGGTCCGGTCCGCGGCGATTGCTCGCGGCCCGTTGCGAGGGCGAGCATCCGAGCTCGTACGTTTTTTACACAATCTCTGATTGGTGGACTCGCCCGCCGCCATCGACGTTAATTTTGCGTTAGCGACTGGAGGGGGGAGATCGCTAAGGGAGGAAGAAAATGAAAGAAAACTACGATCTGACGATCGACTACGACGACGACGAACCTTACGACAACAAGCCTTACGATCTAGCCACATTCGCAAGGAAGCACGGGCTCAACATTCGAGCCGCCGAGCTTCTTCTTTTCGCCAAAGGCCCGTCTCGAGCGGCCTGCGATGCCGCGGCGAGGGCTTTTCTGGCGGCGGTAGCCGCACAAGCCATGAGACAATCGGCGCGGTAGGTCTCACAAACATTGCTGACACGGCCTGCCGTGTCAGCAACCCAACGGACAGCGCTGGAAATTCCGGGCCGTTTCCAACAAGATGCGTGAGCATCCGGGAACGGCCTGAAATGTGCAATCTTTACAATATCACGACCAGCCAGGAGGCCATCCGCCAGTGGACACGCGCCCTGCGTGACATCCTTGGCAATCTCGAACCCTCCATCGACATCTATCCCAACCAGCCAGGCCCGGTGGTGCGCAACGCGCCGGACGGCGAACGCGAATTGGCCAATCTGCTGTGGGGCATGCCGACGCCACTGGAGCGGGTGAAGGGCAAGGCCGACTACGGCACCACCAACATCCGCAATCCGCAATACGGCCATTGGCAGCAATATCTCGGCATCGAGAACCGCTGCGTGGTGCCCGTCACCAGCTTCGCCGAGCCCAGCCCGACGCCCGGCGACAAGGACCCCGAGACCGGCATCCAGCGCAACTACTGGTTTGCACTCGGCGAGGACCGCCCGCTGTTCTTCTTTGCCGGTCTGTGGACGCATTGGCAGGGCATTCGCAAAGTCAAGGACGGCCCCGGCGATCACCAGGTCTATGGCTTCATGACGACCAGGCCCAACGCGCTGGTCGCGCCGATCCACGAGAAGGCGATGCCGGTGATCCTGACCACGCCGGAAGAAACCGAGACCTGGCTCACCGCGCCGTGGTCGGAGGCGAGGCACCTGCAGCGCACGGCGCCCGATGATGCGCTGGTGATCGTCGACAAGCCGGCGACACAGATCAAGTTTCCGCAGCAGGCGCCGGCGCAAGGCTCATTGTTTTAGCGCTTGAATTTCTGCAGCACCCAGATGTAGCCCTTGGGCGGATGGTCCTGGTCGATGAACTGCGTCCTCACCGTCGTGTCCTTGCGGCTGCATCGCTTGCACCTGAACCTGATCGCTTCCAGCGGCTTGTTCCAGCCCACCACCTGGGCCACGTCATTCGCCCTGAAGCGCCCGACATGATAGCAGTGGCCGCACTCCACGATAAGCAGCATGTTGGCCTTGGCGGCACGTCCAACGCTGTCCATCGGCCCGGCCATGGCTCATTTCTGGGTCGAGTAATCCTCGGGCAGGGGAAGCAGGCCAAGCTCCGCCATCCGATAATCGGGCTCCTTCTCCGCTACGCTGGCCAGCACCTCGTGCAACTTCTCGACAAGCCCGCAAAGCTGCCAGAACAGCTCGCCATGCGCCTTCAGATGCAGCTGCGACGACAGCACCGTCCGGCGCAGGCTCAAAGCGTCCCTGATGATCGCCTCCGCATCCCTCGCCGACAGCCTGTCAAACCGGCTTTTTCGTCTGCCCATCGCGGCTCTCCTCGATTTGTGAGCAACCGCCCCACCCACTGACAAATAGGAAGGCATTCCTCGCAGAGTCAATTCGCTCTTGACATTTTTGTTCCCGTTTTGTTCAATTTCAACAGGAACGCTGGAGGCACCGCCATGGACCACATCGTGACACTGGACAGCCGCCAGGAGGCTGCGCTGCAGGCAATCGCCGACAGGTTCATTGCCCAGCATAAGGGCGATGCGGTGAAGGCGCTCAAGGAGATGATCGTGCTGAATGGGAATTTGCAGGAACGGCTGGATGCGGTGGAGGGAGCGCGCCGGGCGAAACGGTAAGATGGGGAAAATGGCCAAAACTCAATCTAAAAAATTGCTCGACTGCTATACGATTCTAGCGAGCGGCAACTCGCCGATCGAACGTTCTAATCTTACTATGGGGCTTTTGGGGTGTTCAGTAAAAAAACTGTTTTTATAGTCGGTGCCGGCGGCAGTCGCGAGGTCGGCTTGCCCATGGGCGAGGAACTCAAAGGCATCATTGCAGAGAAAGTGCGAATACAATTCAAGAATGGCTATGAACAATCGGCGGGCGACTTTACCATAAGCGACGCGCTTCGCAAAATAGTTGCCGCTACTGGAAAAAATGACATCAACCCTTATCTTCACGCGGGTTGGAGCATTGCCGATGGGATGCCGCAGGCCCCCTCAATCGACAATTACCTAAACACCCACAGCGACGACGAGAAGGTCGTGCTTATGGGCAAGCTCGGGATCGCCATGTCGATCCTGCACGCCGAAAAAGGGAGCAAGATTTTCTGCAACCCTCAGGTGAGCGATAGAATCCTCTTCGGCAGCATACCTGAAAGCTGGCACGCAACCTTTTGCAAGATTCTGATGGAAAATGTGAAGCGTTCCAACATTGAAAATATGTTCGACGATGTGGCTTTCATAACATTCAACTATGATCGCTGCATCGAGCATTATCTAGCTCAGGCGCTGGCCAACTACTTGCGTATGCCACACAATGAGGCACAGGCCTTGGTGAACCGTGTCAATATCATTCATCCCTACGGACAGGTTGGTAGGCTGCCGTGGCAAACAAACGCCGGACAAGGTGTGCCGTATGGGGCGCTACCGCACTCAGCAAACCTTGTAGAAATAGCCGCTCAGATAAGGACATTCACCGAGCGCGTGGACGATGACACGATGCTTGAGCGAATGCGCGGAGTTATCGCGGAAGCCGAAATGGTCGTTTATTTGGGCTTTTCCTACGGCGACATGAACATGGAACTGATGAGCATCCGAGAGGAAGTTACGCCAAGGCACGTACTCGGCACCAGCTTTGGACTGTCCCATTCCAATAAGCGCGTCATTGAGAGGGACATCCGCAACGCCATGGGGCCAACCTCAATCGCCGTCACGAGCCTCGAGCTAGCGGACATGACCTGCAATGATCTTTTGAACGCCTACCAGCGGTTTATATTGCGTGGGTAATGCGCCGCTGGAGAGCCTAGAGGGACGTGCACACAGGCTCATGCGGCTCCGAAAGTAACTGGTGCAGTGTGCCGTGACGGTCCTTCAGCCAAGCGGCATATGTGGCTGCAAATGGGGTAGTGAGCTGCGGCAGCGCGACCGCCAGCCAGTTTTTGTATTCGTCTAAGGGCAAACACATCCCCGCCATTAGAGCGGCTGGCTTGTCCCATTCGCTAAGCGAGCCGAGCTGCGTCTTAAGTGCTCGGAAATATGCACGGTCGTTCGCCAGACCCCGGAAAAAGAAATTCGAACGACGCTCGATTATGCTCCTGTTGAAATCGTAGGACTGCCAGTCGGAAAGAGAAACCGGCAGTGAGCCGTCAACAAACAGATTCAACAGCCACGATCTGACATAAGCAAGGTCCGAATAGGGTGACATAGCAAGCAACGCTATAACCCTGGCCTTTACGAGCTCGGCAGGGAAATTATCCTGCTTTGACGCCGCGCTCAGGGCGAGGCAATACTCGCGGGGTACATAATAAAGCAGGTCAGCATGCTTATCGAGCAGTCGGACTGCATCGATGTCTGGCAAGAACCGAAGCGCCCGGAGGATGGCCTTGAAAACCGACAGATCGGCGCCTTTTTTGTCACCTATCTCATCCAGCCTATCCAGTAAAAATTCTGCCGAAATGAACGGATTCGTGATAATGTCCTCGTCCTCTGGCTCGTCATCGTCGCCATAGCTCAAGGTTATAAAGGCCCGCATCTTTTCCATCTCAGCGGTGGTGAACACGTCTTGCAGGCGCGCCTTCGAAGAACGCTCCATCTCTTTGACTGTCGTCAACTTCGTTTTCGTCACATTCAAGGACAGCCCCTCGGTGACCATTAGATGTTCAGCAAGCCGACACAGGATGGAATGAGCTTCCATCCCGGCAGGTACAGCAATGCGAAAATCATCCACGTATCTGGTGAATTTGACGCCCATGTTCTTCAAGAGCATGTCTGTATCGTTCAGCAGACATTCAGCTAGCAGGCGCGAAGCGGTGCTCCCGACAGGCAGGCCGTAGGACTGCCTGGCACGGGTTGTCTTAATTATCTTCTTCACCAGATCAGACGGCCCCTTGGGGCATCCAGCATCCTGCAGGACATTCTCAATCCGGTGAAAGTATATCCGCTGATAGAAGTCGGAAATATCAGTAACAATCGCTGGACGATCCTCTGCAAACGGATTCTCTGGTCCACTCAGTCCGGAGAGATGAGCCAACCATTGGTGATAGCCGCGCGCGGGCTCAAATATCCTTAGAGACTCGCCTTCAGAGAAACGATAAGCAAACGCCTCGTTTTCATCCTTCGGAAGTCGAGCCGATTCTAGGTAAGGAGCACAATCCAGAAGCCCAGCAAGGTAGATTACGTTATCGGATGCAGTAAGCTGGTGGGCAATCCTGAACCCGAGCCACGATTTGGGGGTCAGGGTTTCTACAACACCGACCGGCATGTATTGTCCGATGTTTAGATTTTCGCAGTCTTTGGCGATGGTCCCGGGCCGCTCGAGAAAGCATCGCATCTCAGGTAGGCGCGGAAAGAGGTCGGTATCTCCAAATGATCCCAAGTGATTGATCGCGCGCCGAACGCTCGCCTCGGAAATCATTGAGCTACCCCCCGAAATAAGAAGCGGACTATAAGACGGTGATTTTGGGAGAGCAAACACGCCCACGCGAGCGCGAGCGGGTCATGTCTAGATGCCCGACAGCCGCGCGCCTATCTATCAGCGCCCGCCTACTCGCACTGCCTGTGGGGCCGCCGGAATAGGGCTGATAGCTGTTGTCTCCCGGCCGATAGGAGCGCTAGCGGCTGAAGCAATATTGCACGTGGTGGGGCGGAAGCCAGGCGGCGCCGGCTTCCTGCGACGGAACCTAGCCGTCCATTGGCAACGTGTCGCTCGCTTCGACATAGCTGGCGCCATCGTCGGGAGGCTGTGCGGCGCAGCGCCGGCATCGAGATACGGCGAGATGCAGGGGCGCTGCTCTCTACTGTAGGGCGTGTAGTGGTCGTCGCTTGGCCTGTAGCAGCGGTAGTGGCTTCGCGACGGCTTGTTGCGGCTGGATTCACGTTCCGCCAGCCATCCGGCGCAACTGCTTGGCGGGCACCGGCCACCAACGCCCCTCAATGCCTCTTGAAATACTGCACCTCGCGTTCGTGCTTCTCGGCGGCCTCGCGGGTATCGAAGGTGCCGAGATTGCGGCGCTTGCCGGTCTTTTCGTCCTTCTTGCGCGAATAGAGGCGATATTTTCCGTCTTTGAGTTTTCTGATCATCTGTCACTCCCCGAGCCGCTGCTTCCCCTTGAGGTTGCGCGCGGCTTGTTCGATCGCCGCCCTGTCGTTTCCCAGCCTGTCGATCAGCTCCTGCGCCTGTTTGCCCGATATGCCGGTGCGCACCGCCAAAGCCTCCACCGTCAACACGTCGGAGCTCGCGACCTCGCGGGTTTCCGGCAGGGCATCGCCTGCCGTCAGTGGCAGGGCTGCCTCCCTGTCGATCTCGGCCTCGGCCCGGTGCCAGTGCCGCTCGGGATCGCCATGGATTCCGCCTTCGCGTTCCCAGATCTGGTATGCGCGCTCACGAATCTTGTCTTCCCGGTCGTCGCCCATGTTGATTTCTCCTTTGGGTATCGGATGAACGCCGTGCCAACCCGAACGATCCAAGAAATCTGCGTGATCGTTGGGTGGGGTCGCACAAGGCGCCATGCACTGCGGTCGCCAGCCACCCCGGCCCGCGCTACTCGCACTGCCGGCGCGGCCCGCCGGAGTAAGGCTGATAGCTATTGTCTTCCGGCCGATATGACCGGTAGCGGCTGAAGCAGTATTGCATATGGTCGGATGAGAACTCGGCGGCGCCGGGTTCGTCCGATGGCGGGTAGCCCTCCACCGACGACGTATCGCTCGCCTCGACGTAGCTGCCGTCATCGGTGATGTCGAGATAGGGCGAGATGCAGGGGCGCTGTTGTCCGCTGTAGGAAGTGTAGCGGTTGTTGTCCGGCCGGTAGGAGCGATAGCGGCTTGCGCACCATTCGACATGAGCGGCGGGCAGCGCTTGCTGCTCTTCCGCTGGTGGCTGGATAGAGCCGGTGGCGGTGGTGTCGGCTGTCGAAGCCGCGGGGGTGTCGGCGGGTTTGGAGGTGCGGTCAACTTCCGAGGTGCGAACGGGAGCCGGGCGGGCCGGGAGGCGTTCGAGGCGCTGCGAGGCCGGGTTTACCGGGCGCGGATCCTTGGCCCACAGTTCGACGACGCTGGAGACCGGGGCGGCCGGCCGCACCGGCTTGGCTATCAGAAGCCAGGTGGCGAACGCCAGGCCGCTGGCGAACACGGCGAGCGTCAGCACGAAGCCGCCAAAGATTGCGAACAAAGCTTTCATACCGCGCTCCTTCGCCCCCCGGTTAAGGAAATGCGGGGGCGGGGAATCCGGTTCCAGGAAAGAGCGCGGGGCAGGGGCACTCAAAGGAAGGCCCCTCTCCGTCTCGGCTTCGCCGAGACACCTCTCCCCGCTTCGCGGGGCGAGGAATCCAAGGCCTTTTATGCTTTCAGTGCAGGCCGAATTCGCGCAGCAGTTCTTCGCGGTAGCGCACGAAGCGGCTTTCGCTGCGCTCGCGCGGGCGGGGCAGGTCGATGTCGATCAGCCGCGCCGCGCCGCCTTTCTCCTTGGGCAGGATCAGCACGCGGTCGGCGAGGTAGATCGCTTCCTCGAGGTCGTGCGTCACCATCACCATGGTGACGTTCTCCTCGCTCCAGATGCGCGCCAGTTCCTCCTGCATTCCGATCTTGGTCATGGCGTCCAGCGCGCCCAGCGGCTCGTCGAGCAGCAGGATTTCGGGCTGCACGGTCAGGGCGCGGGCAATGCCGACGCGCTGCGCCATGCCGCCCGACAGTTGCCTTGGGAAAGCATCGCTGAATTCGGCGAGGCCGACGAGCGCGATATAGAAGCGCGCCCGTTCCTCGGCCTCGACCTTCGGCACGCCGCGCACTTCGAGGCCGAAGGCGACATTGCCGAGCACCGTCAGCCAGGGCAGCAGGCGCGGTTCCTGGAAGATCACCGCGCGCTCGGCACCGACGCCGTGCACCGGCTTGCCGTCGATGGCGACACCGCCGCTGTCCGCGGCCTCCAGCCCGGCAAGAATGCGCAGCAGCGTGGTCTTGCCCGATCCGCTGGCGCCGACGATGACCAGGCATTCACCCGAGCGGATGTCGAGGTTGAGGGTCCTCAGCACGGCAAGCGAACGCCCACCGATGCTGAACGATTTGGACAGGTCGCGTATCCTGACCTCACCGCCGCTTGTGCTGCTCATCGTGCTCGTCTCCCAGCTGATTGCCTTGCCGGTTGGCCTTGTCAGTTGGTCTTGGTTTCGCCGGGCCGGTAGAGGATATCCGCTGCCTTCAGCTTACCCTTTGCCAGGCGGCCGTCGCGCTCGAGCACGCTGACCCAGAAGTCGATGTCGCGGTCCGTCGCCTTGGCCCCCTGGCGCAGCCCGAAGCCGGTCCAGTAGCGCGCCAGCTCGCCGTTTTCGCCGCGCTTGTCGAGGATTGTCGCGAGCACTTTGCGCGCTTCGTCGGGGTTCTGCAGCGACCAGTCGGAGGCGCGCGCCGATTGCTCGACGAAATTGCGGGCGGCGTCGGGATGCGCCGCGATGAAGTCGCGCCTGAGCACGACGAAGCCGCCGGCCAGTTCGCCCAGCACGTCGGTGTCGTTGAACACGCCACGCACGCCGCCATTGTCGACCAGGGCGCCGGCAAACGTCGCCTGCCAGTAGCCGAGAGCCGCGATGTCGACCTGGCGGGAGCGCAAGGTCTGCTCGAGCTGCGGTCCGGGGACGACGACGAGATTGGCGGCATCCGGCGATAGGCCGACGCTGTGCAGCGCCTCGCGCACGGTGTAGTCGAGATGGGCGCCGAGCGTGTTGACGGCGATGGTCTTGCCGGCAATGTCGGCGATCGATTTGATCGGGCTGTCGTCGAGCACGTAGAAGACGCTGCGCACCTTGCTGTTGATGCCGTTGCTCGGATAGACGGCGACGAAGTCGTTGCCGCCGGAAATCGAATTGATCACGGCGGCGGTCGCGGCCGAGCCGATATCGACGCTGCCGGAGGCGAGCGCGAACAGTGATTCCGGGCCGCCGCCGGAATAGCCGACATTCTCGACCTCGATACCGAGGCCTTTGAAATAGCCGAGCTCGCCGGCCAGCTCATGCGGAGAGATGCTGCCACGGCTGGCGAGGGAGCGGAACTTGACGGGTTCCGCTTCGGCAAGGGCCAAGCGCGGCAGGCCGGCGGCGAGAAGGCCGGCGGCGAAGGGCGCGCCGGCAAGCAGGGAACGGCGGGTGATTTTCATGATGCGTGTCTTTCCTGATTTGAGTTCTGCCTGGTTGAGATTGGTAAAAGCGGGTGGTCAGTCGACGGCATTGCTCCAGCGGCAGAGCCGCCGCTGCAGGCTGACCAGCGCCTGGTTGGCGATCAGGCCGAGGCCGGCGAGGATGACGATTGCCGCAAACATCAGCGGGATCTGGAAGTTGTACTGCGCGTTCATCACCTGAAAGCCGATGCCCTTGTTCGCGCCGATCATTTCGGAGGCGATCAACAGCAGCAGCGCCGTGGTGGCGCTGAGCCTCAATCCGACAAAGATCGACGGCACGGCGCCGGGCAGCACGACACGGTGGAAGACGGTGAGCTGCCTGGCGCCATAGACCCGGGCCATCTCCAGCAGTTTCGGATCGACCTGCTTGACGCCGCCGATGGTGTTGAGCAGCAGCGGAAACAGCGTCGCCCAGAAGATGACGAACACCTTGGACGCCTCGCCAAGCCCAAGCAGCAGGATGAACACCGGATAGAGCGCCAGCGCCGAGGTCTGGCGGAAGACCTGCAGGATGGGATCGAGCGCGGTCTCGACCGCGCGCACCTGGCCCATGAACAGGCCAAGCGGGATGGCGACCAGCACGGCGGCCGCGAAGGCGAGACCGGCGCGCTGCAGGCTGATGGCGATGTCACCGAGCAGAGTGCCGCCGGCCAGCCCCTTCCAAAGTGCCGCGACAATCGTATCGATCGGCGGCAGCACGGCCGTATTGACCCACCCGGCGCTGCTCGACACTTGCCAGATTGCGAGGAAAGCAATGAGGACGCCGTAGCGCGACAGGAAGCGGATGCCTGCCCGGCCGCCGTGGCGCAGGAAGTCCGTGCCGAGGCTTGTCGTGCTGTCACGCGTGCCGAGGCTGGCGGCCTGTTCGATGTGCTGCAAGGTCATCGTCTTGCCTCTCGCTTCGAGGGTAGTGGGCTTCGTGGAATTATTCGGCGGCCAGCACGGCCGAGCGGGCGGCGGTCCACGGGTTTTCCGGCCGCCTGAGGCCGAGATTCTCGCGCAGGGTCCTGCCTTCATAGGCGGTACGGAACAGGCCGCGGCGCTGCAGTTCGGGGATCACCAGCTCGACGAAGTCGTCGAGCCCGCCGGGCAGCCAGGGCGGCAGGATGTTGAAGCCGTCGGCGGCTTCGTTGCCGAACCATTCCTCCAGCTGATCGGCGACCTGCACAGCACTGCCGATGACGGTGTAATGGCCGCGGGCCGTTGCTACCCACTGGTAGAGCTGGCGGATGGTGAAGTTGTGCTCGTCGGCAATCTGGCGGATCAGCGCCTGGCGGCTCTTCATGCCTTCGGTTTCCTTGCTCGGCGGCAGCGGGCCATCAAGCGGATAGCCCCTGATGTCGAGCGTCTGGCCGGCCAGCCCATTAAGCAGGGCGACGCCGTCATCGGGCAGGATGAGATCGTTCAGCTGCTGGTATTTGGCGCGCGCTTCTTCTTCGGTGCGGCCGACGAAGGGTGCCACGCCCGGCATGATCAGCACCTGCTCGGGATCGCGGCCGACGGCCGTCACGCGCGCCTTGATATCGCGATAGAATTCCTGTGCCGACGCCAGGTTCTGATGGGCGGTGAAGATGACTTCCGCCGAGTGGGCGGCGAGCTTGCGGCCGTCTTCCGATTGCCCCGCCTGCACCACCACCGGGTGCCCCTGCACGGGGCGTGGCACGTTGAGCGGACCCTTAACGCTGAAATGCGGGCCCTTGTGGTCGATGTCGTGAAGCTTGTCCTTGTCGTAGAAGCGCCCCGATTCCTTGTCGCGGATGAAAGCATCGTCCTCCCAGCTGTCCCACAGCGCCTTGACCGTCTCGACATGCTCATGCGCGCGGGCATAGCGCTCGGCGTGGGCAGGCTGCGTCTCACGATTGAAGTTGCGCGCGGTTTCGTCGCCGGCCGAGGTAACGACGTTCCAGCCGGCCCGGCCATTCGACAGAAGGTCGAGCGAGGCGAACTTGCGGGCGAGCGTATAGGGCTCCTCATAGGTGGTCGAGGCGGTGGCGATGAAGCCGAGATGCGTGGTGAGCGGCGCCAGCGCTGCAAACAGCGTTACCGGCTCGAAGCCGGCGATCTTGGCGTTGCCGCCTTCGCGGGCGCCGAGCCCGACCGTCAGATTGTCGGCCAGGAAATAGGCGTCGAACAGGCCGCGCTCGGCGGTCAGGGCAAGCTGCTTGTGGAACTCGAAATTGGTGGCGCCGTCGGCCGGCGCATCGGGGTGACGCCAGGCGGCGATATGCTGTCCGCCGCCGGGCAGGAAGGCGCCAAGTTTGATTTGCCTGGATTTGGTGGATCTGGTCATCGCGGCGTGCTCCTGGATGGATCGGAAAGGGGATCTCGGGTCAGTGGTGCGTTCAGGCGGCGAGGCCGACGCGATGGGGCACTCCGGTTACCCGGCATGCCTCGGCGACCGCCTGCCGGGCGCGGGCGTGGATGGCTTCCGACACCAGCACGCCATTGGCAAAATCCTTGTCGGAGGCGTAGATCGCGGTCGGCACAGTCAGCGCCTCGAAGAAGCCGAACAGCGGCCGCAACTGGTGCTCGACGATCAGCGAATGGCGCTCGCCGCCGCCGGTCGCGGCGAGGATGACGGGCTTGCCCCGCAGCGATGACGGATCGAGCAGGTCGAAGAAGTGCTTGAAAAGCCCGGTATAGCTGCCTTTGAAAGTCGGCGAGCCGGCCACCAGGATGTCGGCGCCGAGCAGCCGTTCGACGATGTTGCGCGCCGCCGGGTCGAGGTCGCCGAGGCGCCTTGCCTGCGGCAGTGACGCGCCAAGATCCTCGATGTCGAAGACGGCCGAGGCCGCGCCGATGCTTTCGGCGGCTTGCCCGACGATGTGGCTGACGAACGCCTTGGTCTTCGAGGGCCGGGTCAAATTGCCCGACAGCCCTACAACGAGCTTCTTCGACATTCCAGGCTCCCTCTCAAACGCTCAATTTTTAAGATCTTGGGTCTAGCGATCTATTTTAAGTCTAGAGAGTTTGTAGAATTAAAAGAGCGAGAAAATTTCAAAAGCAGGGGGATGAGCGAACTGAGTTTGCGGCACATCGCCCGCAATTGGTTCATTCCATGCGGCGTAGCGCGCCGGCGCAGCGCATCGACCAGCGATGCAAAGGCCTGGCAGCACCTTGTCCCGCGGGCTCAGTGAGTCAGGCCAATTTGATTCAAATCCGGCTGTGGATATTTGCTTTTGGGTAAAATGAGGCGGTCATCTTGCCGGCCGGCGGGCAACAGGGAGAAGCCTATGACAAGCGACTTTGCCGCCGCACACCTCCACCTCGAACGAGCCTGCCATTATTTGAGCGGCGACGACGAGACGAGCCGCACGGCTCGTGCGGCTCTGGATCTCCTGATCGATGCAATTGTCGCGGCGCAATACAAGCGGCCCACGGGCGACGTTGTGGAATTTCCAAGACCGGCAAAGCTGGGACAATCCGCAAGCGGGAACGGGTAATCCAACCGGCGGCGTCCCTTTGCTTCCGCCCGATCACATGAACCAGGTTGCCACCAGGCCGATCGTCGCCGAGAAGATGGCGGCGGTCGTTGCCCAACCGAGTATATTGGTGCTGCGGCTGTTCACCTGGTCCCCCATGATCCTGTGGCTGTTCGTCATCAGCATGATGAGCAGCAGCAAGGGCGGCGTCGAGAAGCCTTGAACGATGCCGGACCAGACCAGCGCCTTCATCGGATTGAAGCCGAGAAAGTTCAGGCCAGCGGCGATCGCCGTAAAAAAGCCGATGGCGAGATAAAATTTGGGGGCCTCCCGAGCCCGGGCGTGCAGGCTGTTTTTCCAGCCGATGGCTTGTGCCACGTCATAGGCAGCGCCGGTGGTCATGACAGGAACCGCTAGGAAACCGACGCCGATCACGCCTGCTGCGAACAGGACGCTTGCGGCCTGGCCGGCGAGCGGGCGCAGCGCCTCCGCGGCTTGCGCAGCCGTGTCGATATCGTGATGGCCCGCCTTGTAGAGCGTAGCACCCGTCGACAGGATGATGAAATACATGATGAGATTTGAAAACATCATGCCGATGAGGATGTCCCGGCGAGAGCGACGGAGTTCGCTGTCGGTGGCGCCCTTCCTTTGGCTGAGCGTTGTCCGGCCCTGGGCAATCTCCTCCTCGACCTCCTCATTGGACTGCCATGTGTAGAGATAGGCGGACAGCGTGGTGCCGATGATGGCGACCAGGATCGACAGGAACTCGCGGTTGAATTCGATCTTCGGAAGCAGCGTTCCGCGCAGCACTGCCGCGGCGTCCGGCTTGGCCAGAATGGCGGCACCGACATAGGCGAGCAGCGCCAGCGCCAGCCAGCGAAAGATGTTGCGGATCAAAGTATAGGAGCCGAAGACCTGGAGAGCGAAGATGATGGCAGCGACGAACAGCACGATCAGCGGGATGGGAAGCGGCACGAATATGTTGATCGCCGCCGCCATTCCACCAAGATCCGCCGCTGCCTCGATGGTGTTGCCGATAAGCACACCCAACAGCACCGACCAAAGCAGCCACCACGGGTAGAAGTCCTTGATGACGTGGAACAATCCGCGCCCCGACACCTGGCCGAGCTTCGACGACAGGTAGACGACCGCGTACATCATCGGCAACGTCACCGGAGCAGTCCAAAGCAGGTCGGGTCCGAAGCGGGCGCCGGCGCTGGCATAGGTGCCTATCGCGGAACAATCGTCGTCGGCCGCCCCGGTTATCAGTCCGAGGCCGAGCGCTCGTCCTATGCCGCCTTGCCTCTCCTCCGGTGGGATGGAACGATCGGAACCGGCCTGCCTCATTGCGACCGGACCGGGTTGCGAACGAACGACGCGGCCCGCCATGCAACAATGGTAAGGATCGGTCGCGGCGCTGGTCTCATTTTGCTTTCCTTCAACAACTTGCCCAAACCCGGCGCGCCATGACTTGTTCCGCGACGACGGGGGCAGGGGTTTTGCCTCAGGCAAGAAAGTTCAGGTTGACCGCTTCCGAACGCGAAGCGACTATCGGTGCGAGGCGAAGATTGCAGGAGGAAGTGCAATGGACGAGCCCGGTCAGTGGCGCCACATGTCGAGCGCGCCAAGGGACGGCAGCAGAATCCTTGTCACGGTTCGGCCGTCCGAACAGGGTCCGGCCGAGGTCGACATGGCTTACTGGGCCCGCGCCGATCAGTTCGGCAGCGAAGGCTGGCGCGCTTCCGATTCGTCTCCAGGACGCATCGTCGAATATGCCGAACCCGAACTGAAGTGCTGGATGCCGCTGCCGTCGGCCAATCTCAGCAAGGGATCGATGCCGAGCCCCTGGGAAGGGGAAGATGTGCCGCTGGTGGATGGCTCGGGGATATAGGCTGGAGGAAAGGGTAGTTTTGATCGCTGGCGGGACAGCACCCCCCTCTGTCCGGCAGGACAGAGGGGGTGTGAAGGAATGCCAACGTCCCGGTTGGCCGCCTCGTTAGAACAAAAACGCAGCCGTGGCGGGGTTCGGGCCGGTGCGGCCGTCGGGCGAATCCATGCCCCTGATAAGCTCGAGGTCCTTCGCTTCCAGCTCGAAATCGAAGACATCGAAATTGGCGGCGATGCGATCCTGGTGGATCGACTTTGGAATGACGATCAGCCCTTCCTGAAGGTGCCACCTGACGATCGTGTGCGCCACCGACTTGCTGTGTTTCCTGGCGACGCTTTCAAGCGTCGGATCGCTCAACAGTCGGCCGCTGCCCAACGGGCTCCAGCTCTCGATTCGGATGTTGTGCCTGTCATGGAATTCGCGTTTGTCACGCTGCTGGAAGCGGGGGTGGAGTTCGATCTGGTTGACGGTCGGCGTGACGCCGGTCTCGCCGATGATCCGTTCGAGGTGGTCCTGGTTGAAGTTCGAAACGCCGATCGACTTGATCCGGCCTGATTGCCTGAGTTCGATCAGCGTCTTCCAGGCCTCGACATATCTGTCCCGGCTGGGCACCGGCCAATGGATCAGGAACAGGTCGATCTGCTCGATGCCGAGCTTGCTCATCGTCTCGTCGAACGCGCGCAAGGCGGCGTCGCGCTGATGTGCGCCGTTGCGCAGTTTCGAGGTGATGAACAACTCGCTTCTCGGCACGCCGGCCGAGCGGATTGCCTGCCCGACACCTTCCTCATTCTGATAGCCTTCGGCGGTGTCGATCAGTCGGTAGCCGGCCTCGATTCCCCAGCGCACCACCTTGGCGGTGATGGCTGGATCGACCTGCCACACGCCGAGGCCGATTTGCGGAATGGCGGAGCCGTCGTTCAATCTGATTTGTTCAGGTCTATTCAGGGTAATCTGTTCAGGCATGTTCAGGTCCTTCTGCATCGTTCCGCCCGGCGCACGCTCTATCTAGTCTGGATGGCCGCGAAAGCCAGTCGATATCAGGAGAATGTGAGGAGACGGACGTGAAGCGCTGATCCTCCGCTTCGGGCCGACAGCTCTCTGTGACCCACGGACTCCAGGGAACTCTATACAGGACGACCCCGCTGTCGCGGATTCTGTGGTATTCTGTGGACTATCCGAGGAGGCGACTGCGTTGACCAACAGCTTGGAAGCCGAAGGGGCAAGAGACTGGTCGCCCCTGCTGATCGCGGCAGAAAAAGGCGATGCGGAGGCGGTTCGATCGGAATTGGCGGCTGGCGCCGACATCAATCAGTCGGACGACGGCGGCTGGTCTGCACTTCACCTTTCAGCCCTCAATGACCGCACAGCGGTGGTCGAGGTGCTGATCGAAGACCCGGAAATCGACGTGAATTCCAGAAACAAGTGGAAGAGCACGCCCTTGAGCCTTGCGTCGGCCAAGGGACATTACGCGTGTATCTCAGTCCTCATGAGACACCCCCGAATAGAGGTCAACGCGCGAGCTGACTACTACGGCAGAACGGCTCTTATCGAGGCGGCGAAGAACGGGCATCTCGAAGCCGTCAGGTTGCTCGTGGAGAATGGCGCGGAAGTAAACCTGACCGACAAGACGGGGAGAAACAACGCGCTCATCGAGGCTATCAAGGGGCGGCACTACGAGATCGCGGAATACCTGCTGGATTCTAGGAAAGTGAGCTTTGTCAACAAGGAGATGAGGCTAAACGCCCTGATCTGGGCTGGCAGCTGCCACAACCCTCAGCTTATCGAAAAGCTGGAAACCGCGATCCACAGTTTCTTCGACGGCAAGTAAGGGCCTCGCCCTTACTGTCGCGGGGCGCGTCCGTACCTCCGTCACGTCGACACGCTCGATCGCGCAAACGGCCCCGCGGCGCTTCCCACGAATTATTCAACCAAACGGTTGACGATCCGAAGCTGCGCGTCTATATTCAACTACATGGTTGAATTAGAGACGCCTCAGATGGATGCGGTTTTTCACGCCCTTGGCGACGCCACCCGGCGGCACATGCTTCGCGATCTCGCCGATGGCGAGAAAACGGTAAGCCAGCTGGCGGAACCCTTCGCGATGTCGCTCGCGGCCGCCTCCAAGCACATCAAGACGCTGGAGAATGCAGGGCTTATTCGTCGAGAGGTGCGGGGCCGCACGCATCTGTGCCGACTAGCTCCCGGACCGCTGGCCAGCGCCCATCAGTGGCTCAGCTTCTACGAGCGCTTCTGGACGGGGCGTCTCGATGTTCTCGAACGCCTCCTTCGCGAGGAGGACGCACGCAAAGCCCAGGAAGAGCCCAGGAAATCGCCCAACTCAGAAGAAGGAGACGAGCAATGAACCAGATGAGAAGCATCGACGCCTATGGCGAGCTGAGCGAGCCCGCCACGTTCACCATCCAGCGCCTTTTGCCCGGACCCATCGAGCGCGTCTGGGCCTATCTCACCGAGAGTGACCTGCGCCGGCAATGGATGGCCGCGGGCCAGATGGAAATGAAGGCGGGCAGCTCGTTCGAATTGGTCTGGCGCAATGACGAGCTGACGGACCCGCGTGGCCAGCGCCCCGCGGGCTTTCCCGAAGAGCATCGGATGGAGGGCCGGATCACCGAACTCGATCCGCCGCGCAAGCTTTCCATCACCTGGGGAAACACCGGCGGCGTCTCCTTCCTGCTGGAGCCGAAGGGGAGCGATGTGCTGCTCACCGTCGTCCATCGGCGCCTGCCGGAACGTGCAATCCAGCTCAACATCACGGCCGGCTGGCACATGCACCTCGACCTGCTGGCCGCCCGCCTGGCGGGCAAGACGCCGACCTCGTTCTGGGACGGCTGGACCCGCCTGCGGGAAGAATACGACCGCCGCCTGCCGGCCTGATGTGACTCGCGGCGGCCATCCCTGAGGTCGCCGCCAGCAACACGAAGCAACGATGAGCCGATGAAACGTGCTTGCATCCCGCAAGCCTGATGGAGGAAGTCATGCGTAAATTGATCGCTGGAATGAAAATTTCCGTCGACGGCAAGATGGAGGGACCCGAGGGTTACGCCGATTGGGTCGACGCGTGGTCGGACGAATACGGCCTGACACCGCAAATCGACGCCTGCCTGCTTGGCAGCGTCATGTACGCCGGCTACGAGCGCTACTGGAGCGCCATCCAGCACGAGCCCGACAAGCCGCTGCCGATGACCGGCAAATTGCCGAAGCCGGCCGAGCTCGAATGGGCCCGCTTCGCCGCACAGACCCCGCATTATGTGCTGTCGAACACAATGACTTCGGCGGCCTGGCCAAAGACGCGCTTCGTGCGGAATTTCGAGGATATCGCTGCGCTCAAGCAGCAGCCCGGCAAAGACATCTACCTTATGGGCGGTGCCCGAATTACCGCGAGCCTTATCGATGCCGGGCTGGTCGATGAACTCAGGCTGATCGTCTATCCCCTGCTCGCCGGTGAAGGAAAGGCGCTGTTTGGGACGGCGAAAAATCGTCGTGGGCTCGAACTGCGCAAGGTCGAACAGCTGTCGCACGGCCGCGTCGGGCTGGTCTACGGGATCGGCTAAAGCGACGCGCCTTAGGTTCTTCTTTATGCACGTCGTTATCGCAAAACCGCCGCACACCCTCGGGTCAAGCCCGAGGGCATGCTTTTGCGCGACATCCATTAGCGCCGACGTCAGGCAACGATACCGCAGCAGGCCCAGGCGACATTGGCAAAGGACCTAGGGCCGTCGGGCCGGCCGGCCTCGTAGGCGTCGCGCATGGCGGCGTCGGTGCGCGCCCGCTCTTCCGGGTCGAGCGTGGCCACATACTTGCCGAGCGGCCCTTCGCCCGCGGCAATCGGCGCCCAGTAATCGTCGAAGTTTTGATAGTCCATGCGGATCATCAGCTCGGTCTCCGTGACGTCGCGGAGACCTTGCCCGACAAAGGTCCGTTTCATTTCACCCGGCTGCATCATCGGCTGGGCGCAATAGCGGGCACGCAGCTGGCGTCCGCCTTCACTGAGCACCGCCACCGTGTCGATCATCATGCGCATCCCCGGCATGCCGCCGAGATGGTCCCATACCGTCGCCGCGACCACGCCGCCCGGCCGCACGACGCGGCGCATCTCAGCGACTGCCTTGCCGGCTTCGGGCACGAAATGGAGCACGAGCAGCGCCAGGGCACGGTCGAACGCGCCGTCCTCAAAGGGCAGGGCGCAGGCATCCGCCTGACGGATTTTTATCCGCGGATCGGAGTTGCGCCGGATTGCCTCCTCGACAAAAACGGCCGAAAAGTCGATCGCAGCGACCTCACGGAGGTCAGCGGCCTTGACGAGCGCGAAGGTCAGGCTGCCGGTACCGCAGCCGACGTCGAGGATCTTTTCGCCGTCCTTGAGACCCGCGAAGCCGATGAACAGCGGCGCGAGCCTTTGGCTCCAGCGGCCCATGAGCTGCTCATAGCCGGCAGCATGGTGAACGTTGAAACTTGAAGTCATCGAAGGCTCCTCCCAAGGCCGTATGCTAGACTTCGGCGGCCGCTGACGAAAGCCACTTTTGGCGCGTGTTGGTTCGGTCACCCGGGGCGCGCGAAGACATCACCGGCCGGATTTGACGGCGCCGGCCAGCCAGCCTCCGTGCCTCGACCACCTATTCGGCGGGCAACCCGCGGCGTTTCAATTCGCTGCGCGGCACCGGATTTCCGACACGGAAGGCGAAGGAAATGACTTTCGTCGCGTCCGGATCGACCTCGCAACGAAAGCTCAGGTCGTACCACTGCCCGTTTGCAGGGAACGGCGCACTGGCGACGTTCATGACCGTGCCGGCCTTCAGCCGATACTCAAGCAAGCTGTCTGGGAAATAGGGAGGCGACGCGTGCACCAATTGCTGCGCGAGTTCCGTGTTGCAGAGCTGACCGATCCGCACGGCGCGCGGCACATTTTTCATGGCGGTTGTCGCTACCGGATCACCGGTTGCTGTTTGCGAGAACAATCTTTTCGCTTTTTCAAGCTTCAACGGCTTTTGCACTTTGGCGACATCCGCAGACTTGGGCTTCGGCGGCTGTGATGCGCCAGGCGGCGGAGCCTGGTCTTTCCCCTCGACCGCAGTCACGGCAGGTGGCTGCGCAAGATCTTGTTTATTGGGATCTTGCGGCGCCGGCGGTTGTTCCGAACCATCCTCCGCACTGTTGCCGTCCAGAGACTTGCGAGGACCGGCGTCCTTCTCACCGAATTGGAAGACAGGTATCTGCGCGGCGACCTCACGGCTCGTTGGGGTCTCGACCTTTGCTTTCGGCGGCTTTTCGGGCTTGGCCGGTTTCGCGGGAGGCGGAGGTTTGGCTTTCTCCGATGGTTTGGGCGGCGGCACCAGATCCACCCCGATGGCCTGCTCCTTCTGCGGTTGCGGGGGCGACACCGGCAGTGCGGACAAAAGAAGCGCGGCGGCGAGCAAATGCAGGACCGCGGAGGCAGGCAAGGCCCACCTGAATACCTGGCGCTGATCCCGTATCTCGTCCCTCATCGTGACCGGTGTGTGGAATGAAATATTGGCGGCATCAAGCATCGATGCCGCCAGACGTCGAAATAACCCGTTGCGAATCGAAAGTCGGCGGCTGCAATACGGCGCGTCATCCAATCGTCTGGCGTCGGCGTCCGCGCAGGGGACCGGGCCAGCACCGCATGCAGCAAGTCGTCATTTCAAGCGGCTAGCAGACACGCCCTGCCGGCACGGTGTCGCCGATTGAAATCACAGGGAAACCGATAGCCCGCCGTCGACCGCCAGCACGTGCCCGTTGACGTACGCGGCAGCGTCGGAGGCGAGAAATACCACGGCTCCGCCGAGCTCCTCAGGCTGGGCCCAGCGGCCCGCGGGGGTTCGTGCCTCGACCCATTTGGTGAAGGCTTCGTCGCGCATAAGTGCGGTGTTGAGCTCGGTGGCGAAATAGCCAGGGGCGATGGCGTTGACGGTGATACCGTGACGGCCCAGCTCAGCCGCAGTGGATCGTGTCAGCCCGTGCAGGCCCGCTTTTGCCGCCACATAGGCGTGAATGGTGGGACGGCCAAGGATCGCTGCGACCGATCCGGTGTTTATTATGCGCCCGAACTTGTTTGGCAGCATCAGGCGCACCGCGTCGCGCATCATGCGGAAGCAAGCCGACAGATTGACGGCAACCACATGGTTGAAATCCTCGTCCTCCCATTCGACCAGCGGTTTACGATGCTGGATGCCGGCGTTGTTGACCAGAATGTCGAGGCGGCCGTGGCGTTCGACGATTCCTTCGAGCGACGCCCTTGAGATCGCCGCGTCGGTGACATCGAACGGCAGGGCTTCTGCACCGATCCTTTCGGCGGCCGCGGACAGGGCGGCCATGTCGCGGGCATTGACGATCACCGTCGCGCCGTTTTCCGCAAGTGCCTTGGCCATGGCAAAACCAAGACCACGCGAGGCACCCGTGACCAATGCGACACGGCCCTTGAGCGAGAACAATTCCGGCATTGAGATCCCCTATGAAAAGGGCGGGAGTTTCCTCCCGCCCAAAAGCACTATTTGGCGACGCAGGTGTCGGCTGTCTCCGGAGTGCAGACATCGAGGCCCGTGTAGGTCGGGTCGGCCGGCGGAGCCTTGCCCTCCTTCATGTCCTTCAGCGCCATCATCGTCTTGTAGCCCATCTCGAACGGCCGCTGGCCGACCTGGCCAAGGGAGAAACCTTCCTTCATCTGGTCGATCTGTACCGGAAGCGTATCGGCAACGACAAGGGCCAGGGCCTTCGAGGCGATCTTGTCCTTGTACGGTGCGACGGCGGCGCGGTTGGCATCGGGGATGAACTGCGGGAAGCCGCCGGTTGGGACGAATGCGTCGAGGTTCGGGTTTTTCGCCATGATATCCTCGAACTGTTGCACCGAAAGCGGGAAATCATCGTTGGTGTAGAGCGGGCAGCCTTCGATTTCGGTCCAGCCGTTCTGGCCGGTCAGCCGATCCCCGGGCGAGGCTGCCGATTTGGTGCCCGAAAGCGTATCGCGAATGCCTTGCATGCGCTCGTTGTGGTTGGCCGCCGCGGCGCCGCCCGACTGGATGCAGATCGTGCCGCCTTTTGGCTTGATCTGCATGACAAGCTTGGCAAGGTTCACGCCGATCTCGTAATTGTGGGTCCCGATATAGGCAACGCGCAGATCCTTGTTTTCGGGCAGGAGATCGGAGTCCCAGGTGAGGACCGGGATGCCGGCATCCTTGGCGGCCTGCAGCGCAACCGCCATCGCCGCGGCGTTCGAAGGCGAGACGGCGATGCCGTCCACCTTCTTGGCCACGAGATCCTGCACGATCTGCACCTGCTCGTCGCCGCCGCCATGTTCGCCGGGGCCGATATACATGCACTCCACCGCGCCTTTGGATTCGGCTTCGGCCTTCTTGCAGCCGTCGCGTGCCTGGTCGAAGAAAGGATTGTTCATGTTCTTCGGCACCAGGGCAAAAGTGTATTTCGCCTGGGCGCCGGAAACGGCGAGCACCATTGCGCCAAGCGCGACGGCGGCCGTCAGCAGATGTTTTTTCATGTGACGTTCTCCTCCTTGGTGTGATCCCGCAAGCCTCCCGCCGGCGGGTTTCTAGCGGCGTTTTTTGGGCATCAAGACTGCTAGCGACGCGGCGAGAATCGATTTGCCGCCGGTTTGCATGCCCAAGAGAACCGCAAGAACGATGAAGGCGCCGACGAAGGCACCCTGCCAGTTTGAATCGATGCCGGCCATCAGCAGCGCATTCCTGATCACCTCGAGGAAGGCCGAACCGATGATTGCACCGAACGCCGTGCCGGCGCCGCCCATGAGGCTGGCGCCGCCAATGACCGTCGCGGCGATCACGCGCAGCTCATAGCCCTGGCCCATGGCATTAATGGCCGAGCCGTTATAGCCGAGGAGCAGGAGCGAGGCGAGAGCGGCGGTGAAAGCCGAGAAGACATAGGCCTGGAATTTGATCCAGTTGACCGGAACGCCGGTGAGCCGTGCCGCCTCTTCATTGCCGCCGATGGCGAAGAGATGCCGGGCCCAGGCTGTGAAGTTGAATACGAAGCCGACAATCAGGGCCAGGATCACCATGGTCCAGAATTGCGACGACAGTTCTGGTATCCAATGCGGTGCCCAGTCGTTCGGACCGTGCCGCGGCCATTTCCACTGACCGATTGCCTTCACGATCGGAGCATCGGGCCCGAACTGGTAGAGCATCTGGTTGGCCGAGAATACGACCGCCAGCGAGCGCGCCACGGACAGCATGCCGAGGGTGACCACAAAGGACGGCATCCCGACATAGGCGACAAAGAATCCGTTGACCGCGCCACAGGCCAGACCGGAGAAAAGACCCATGGCGAAGGCGACGTACCAGGGATAATGCCAGGTGAGGAACAGGCCGGCGACGATGACCACGAGACCCATGACGGAGCCGACCGACAGATCGATACCGCCGGTGATGATGACGATCGTCATGCCAAGTGCCATGATGCCGAAAGGTGCGAAATTGCGCGTCACATTGGCGACGTTTTCAGAGGTGCCGAAGCTCGGCTCCATCGCAGTCATCAACATGACGAGCGCGATGAGCGCGATCGTCACCCAGAAGGGCTGACTTGAAATCACGCGTTGGAGAACTGTTTTTTCCTTGGTCGGGACGAAATCCGACATGGCCGGCCGGCCATGTTCTTCGACTGAGCCCTGAACGCCAACTGACCCCTGAACACTATTCGCCACGGATGGCCCCCGTTATCAGTCCAGTGATTTCCTCGGGCGATGTTCTGTCGGCTGGCTTGTCGGCAACTTTCGAGCCCCGCCTGAGGACGATAATACGATCTGCCACGGCGAACACGTCAGGCATTCGGTGACTGATCAGCATGACGCCGACTCCTTGTGCTTTGAGGCGTCGGATCAGTTCGAGTACTTCCGCCACCTGGCGCACTGAGATGGCGGCGGTTGGTTCGTCCATCAGCACCAGCTTGGCATTTGAAAGCCGGGTCCGCGCGATGGCGACCGCCTGGCGCTGCCCACCCGACATCTTCCTGACGAGGTCGCGCGGCCGGGTTTCCGATTTGAGTTCCTTGAACAGCGCTGCCGAGCGATCGATCATCGCCTGCTTGTCAAGAATCCTGATCGGCCAGAAGCCCTTCTTGATCTCGCGCCCCAGAAAGACGTTCTGCGCGGCCGTCAGATTATCGGCGAGCGCCAGGTCCTGATAAACAACTTCGATCCCCTTGGCGCGGGCCTGCACGGGCTGGTGGAAGTGGCACACCTCGCCCTCGACCATAATTTCGCCGTCGCTCGGCGGGAAATTCCCGGCCACGGTCTTGACGATCGTCGACTTGCCGGCGCCGTTGTCCCCCATCAGACCAACGACTTCGCCTCGCTCCACCTGGAAGCTGACGTCGGTCAGGGCCTGGATAGCCCCGAAATTCTTGGAGACGTGGCGAACCTCAAGCACCGGCATCGCGGTCCTCCCGGGACAACATTTATCGGTCTTGTCCCTGGTCTATGCACAGCAGCTAATCAGCGAAACGTATTCAACACAATCATTTATTAGGTCAGGCATTTATCAGGTCAGGCATTTATCAGGTCAGGCCTCCCGGCAGTGACACGCGTCGTCTTAGGCCGCGACCTTGTAGCTGCTGCAGAAACACCGAGGCGCTCGGCCGGTCCTTAAGACAATCACCAGGCGATCCCTCAGGCTTGCGCCGCTTCATATCCGTTTCGGGTGAAATGAGTGGGCATTTTGCGAGCGGCGCCAACGGCTCGGGTATGGAGTGCGCCAGAACACGTCATTCAAACACACGAGGACAGTGGCGAAGCCTGTCCCTAGCGTGCGTCGGCCAGAGCGCATGTCAGGAGATGAACCCGCATCCGGGGGAGGCGAGGATCAAGTGTTGAAAGTCCGCTCCTCAACGGCGCTGCACGAGAGGGATATTCGGTCATGAATTTCAAAGGTTTGATCAAGCGTGCCGAGACTGTGGAGAAAGCGTTCAAGGAGCTCGAAACCGATTTGGCGGATGCATTCAGCGAATGTCTCAATGTGGACGATCAGTCGCCGCTGTATGACGTCACAGTGCCGGAGGAGACTGCGTCGGATGAGAATCTCGCGGCAATGGATGACAGCTCGCAGCTCGAGGCCAATGCGGACGCCTTCGAGACCGCGCGGCGGCTGACCCCCCATACGCAAACCCGGCTGGCTGCCTTGAGTGCGGTCGATGGGCTCTTTCACGACGCGCAGGAGTATCTGGGGGAGATCAACGCAAAACTGTCGGAGATCGCGACCTCGCATCATCTGACAGGCGAATTCCTAAAACTCCTCCACGGCGACATTCTTCGCGCCAACGAATTGGAGCTGGCAAATACCGGCCTGACCGCGCAACAAAGAGTGCTGTCCGAACAGCTCCACGATGCAACCAGAAAGCAGCGCGAGCGC
Organism: Mesorhizobium sp. M0166; assembly: GCF_040322255.1. Classification (NCBI taxonomy): domain Bacteria; kingdom Pseudomonadati; phylum Pseudomonadota; class Alphaproteobacteria; order Hyphomicrobiales; family Phyllobacteriaceae; genus Mesorhizobium; species Mesorhizobium sp. M0166. Next base: position 83,184 of record NZ_JAMYTD010000002.1, on the reverse strand, counting down.
GACAGCGCTATCGAGGCGCTGCAGCAGCACGAGGCGAGCCTGGTCGAGGACAAGGAAGCACTTCGCGGCGCGCTGGCGGCGGCAAGGCTGGAACTCGTCGTGGCAGGCAATGCGAGCGCAAAACGCGAAGCCGAGTTCGGCGAGCTTGTCAAAACGCTCTCGGCCAGAGCCGTCGAGGCCAACAGACGCTCGCGCGAGAACGAGATGCTGCGGGAGAAGCATGTCAGCCTGTCGATCGACCTCGACAAGGCGCTGAAACGGGAGGCCGAGGCCCGGCACAGGCTGGATGAACTCTCGACTGTCCATGCCAATGATGCCGCGCAGGTTTCGGAACTGCTGGCTGCGCTTGGCAAGAGCGAGAAAGAGGAGATGCGGCTGCAGAAATCGCTGGATATGGCGCAGGCAAAGCTATCGGAAATAACGGAAGCGGCCCGCCTCAGGGACGGTGACAGGGAAGCCGAGCTTGCACGCAGTGTTGCGGAGATGACCGGCTTGCGTTCCGAAATCGAGGATCTTCGATCGCGACTGGAGGCCGCCTCCAACCAGAACAGCGACGCCGCCAGCGAGATAGCCAGGCTCAAGGCCCAAGCGAGCGACGCGGTGGCGGAAAAGCAAATTGTCGAGCAAAAACTGTCTGCTCTCACGAAGGAGAGCGAAAACGACAAGATGAACCTTTCCGCGATCAGCGCGAATTTTTCGCAGCTTTCCCTGCAGCAGGCGTCCGAACAGATACAGTTCGACGTCCAGAGGCAGGAATGCGAGGATCTGCGCGTCGAAGTCGCGTCGCTTCAAGCCCGGGTCAAGGAACTGTTGCCCTACGAGCGGCTCCACAAGGTTACCAACGCCAGACCGCGTGAAGACGGCGTGGTCGAGATCACCGCCGCGGTGGCGGAGAAGGCCCGCACCAGCAGGCGGCGCCTCCGCCTGCGTGCTGCATCCTAGTTCAGGCGCGGCTGTCTGAATTTCGACTGGTGTGAAGCGGACATCCGTCAATGGATGGCGGGTCGAGCGTGAGACTGGCCTTCCCTGCGTCGGCCTGCGATAGTGCACGCCGGTGAGGCGGAGGGGCTGAGCATGCGGCTATTCACAAACCGGAATCACCTCCGGTGGAGGATGTTGGCCTTCATCGCCATCATGGTGCTTTTGCCGAAAGCGGCGTCGGCCGATACCATCCCACCCGACAGGATCGCCGCAGCTCTGTCGAAGCTCGAATTGCTTGCCGAAGGCGCCGTCGCGAACGGTGCCGTACCGGGTCTGGCCATCGGCGTCGTGCATGGCGACGAGGTGATCTTCCTCAAGGGGTTCGGGCATCGCGAGGCCGGCAAGCCGGAGGCAGTCGACGCCGACACGGTGTTCCAGATCGCCTCGCTCTCCAAGCCGGTCTCCGCAACCGTCGTGGCGGCGCTGGTCAGCGACGGGATCGCTTCGTGGGATTCCAAGATCGCCGACCTCGATCCGGCCTTCAGGCTCGCCGAGCCCTATCCGACCAGCGAACTCACGGTCCGCGACCTGTTTGCGCACCGCAGCGGGCTTCCCGGCACGGCAGGCGACGACCTCGAGGACATTGGCTTTGACCGCGCGGAGATCCTGCGCCGCCTGCGGTTCGTGTCGCCGTCATCGAGCTTTCGTGCGGGCTATTCCTACAGTAATTTCGGACTGACCGAGGGTGCCGTCGCGGCCGCGAAGCCGACAGGCAAGCCGTGGGAAGAGGTCGCCGAAGAGAAGCTCTATCGTCCGCTTGGAATGGCCTCGACCAGCTCCCGCCACTCGGACTTCATCAAGCACGCCAACCGTGCCGAGCTCCACGCCAAGATCGATGGCGCCTGGACCGCGAAGGTCCAGCGCTACCCGGATGCGCAGGCGCCAGCAGGCGGCGTCAGTTCCACCGCACGCGATCTCTCGCAATGGATGCGGCTTGTGCTCGGCAACGGGGTCTATGCCGGCAAGACGCTCATCAAGGCCGATGCGCTGGATCAGACACATGTTCCCTTGATGGTTCGCGGCAAGAACCCCGTCTCCGGAGGCGAGGCCTTCTACGGCCTCGGCTGGAATGTCGAATTCGGCCGGCACGGGCCGATCTGGGGTCATGCGGGCGCCTTCAGCGCCGGCGCACGCAGTCTGGTGATGCTCTTTCCCGAGGAGAAGCTTGGCATCGTCGTCATCGCCAACGCCTTTCCGACAGGCGTGCCGGAGGGACTGTCCGACAGCTTCGCCGATCTCGTCTTCGACGGAACGCTGGGGAAGGATAAGGTAAAGGCATGGAATGATATCTATGCAGGCATGTTCGGCCCGGTGATTGCGGCGGCCAAGGCCACCTATGCCGCGCCTCCTTCTCCGGCAAGTCCGGCCGAGCCGGCCAGTGCCTACGCAGGCCGTTATTTCAACGACTTCATCGGCGATGCTATTGTGTCAGGCGAAGGAGACGCCCTTGTCCTCAAGGTCGGGCCCGCCGGTGCGCGGTCCTATCCACTGAAGCATTTCGACCGCGACCTCTTCCTGACCTTTCCCGATGCCGAGATGCCGGACAGGCCCTCGGCCGTCAGCTTTGCCGTCGGCTCCGACGGCAAGGCGTCGGCCGTGACCATTGATTTTCTCAACGACAATCATCTCGGCACGCTGCAACGCGTAGGGGATTAGCCGCCGCGGGGCGGGCGAGCCTTTGCCGGTTCAGGATGCCGGGCCGAACTGGAGCAATTTGAAGCAGTCGCCGCTGCCCGACGTCATTTGCGCCAGGAAGGGTTTCGACCGCTCGATCCATTCCTGGTGCGATCTGGCATCGGCTTCGATCTCGTTGGCCGGTGCAAGCTTGACGAAGCCGCGCCCCTTGCTGAAAAGCCAGCACGCGCGGCCGAGAAAACGCCTGCTGCGCTGGCGCAGGAGGTCGGCATCATAAAAGACGTCGAGCACCTCCTGCCTGATCTTCCGCTCCTTTTCGGGATTGGCGATCGCAACCTCGATCGGCTCGCCGCCGATCGCATCCTGCAGGTCCTTGTAATCTAGGGCGATCTGGGTGGTGGCATATTTGATATCGCTCTCGTCCCGGACGATGTTGAACCATAGCGTTGGGTTGAGCTCGTTGACGACGAACGATGCTTCGAAATCGCGCGACAGATTGAGAATATCGAACCCCTGAACATCGACATCGCGCTCGACCAGAAGGATCTGCGAGACCTGCTTGGCGAGCGCCGTTCCGTGAGCGCTGATGGCGGCATTGTTGCCGCCGAGTTCCGGGCTGACATAGGCGCCGCCATCATCCAGCAGCGCATCGAATTCGCCGAGGGCCTCCACGACAGCGCTGGCGCGGGCAACACGCGCCGCCAGTTTGGCGAGAACCTGCTGGAGCTCCGTTTCGCGTTTACGCTGGTCCTGATAATCCTGCTGGAAAAAGAAGATGAACAGGGACACGCCAATCCCGATCAGGATCACGCCCAGCTGCGAAAAGATATTGCGATAATATTCCAGCAGCTTTTCACGATGGCGTACGTCGTCACGCACACTGTGCGCCACGCGAAGATTGACGATCAGCGAAACGATCAGGAGCCCGGCACCGACCAGGATCAGGCCGCCGATCAGGAGGTAGCCATGGCGTGAGTTGAAGTCCATTCCTTTGCCGCGCTCCCCGAAACCCCAGACGGGCACAGACTAATACCATTCCGCTTCAACACCTACGTGTTCGTGGGCACCGGCGACAGATCCCCGCCATTCGGCCGCTGTTCTTACAGCCGGGACTATGCTCGCCATCGCCTCGTTTCGTAGCGGTCTTCTCGCAGCCGGATTCAGGCCGCGCGCTTGGAACCAATGACGGGCGAGACTGTTCAGCTATGACTTTGATCCGACGCTGGCGTGCCCGGCCCGGTTGGGCATGCGGCGATCTTGAGGAGTTCTCATCATGAAGATTTCGTCCAGATTTCGTTCAGTCGTGGTTGCCGTCATCACTGCGGCGGCAGTTAGCTTTGCCAGCGTCGCACATGCCGACAGCGGTACGATCCGCTTCGCCGTCTACAAGGCGGCCTTCTTCATCGGCGGCTCCGGAGGCGAGGGCACACTGACCTTCCATGGTCGCCGATATCCCATCTCGGTCGGCGGCATCTCGGGCGGCCTCGCCTTCGGTGCCTCCAAGACCTATTTCAAAGGTACCGTGCGCCACATACGCCGCGCGCGGGATGTGACGGGGGTTTACGGTGCAGCGGGCGGTGGCGGCGCGCTCGGCAAAGGGGCCCAGGTGATCGTCATGACCAATGACAAGGGTGCCCAACTCGAACTCACGGGCAGGCAGGTAGGCCTGCAGGTCAATGCCGATCTCAGCGGTATGAGCATCTCGCTGAAATAAGGACAGTCACTGCATTCGTCATTCCTTGGATGGGCCGGATTTGGCCGCTCCAAACCGCAGCCCATCCATCAAGAGCGACACCAATCGGCGCGAGCGGTCGCGCCAGTCCTTGGTGTCCGGGGCCGAATAGATGCCGCCCAACGCATGCAGCACGTCGGAGGCATCGACGTCGCCGCGGATCGAGCCGTCGGCGACCGCGGCATCGATCAGCCGCCGCAAGGCGAGCGTCACCCTGCCCGAAACGTCGGAGAACAGGGTTGAGTTGGTCGTGAGCAGGATGCGCAGGCTTGTCGACAACCCGCGCTTGGTGGCGATGTAGTCGACGAAGCGCTGCATCCATTGTTCGAGCGCCATGTCAGGCGCATGATCGTGGGCGAGTTCGTCGGCCGCCTGGCTCAGCCCTTCCACTTCGCGCCGGTAGACCACCTCGACCAGGTGCTCGCGGGTTGGAAAATGCCGGTAGAGCGTGCCGATGCCGACGCCGGCCTGGCGCGCAATCTCCTCCAGCGAGGCATCGACGCCGTGCGCGGCAAAGGCCTTTGCCGCGACCTCGACCAGCGCGTCGCGGTTGCGCTGCGCATCGGCGCGCAGCGGTTTTGCAACAGCGGCTTCGGCCTTGTCTCGAGGTATCACGGGCGGCTCCGCGGCCAATTTTTTCTCCAGTGTCGATCCGAAGCATAACCGGATAGGCAGGCCCCGTTTCAACAACGCGGACGCTTCCACCTTCGTTACGTCTCCAACAAATATAATCGCAAGTAATCACAGGATCGAGTCTGGGCCGGCATTCCGGCAGGCGAGGCATCTTGCCCGTCTCCGGTGAACGACCGGTGGATGACGACGAAGGATATTTCACTCCTCATCTGTTCGGCCGATGCCGTGGGGCAAAAATGAGCCCACATTGAGCACGATCCCCTCAGGATCATTGGACTGTCCTGCCCCTACAGACAGTTCAGAGAGCACCACCGGCTTGGGCCGGTGGTGCTTTTTTGTCTCCAGGCATGACGGCTGGCTGCCCAGCCAATTTTCTCCAATTTCGATCATTTTCGATCCTGGGCTTGAACAGCGCCGAGCGGGCCCTTAGGTAATAAGCGGAGGCGCCTCCGATTGTGGAGCGCCTTTCTCATGTAATCACGGGATCGGGTATGTCACGTCTTTCGACCTCGCAAGCCGCAGCCCTCCTCGAGGTCGCACCAAGTCAGGCAGACCCCCTCTGCCCTGCCGGGCATTTCCCCCAAGGGGAAGATAGCCTTCACCTAGCCATAAGCTGACCTTGCCGCTCGCCGGCCGGGCACCAGATCATCCCCTCCCGCGTCAAGCAACTGGAGCCAGACGCCCCATGACAAGCAAAACCCGAACTCCAATCCAACTTCAAATCAACGGACATCGACATGAGCTGGAGGTCGAACCGCGCGTTACGCTGCTCGACGCCTTGCGCGATCATCTCGGCCTGACCGGCACCAAGAAGGGCTGCGACCAGGGCCAGTGCGGCGCCTGCACGGTGCATATCGACGGCCAGCGCGTGCTGGCCTGCCTGACGCTTGCCACTCAGGCCGAAGAACGTGCCATCACCACCATCGAAGGGCTTGCCGGGGAGGATGGCGCGCTGCACGCAGTGCAGGCCGCCTTCCTCGAACAGGATGCCTTCCAGTGCGGCTATTGCACGCCGGGCCAGATCATGTCGGCGGTCGCCTGCATCCGCGAAGGCCATGCCGGCTCGGATGAGGAGATCCGGGAATACATGGCCGGCAATCTCTGTCGCTGCGGCGCCTATCCGCATATCGTCGCCGCCGTGCGCCAGGCGGCCATGGAGGCCGCATCATGAGGGACTTTTCGTATCTCCGCGCCGGCTCCGTCGATGCAGCCCGTGAGGCAGCAGCACTGCCCGGCGCCATGCTTTTGGCCGGCGGCACGACGCTTGTCGACCTCGCCAAATGCGGCGTTGCCGAACCCGAGACGGTGGTCGACATCACCCATCTCAAGGGACTGGACACGATTGCCGTCGATGACCGGGGCGCGACGATCGGCGCGCTGGCCAGGATGAGCCGCGTCGCCGACCATGCCGATATCAAGAGCAGGTTCCCTGCCGTCTCGGAGGCGCTGTGGCAGGCGGCATCGGCGCAGTTGCGCAACATGGCGACCATCGGCGGCAATCTGATGCAGCGTACGCGCTGCCCCTATTTCCGCGATCCGGCGAATTTCCCCGCCTGCAACAAGCGCTCGCCAGGCAGCGGCTGCTCGGCGATCGGCGGCGTCACCCGCGGCCATGCCGTGTTCGGCACCAGCCAGGCCTGCATCGCCACATATCCCGGCGACCTGGCGGTTGCACTCGTCGCCTTCGACGCGATCGTCCATCTCGGCGACCGCCAGATTGCCGTCGATGACTTTTTCCTGCTGCCGGGCAGCACGCCCGACAAGGAACATGCGATCGAACCCGGCGAGATGATCACCGCGATCAGCATTCCCGCTTCGGCCGCCGCCCGCCGCTCGACCTATCTCAAGGTCCGCGACCGCCAGTCCTATGAATTCGCTGCGGCAAGTGCCGCGGTCGGCATCGAATTCGAGGCTGACGGACGGACAATCAGCGATCTGCGCGTCGCGCTTGGCGGCGTCGCCACCAAGCCATGGCGCGCCCGCGCCGTCGAAGAGGCGCTGAAAGGCAAAGTGGTCGAGCCGGAGGTCGTCAGGCAAGCCAGCCTGCTTGCCGTCGAGGGCGCTGTCGACCATGGCGCCAACCACTACAAGATCGAACTGGCGCCGCGCGTCGTCGCCCGCGCCATCCTCAAAATGGGAGAAACGGCATGACCGTTCACGAGTTGAGAACAAGACCCGGCGATGCCAAACGCGGCGACGCTTCGGACGGCGCCGTCCTCGCCGATCAGGTCGGCGGCCGGCTGTCGCGCGTCGACGGCCCGGCCAAGATCACCGGTGCCGCCAAATACGCCGTCGAGCAGCAGCTCGAGGGGCTCAGCCATGCGGTGCTGGTCGAGAGCACCATTGCCGCCGGTCGGGTGCGTTCGATCGACACGGCGGCGGCCGAGGCCGCGCCGGGCGTGCTGCTGGTGCTGACGCCCGACAATATCCTGCCGCTGAGAACCGCAACGGACTGGCTGGGCACGCCGCCGCCGTCCGTTGCCTATTGCCCGCTGGCGCGCGACATCACCTTCAGCGGCCAGCATGTCGCGGCGGTGGTGGCCGAGAGTTTCGAGCAGGCGGTCGCAGCCGCAGCACTGGTCAAGATCGCCTATGACGAGGCGCCGGCGATCGTCGACCTCAGCGATCCAAAGGCCGGCGACGGTATCCCGGTCGATGCGATGACCAAGGAATGGGGCGAGGCGGAGACAGCGTTCGCCTCGGCTCCGGTCAGGATCTGCAATGCCTACAACACGCCGCGCGAATACCAGGCGCCGATGGAGCCGCATGGCCTGATCGCAAAGTGGCAGGGCGACCAGCTGACGGTCTGGGAGCCGAGCCAATGGCTCGACGGCATGGCGCGGACCTATGCCGAATGGTTCGGCGTGCCGTTCGAGAATGTGCGCCTTGTCTCGCCCTATATTGGCGGCGGCTTCGGCTCCAAGGCGTTCGCCTACGGCTACGGCGCTGTGGCGGCAGTCGCCGCGAAAATGCTGGGACGGCCGGTGAAGCTGGCGGTCACCAGGCCGCAGACCTTCACCGCCTATGGTGGACGGGCAGCGACGCGCCAGACGGTGGCGCTCGGCGCCAACGCAGAAGGCCAGATCCAGTCGATCGTGCATCGTGGCGTCAACGAGACCTCGGTCGATGGCATGTGGGTCGAGCCGCTCGGCTCGGTCACCTCGGTCATGTACGCGACGCCGAATTTCTCGTCGCGGCAGAACGTCGTGCGGGTCAACACGGTCGTACCGGGGGCATTGCGCGCGCCGGGCGAAAACCCGAGCGCCTTCGGCATCGAAAGCGCGATCGACGAGCTCGCCTACGAGGTCGGTATCGACCCGCTGGAAATCCGTCTCAGGAACTATGCCGAGCAGGATCCGCATGCGAAGAAGCCGTGGTCGACACGGCAGCTGCGCGAGGCGTTCGCCGCAGGCGCGGAAGCCTTTGGCTGGTCGAAGCGGGACCCCCGGCCGCGTTCGATGCGCGACGGCAACCAGCTGATCGGCTGGGGCGTCGCCGCCGGCACCTACCCGGTGCGGCGCGCCTATGGCGAGGCGGTCGTGCGCATTCTCGCCGACGGCTCGGTCGAGGTCGAAAGCTCGTCGATCGACATGGGGCAGGGCACTTACACGATCCTGGCGCAGACCGCCGCCGAGGTGGTGGGCGTGCCGGCGGAAAACGTCATCGTCAAGCTTGGCGATTCCCGCTATGCCCGTGCCGGCGTCACCGGCGGTTCGCGGCTGGCCGGGGTGATGACCGGCGCCGTCCACAAGGCGGCGAGTGCCGCGCTCGACCAACTGATCGGGCTCGCCATCAGCGATCCGGCTTCGCCGTTCCATACGCTGCAGGCCAACACGCTCGTCGTCGCCAATGGCCGCATCGCTTCGCCGCGCGGCAACGGCCCTGAAGTTTCCATCGCCGAACTGCTCAGGAGCGTCGGGCGCGAGCATATCGAGGCGAAGGGCGACACCATGCCGGCCAATTCGACGGTCGAGGACCGCTACAAGAACTACACCACCATAGCCATGGCGCTGCCGCACACCGAGGGCGACTATTCCCGCCACAGCTGGTGCGCGCATTTCATCGAAGTGCGCGTCGACGAGGACTTTGGCACGGTTCGTGTGTCGCGCGTGGTGTCGGCGCTGGATTCGGGCCGGCTCTACAACCCCAAGCTCGCCGAAAGCCAGTGGAAGGGCGGCATCATCATGGGCATCGGCCAGGCGCTGCTCGAGGAAGGCATCGTCGACCGCCGGCATGGGCGCATCGTCAACAACAACCTTGCCGACTATCTCATCGCCACCAATGCCGACATTCCAGACATCGAGGTGATCTCGGTCGGTATTCCCGATCCGCATTCCTCGGTGCTCGGCGGCAAGGGGGTCGGCGAGCTGGGCATCGTCGGCGTGGCGCCGGCGATCGCCAACGCGGTATTCCACGCCACCGGGAAAAGGGTGCGGGATCTGCCGATCACGCTGGAGAAGCTGATTTAAGGCGAGACGGTGGAATTGCCAATCTCCCCCCTCGTGGGGGAGATGCCCGGCAGGGCAGACGGGGGCGTGAAGGATCGCCAGCGTTCAGTTCAACTTTGATGAGCCGAGAACCTTACGTGGGTGCGCGAACTGCTATTGTCCGATAGGCTGGAGGGACAGCGCCCCCCTCTGTCCTGCCGGACATCTCCCCCACGAGGGGGGAGATCAGCAGCTTCATCGCTCTGCCTTTTCCAGGCTCACCACGACAGGCTGAACGCGAGCTTGCCGAAATGCCGGCCGCCGGCTGCCATGTGGGCGTAGGCCTCGGTCGCCTGGTGCTGGCCGTAGACCGTGTCGATGACCGGATCGATACGGGCGGCGCCGATGGCGCGTGCGGCATCGCGCAGGTCGGATACTGAACCGGTGTTGTTGCCCACTACCTTGAGCGCCTTTATGATGATCGGCAGCAGGTTCGTGGTGGCCTCTGCGCCGGTGACGAAGCCGATGGCGAACACCGTGCCGCCGGGCGCTGCGGCATTGATCGAGCGGGCGAAGGTAGCCGCGCCGCCGGTTTCGACGATCAGGTCGGCGCCGAGGCCGTCGGTCAGTTCGAGCACCTTGGCGTCCCAGTCCGGTGTCTCACGATAATTGATGAGATGATCCGCACCCAAGGCCTTGGCGCGCGCCAGCTTGTCGTCAGACGACGAGGTGATGATGACCGTGGCGCCGGCTGCCTTGGCCAGCTGCAGGGTCAAGATCGAGACACCGCCGGTACCGAGCAGGACGACGACCGATCCCGGCCCGGCATCGGCGGCGCGGAGCGCATTCCACGCGGTGGTGCCGGCGATCGGCAGCGTCGCTGCCGCTTCGAACGACAGATGCGCCGGCATCGGCACGACGGCATTGGCCGGCAGCGCGACATATTCGGCGAGTGAGCCCGGCAGCGTCAGGCCGCGCATCTCTCTGGTCTCATAAGGCCGCGGACGGCCGCCGATCCACCGCGGTTTTGCATGGGCGATGACGCGGTCGTTGATGGCGAGCCTTGACACGCCCTCGCCGATGCCGACGATCTCGCCGGCGCCGTCGACGACGGGAATGAGCGGAAAGCTCGGGCCTGGATAGTTGCCGCTCGCGATCGCGACATCGACAAAATTGAGGCTTGCGGCGCGCAGGCGGATCAGCACTTCGCCGCGCTGCGGTTCAGGCGTGGGAACGGTGGCCGCGCGAAACGCGTCCAGTCTCGGGGCAGTCAGTTCGATGGCTTTCATGTCTCACTCCGGTTGATGGGCCGATTGACGGGCCGGGATTGAGTGAAACTAGCTGCTGCGTTATTGGTATATAATCCTTGGCTTTTACATTTGAGCTCTGCGTTTGATGCAGCAATCGTACGAACCGGCAGCATTGGCCGAAATGGCCGCCTTCGCGGCAATCGCCGAAGCACGCTCCTTCACCAAGGCAGCGGCTCGCATCGGCCGCGACGCGACGATCCTGTCGCGACGCCTTGCCTCGCTGGAAGAGCGGTTGGGCGTGCGCCTGCTGCATCGGACGACGCGAAGCGTGTCGCTGACCGAGGCGGGTTCGGAGTTCCTCGCCCGCGTTCGTGCCATTCTGGCCGCCGTCGACGAGGCCGAGGCTGCGGCGTCGGCGCATGCCGGCGGCGGGCCGCGCGGCGTGCTGCGGCTGGCGCTGCCCGGCTCGTTCGGGCGCATGTGGATCGGCCCGCTGCTGCCCCAGTTTCTCGCCGAATTTCCCGACGTTCGTATCGAGGCCGAGTTCTCCAACCGTTTCGTCGATCTCGTCGCCGAGAATTTCGATGTCGCCGTGCGTCTCGGCGCACTGGAGGATTCGCGGCTGGTGGCGCGCAAGGTCGCGACACGGCGGCGGCTGCTATGCGCCGCACCGTCCTACCTCACCCGCCGGGGCACGCCGACTGAACCTGAAGCGCTGCTTGAACACAGCTGTCTCGGCTTCTCAGGCTTCCAGACCTTTCCGGCCTGGGAGATGACCGACAGCACGGGGCGCCGCGTCAGTATCGAGGTCTCCGGGCCGCTGGTCACCGACGATGCCGAGGTACTGGTCGAAGCCGCCGTGCAGGGCGTCGGGCTGATGATGAGCACGGATTGGCTGGTCGGACGCGAGCTCGCCGACGGCCGGCTGGTGCCAGTGCTGGAGGACTGGACGCTTGCCGACGAAGGCGCCGTCTATATCGTCATGCCTTCGGCCAAGGGACAAGCCGCAAAGACACGTGCCTTCGCCGACTGGATCGGCAAACGCTTTGCACCGGTCCCGCCGTGGCGGAGGTGAGGTGCTGATCTCCCGCCTTGAGGGGGAGATGTCGCCGAAGGCGACAGAGGGGGCGCCGCGCGTGGAGCGCCAGCGCCGTCTCTCGTAGAGGAAGGCGTCGGCGATCTATGTGAGACGACCCCCTCTGGCCGCTTCGCGGCCATCTCCCCCTCGAGGGCCCTCGAGGGGGAGATTACGCGCTCAGCCGCCTCCGCCTCCACCGCCCTGCAGTTTCAGGAACTGGCTGAGCAAATCCACCGGCAGCGGGAACACGACCGTCGACGAGCGTTCGCCGGCGATGTCGTGCAGGGCCTCGAAATAGCGCAGCTGCATGGCTTGCGGCTCCTCGGCCAGCATCTTGCCGGCCTCGACGAGTTTTGCCGCCGCCTGCTGTTCGCCGTCGGCGTTGATCACCTTGGCGCGCCGCAGCCGTTCGGCCTCTGCCTGCTTGGCGATGGCACGGATCATGTTCTCGTTGAGGTCGACATGCTTGATCTCGACATTGGAGACCTTGATGCCCCAGGCATCCGTGCGCTGATCGAGGATCTCCTGGACGTCGCTGTTGAGCTTGTCTCGCTCGGCCAGCATTTCATCGAGCTCGTGCTTGCCGAGCACCGAGCGCAGCGTGGTCTGCGCCAGCTGGTTGGTCGCGGCCATGAAGTCCTCGACCTGGATGACCGCCCGCTCGGCGTCGACGATACGAAAATACAGAACGGCGTTGACCTTCACCGAGACGTTGTCGCGCGAGATCACGTCCTGCGGCGGCACATCCTGGACCACCACTCGCAGGTCGACCTTCACCATCTGCTGCACGAAGGGGATGAGGATGATAAGGCCGGGGCCCTTGACCCCGGTGAAGCGGCCGAGCGTGAAGACCACGCCGCGCTGATATTCCCGCAGGATGCGAATGGCCGCGGATAGGAACATGACCACGACGAGCGCTGCTGCCAGATAGGCCACATAACCGATGATCATTGCCTTGCTCCATCGCTTTTCACATTGCGGCGCCGTATCGTCAGAACGAGACCCCTGACATCAGCCACCTCGACGCTGTCGCCCACCGCAAGGGGTTCGTCGGCTTTTGCCCGCCAGCGCTCGCCCCGGGCGAGCACGTGGCCCTCGCTGCCCTGCCAGTCGAGGACCTCCGCTGGCAGTCCTTGCATGGCCTGTGCGCCAACACGCGGAACGTTCTTGCGGGCCGCCCACAGATAGCTGCCGGTCAACAGCGCCAGGCCGAGCGTCAGGACGGCGGCGGTGCCGATAACGGCCCACGACATCTCGAAGCCGGGCCCCTCGATCCTGAGCAGCATGGCAGCGCCCAGCAGAAACGCAGCCACGCCTCCCAGCCCAAGGACCACAGTCGGATTCAAGGCTTCGACGACCAGGAAGATGATGCCAAGCAGCATCAAGGCAAGGCCGGCATAGCTGATCGGCAAGAGATTGAGCGCATAGAGGCCGAGCAGAAGGCAAATCGTGCCGATCACGCCAGGCGCGACCGCGCCCGGGCTCGTGAATTCGAAGACGAGGCCATAGACGCCGACCAGCATCAGGATGACGGCGATGTTCGGGTCCGTGATGACGGCGAGAAGCCGGATGAGCCAGCCTGGCTCGAGCGTTTCGACCGGCAGCCCTTTCGTCGCCAATGCCTCTTTTTTGCCGGCGATCTCGACGGTCCGGCCGTCGGCCAGTTGAAGCAGTTCGGTGGTGTCGCGGGCGACGAAATCGATGACATGCTGCTGCAGCGCCGCGCCGGCCGATAGGCTGGCCGCCTCGCGCACGGCCTTTTCACCCCATTCGGCATTGCGCCCCCGCAATTCAGCCAGGCTGCGGATCAGGGCAACGGCGTCGTTCGTCGCCTTGGCGATCATCGCATCGCCCCCGGGTGCGTTCTTGTCCTTGTCCGCCTCGGGGCCATCATTCTTGCCGCCGTCGGGAAACGATGGCAGCGGCCCACCCATCTCGATCGGCGTTGCCGCGCCCAGATTGGTGCCGGGCGCCATCGCCGCCAGATGGGTGGCGTAGAGGATATAGGTTCCGGCGCTCGCCGCATGCCCGCCGGCGGGCGCGACATAGCCGATGACCGGAACCGGCGAGGCGAGGATGCCGGCGATCATCTCGCGCATGCTGGTGACCAGCCCGCCGGGCGTGTCCATCTGCAGGATGAGAGCCTGGGCGTTTCGGTCCGCGGCCACCGCCAGTGCTTCCTCAAGCTGCCTGGCACTCGCCGGACCGATGGCGCCGTCTATCTCGACGCGCAACACAATTTTCTCCCGGCCGTCCGCCTCTCCGGTTGCGGAAGAGGGACAAACGGCCGCAACAGCCACGAAAGCCGCGGCAAGCAGGACCGCACGCGCGAGTTTCACGCTCAAAGCTCCACATCTAGGAATATGGGCTGGATTTTGCCGAAATCCATGACGCTTCGCGGTGGGTGACGCAGCGCACGGTGCTGCTGGGCGTAGGCCTGTTCAGCGGCGGCTACGGCACCGAGAAGTTCCGCCAATCGGGCACGTTCCGCGGCTGTGCAGACCCGACGACGTGTTGCGCCACATAGACGAGGTCGGCGGCCATACCTGACGGCGGCGGATCCGCCGCTAAGTCCAGTCGATTTCCCCGTGATCGGTTCTTGTCGTTATCGGCCCAGCCGGCAACCGATCACAAAACGCGACGACGTTCAGGCAGTCATACCGCGCGCTGGGCGCGATCAGACCGTCATAATCGAGGAAATATGCGGCCTCACCGATGTCTTGCGACCTCGGATATTCGGCGTGCTTTTCCTGGTATGAAAGCTGCCCGTAGCGCGAGGTATCGAGGCCAAGGGTCTGCAAGGCGGCCAGGTCGAGCAGTCTGAGCGTCCGGTCCAAAGCAAGATCGATCTCGAAGAGATTGTATCTGACACGCGAAGGGACCACTGGCTGCCCCCGCGCCAGGTGGAATCTCATCTCGCTCAAGGCACCTTCGCGCTCTTGCGAGGTGTAGAGCACGTCGAATGTTCCATCGTCCCAACGGCCACCGGAACTCGAGCACTGGATCGGGCTGCGGCCCTGGCGCACCACACGCCAAACCGTTCCGGAGTATTCGACAGGAATTATTGCCTCGATAGCGTCGATGAGCCGGTTGTCACGTCGCTTCCGCCCGGCGATTGCCAATTATACAAAGACCTCGTTTTCGAGCCGATCGATGACTTTGAGCACGTCGAGGGCCCGGTCGTCGTGAATGAGATCGATTGCTCTTTCACCGTTCAATTGCGGGTGTCGGGCATAGAGCCACGTGCGGATATCGCCGGGTTCATAGAACTCCTGCAGACGACCGACGATATAATGCAGGTCCGACAGGATGAGTTCGCTGCGCGGCTGGGGCTTGATATCACCGGCCTTCCATCTGGAAACCGTGGCCTTGGAGACCTCGGTGATATTCGCAATGTCGGTCCCCTTGAGACCGCCAAACATGCTCAATTCGTCCAGGAATCTGGGGACCGCCCGCAATGGCGTACTCATGATTTTCTCTCCGGCTGCCGAGCCGGTTCGCGTCGAACCAGCACCTCGGTTGCGCGTTACATTTCGGTTTCACAGAAGGAAAATATGAAACAGAAATGTTAATGTCAATCGTCCCTTCGATGCGAAGGCGCTGAAGCCAGCAGCCCAGGCCTCAAGCAGCGCCAGCTCTTCAGTGCTCAGATGGCGCGCCTTGCCTTTGGCGAGGCCGCCGAGCTGCAGCGAACCGATCGCGATCCGCACCAGCCGCCGCACCTCGACATCACTGGTGATGCCACGGGACAATTTGCTCTGTATAGTCCTTGATGCCACGTGGCTGACGATGGTTCGATGGCTGGGGAGGGGAAGATCATGCGAAGCGGATTGGCGAAATTCATCGCGGCGGGTTGCGTCGCCGCTCAGACCGCGCTGCAAGCGGCGCAGCCGGCATCTGCCGCGCCGTGCGGCTGGACCGCGAAACTGGAGGAAGACGAGGGCGGCAAAGTTCTGATGGCGTCGGTCTGTGGCGGATCGAATGGCGGCGCCCAGCTGACGCTGGCCTGTTTCGGCAAGCCGACGCTGAGCTATGATCTGGGCGACACCGGTCCGCAACTGGAGGCCGGCAGCGCTTCGTTCACGTTCAAGGCCGGGGGCAAGACGGTGACCAAGACGCTTCAACTCGAAGAGATGTACAACAACTTCACCGTGGAATTGGGCAGCGCCGACCCGATGCTGGCCCTGCTGCGTTCCAAGGGCGAGGTCACGGTCGTCTCAGGCAAATATGGAGAGAACAGCTTTCCGCTTGCCGGCTCATCCGCCGCCATCGCCAAGGTGCTGGCCCAGTGCGGCAAAGCCAAGGCTCCTTCCGACAATGAAGATTGATGAACCCCTCACATTTCGGTTTGAATCACGCGAGACCATCGCCAGGCTTTGATCGATTTGTTTGTCCCGTCGGTTGGCTAGCTCCCATGCCCGCCCAAGAATCGCTCAAGATCTTTATGCAGAAAATCAAAGCCGCCGGCTGCGATCTGTGGTGTGCTGACGGATGTAATACCGACAGAGATTGATATCCGCCGCGCTGCTTGTTGCGTTACTTGGGCTTCGACTGGCAGCTGGCTGACTGTCGAGTCGCCGCCAGCCGCTCAGGCCCGAAGCAGCGCCAGCTCTTCCGCCGTGAGATGGCGTGCCTTGCCTTTGGCAAGATCGCCGAGCTGCAATTGGCCGATCGCGACCCGCACCAGCCGCAGCACCTCGACATCGTGGGCGGCGAGCAGCCGGCGGATATGGCGGTTGCGGCCCTCGTCGAGCACGATCTCCAGCCAGGCTGTGCTGGTGCCGCTGCGCAGGATCTCGATCGAGCGGGCCGTCAGCAATTCGCCGTCGACGGTTGCGCCGGCGCGAAACCCTGCCAGCATGTCCACATCGGGCAGGGCGCCGATCTGCACGTGATAGGTCTTGGCGACATGCGAGGCGGGGTCGAGCAGGCGCTGCGCGAAACGGGTGTCGTTGGTCATCAACAGCAGGCCTTCGCTGGCCTTGTCGAGGCGGCCGACCGGCGAGACGAAAGGCAGGTCGAGGCCTGCCAGACAATCATAGACGGTGCCGCGGTCCTGCGGGTCGTCGCGAGTGGTGACCAGCCCGCGCGGCTTGTTGAGCATCAGATAGATCTTGCGCTCGGCGGCGACGCGGCGGCCGTCGACCTCGATACGGTCGCGGCCGGGATCGACGCGCATCGAGCCGTTGCGCACGATCTTGCCGGCAACCCGCACGCGGCCCTCGGCAACCAGAAGCTCGGCCTGCTTGCGCGAGCACAGGCCAAGTTTCGACAGCGCGCGGCACAGGCTGACGCCGGGAGGCTGGGTCCCTGGGGCAGGGCGCTGCCGGGCAATGTTCGGTCGCGGCGACATGGCGTTGCCTGTGGATTCTTGTATACGAGCATCCCAGTATAGCCGGCCGCCGGCTATGTCCACGGAAGGGAACTGCATGTCTTTTGCATCGTGCGCAGCAGCCGCGAGGACTTGCATAAAAACAGCCGTTCGCCTTTGCCTGCTGCTCGCCCTCCTGCCGACATCGCCGGCGCATGCCGGCTGGCAGGCGGTCGAGAAGGTCGAGACCTATGCCATCTCAGGGCAGACCGGCCCGGAGCTCTACGCCTCGATCGGCGGGCGCGGGCCGCTGCTCGGCGAGCGCCGCGTCATCGCGCATACCAATTTCAAGCTGACCTGGGTGAGGGACTACCAGCCGCAAGGCGATGCCTGCGTGCTGGTGTCGGCGCGGCCGAAGCTGATCATCACCTACACCTTGCCGAAGCCGGCCGCGCGGCTGCCGGGCGCAATCCAGAAGAACTGGGAGGTTTTCGCAGCTGGCCTCGCCGCCCACGAGAAGGTGCACGGCGCCAGCATCGTCGACATGGTGCACAAGATCGAGACGGCCACCATTGGCCTGACCGTCGCCGATGACCGTGGCTGCAGCAAGATCAGGACCGAAGTGACGAAACGGCTCGCCGGAATCTCGCAGGCACAGCGGCAGGCGAGCCGCGATTTCGACCGGGTCGAATTCGGCCCGGGCGGCAAGCTGCGGCAGCTTGTGTTCACGCTGATGACCGGGGGATAGTCGAGGCAGGGCAAGGTTGGCGGGACAGCACCGCCCTCTGTCCTGCCGGACATCTCCCCCTCAGGTGGGGAGATTGGATATCACCCCTGATTTCGCCAATCGCGAACGTTGCAAAAAGAGTGCTGCCGACGAAGCTGCCGATCTCCCCCTCTGAGGGGGAGATGTCCGGCAGGACAGAGGCGCAGCGCATCGACGTCTGCAGGCTGACCTCACGCCTGCTCGGTCGGATAAAGCGTCAGGATGTTGACGTTGACCCGTGGCGGCTGGGTCACCGCATACAGGATGGCGGCGGCGATGTCCTCGCTTTCCAGCTGTTCCATATCGCCCAGCCTTTGCTCGACCGCCTGGCGCACATCGTCGCGCATGTTGCGGGTGAACTCGGTCTTGACGGCGCCAGGCTCGATGCAGGTCACGCGGACGCCGTCCTTGCCGATCTCGCGGCGCAGTGACTCCGCCATTGCGCTCACCGCATGCTTGGTGCCGGAATAGACGACCGAAGGGTGGATGTAACGGCCGGTACCGGACGAGACGACGACGATGTGGCCGGCGCCTTGCCGCTGCATCGACGGCAGTGCAGCATGGATCGGATAAAGCAGGCCGAGAATGTTGACGTCGACCATCCGGCGGTATTCTTCCGGCGTCGTATTGCGGAACGGCGCGGCGACGCCGACGCCGGCAACCGCAAGCAGCATGTCGAGCCGGCCGTACTCCTGCTGGACCCGTTCGACCATCGCCGTGGCTTGCGTTTCGTCGGTGACGTCGACGGCAATCGGCAGTGCTGCGCTGCCGGTCTCACGGATCCGCCTCGCCAGATCGTCCAGGCGCTCAGCGCGCCGCGCGGCAATCGCCAGCGTGGCGCCCTCGGCCGCCAGCGCCAAGGCAGTGGCCTCGCCGATGCCTGAGGAGGCGCCCGTCACCAAGGCGATCTTGCCGCTCAGTTTTCCTGTCCGCATCTTTTTCTCTCCTGACGCTTTGAGCACGCCGTGAAGCTAGGGCGCAGGCTTTCGGGCAACAATGCTGATCGAAAACCGAATCCACTCTTGGGGTTCGTGGGCTCAATACGCGACGGCGCCCGCTCCCCGCAGAATGCCGCAACGCATGCAGGACAGTGCCCTCCGGCAAGCCCATGTGTGCGCAATTTCCTTTGAGCGGACGACCGGGCCTTGACGTGACTGGAGCTGTTGCGTCTTGATATGGGGGCTGCGGGGCTTCGCATGAAAACAGCTGATCGACTATGTCTGCGGGTGGCTTGTTTGCATGCGACGCGCCTGCACGCACCATCGCGATCCTCTCGCGACCGACCGGTCTGAGCGCAAGATGAAGGTCCTCGTCGTCTATTGCCATCCCTGCGCCGACAGCTTCAACGGCGCCGTGCGCGATACGGTGCTGGAGACGCTTGCCGAAAACGGCCATCAGGTCCACCTGCTCGACCTCTATTCGACCGGCTTCGATCCAGTCATGCGCACGCAGGAATGGCGCGGTTACCACGACAAGGCGGCAAATCTGCAATCGGTGCACGAACATGCGCAGGAGCTGCTCTGGGCGGAGGCGGTCGTCTTCATCTATCCGACCTGGTGGTATGGCCTGCCGGCTATGCTGAAAGGCTGGCTGGAGCGCGTGCTGGTGCCGGGCTTCGCTTTCGAGATGCCGACCGCTCGACGCGGCCCGCAGCCCAAATTGCGGCATATACGCCGGGTGATGGCAATGACCACATGCGGCGCCACGCCGCTGATGTCGTGGATCATGGGACAGCCCGGCCGGCGGACCCTGCTGCGCGGCTTCCGCTCCGTCTGCCATCCGCTGTGCCAGACCAAATTCCTGGCGCTCTACCGGATGGACAGTGTTTCGGAAGCCGGGCGCCAGGCGCATCTGCGGCGGGTCAGGAAAGCGGTGGCCGGTCTTGGCCGCGCTGATGCGGTCGCCGCCACAGTGCCTGGCTGATTTGGACCAGGCGAGCCGGCGAGGGGCAGCGGGCGCTCGCTTTGGACAGGCGATAGCTTCGCCGAAGTCGGCGCCCCCCTGATCGCCCTGCCGGGCACTTATCCCCGTGAACGGCAGCGCTATCGCATATGGCGGCCCCCTCATCCGGCCGCTTCGCGGCCACCTTCTCCCCGCTGGGGAGAAGAGCCTGGCATCAACGCAGGCGACCTCCTCTCCCCTCGGGGAGAGGTCAGATTGCCCCGAATTGCCCTTCGCAATTCGGTTGGCAATCCGGGTGAGGGGCACTTGCCGACGTGCGATTGCCCTGCGGTGAACGGGGAGTCGCTGGCCCATGCGCGTTGACTCTCTTCGTCATTTCTGGAATATTGGAAACATGGATAAGACACTCGCCCTTTCGGCGCTTGCCGCGCTCGGCCAGGAAACCCGGCTGGACGTTTTTCGCCTGCTGGTGCGGGCTGGAGCCGACGGTGTGCCGGCAGGTGAGATCGCCTCGCGGCTCGCCGCGTTCCCGAACACGATGTCGGCTCATCTCAAGATCCTGTCGCATGCCGGCTTGGTGCGGACCGAACGCGAGGGCCGCAGCGTGCGCTACTTTGCCGATATGACCGGCTTTCGCGATCTGCTGGCCTACCTCATGGAGGATTGCTGCAATGGCGCGCCGGAACTTTGCCAGCCTGTCATCCAGGCCGTGACCTGCGATTGATAGCGAGAAGATCCAGCATGGCCAACCTCTCCCGCCGCCTTGTTGCCGAGGCCCTCGGCACGGCTCTGCTGGTCGCCACCGTGGTCGGTTCCGGCATCATGGCTGACAGGCTGAGCAGCGATGTCGCCGTCTCCCTGCTCGGCAACACCTTGCCGACCGGGGCGATCCTGGTCGTGCTCATCACCATATTCGGGCCGATATCCGGAGCGCACTTCAACCCGGCGGTGACGCTGGTATTCGCGCTTCGACGCGAGATCGAAACGAACGCAGCGCTGGCTTATGTCGCCGCCCAGATTGCCGGCGGCATTGCTGGAACGTTGCTCGCGCATGCGATGTTCGAACTGCCGATCCTGCAAGTGTCGGCGACGGTGCGGACCGGAAGCGGGCAATGGATTGCGGAGCTGGTTGCCGCCTTCGGGCTGGTCTTCACCATCCTCGCCGGCTTGCGTTTCCGTCCGGATTCGATCTCCTGGCTGGTCGGGCTCTATATCACCGCCGCCTACTGGTTCACCGCATCGACATCCTTCGCCAATCCGGCCGTCGCCATCGCCCGAGCGTTCTCCAACACTTTTGCCGGCATCCGCCCCGCCGATCTGCCGGGCTTCATCGGCGCCGAACTTTTGGGCGCGTTGCTCGCCATGGCATTGGCAGGGTGGCTGCTCGCCCAACCGAAACCAGTCGGACAGATGAAAGCTGCGCAATGACCATCACCATCTACCACAACCCCGATTGCGGCACCTCGCGCAACACGCTGGCCATGATCAGGCAGTCCGGCGAGGAGCCTGAAGTGATCGAATATCTGAAAAACCCGCCGTCGCGCGAAAAACTCGTCGAACTGATCGCAGCGATGGGCATGACGCCGCGCCAATTGCTGCGCGAAAAGGGCACGCCCTATGCCGAACTTGGCCTGGGCGACCGCAAGTGGAGCGACGACCAGACCTCGATTTCATGCTAGCGCATCCGATCCTGATCAACCGGCCGATCGTGGTGACGCCGCTCGGCACCGTGCTTGCTCGACCCTCCGAAGCCGTGCTCGATATCCTGCCCAATCCGGATATCGGCCCGTTCACCAAGGAGGACGGCGAGGTCGTGATCGACGTCAGCGGCAAGCGCGTCGCCTAGAGACCAGCTTATTTCGATCTTTGTCGAAATTCTCTTGACGTGCAGCGATTCTGGAAATAGCTTATTTCCATGAAACTCGAAAAAGCAGCCTCGCAACTTGAAGCCCTCGGCAGCCCGACGCGGTTGCAGCTCTATCGGACGCTGGTGCGGGCGGGCGATGAGGGGCTGCCGGTCGGGCGCATCCAGGACAGATTGGGCATCGCTGCCTCGACGCTGTCGCATCACCTCAAGCGGCTGGTCGACACCGGCCTGGTGACACAGGAGCGCCAGGCGACCACGCTGATCTGCCGGGCCAACTATCCCGCCATGAACGGGCTCATCGGATACCTCGCAGACGAATGCTGCGCCGACGCCACCTGTGCGCCGGCATCGGCGGAAGCGGCCGCCAAAACGGCGGCGTGATTTTTTTGGCATTATAATTCGAAATTACCGGAAGGATGGAAGACATGGAGATGGTCGAAAAACTCCCCGTTGCGGTGATCGGCGCCGGGCCGGTCGGTCTGGCGGCAGCCGTCCACCTCATCGCGCAGGGCATTCCTGTCAAAGTCTACGAAGCCGGCAATGCGGTTGCATCCAATCTCAGGGATTGGGGCCATGTCCGTGTGTTCACGCCCTGGCGCTATTGCGTCGATCAGGCGGCCAGAAACCTGCTCGAGGCGCATGGCTGGCGGATGCCTGAGCCCGAGGCATTCCCGACCGCGGACGACCTCGTCGCGGATTATCTCGAGCCGCTTGCAGGGCTTCCGCAATTGTCGCCGTCGATCGAAGCCGGCGCCCGGGTCGTCCGCATCTCGCGCTGGGGCGCCGACAAGGTGCTGAGCAAGGGACGCGAGAACCGGCCGTTCATGCTGGCGGTCGAGACTGCCGATGGTACAAGACGCGACAGCGCCCGTGCCGTCATCGATGCTTCGGGAACCTGGCAAATGCCGAACCCGCTCGGCGCCGGCGGAATTCCTGCAGAAGGCGAAGCCGAGTTTGCCGACCGCATCGCCTACGGCATTCCCGATATCCTTGGCCGCGATCGCAGCCTTTATGCCGGCAAGACGACGCTGGTTGCCGGCTCCGGCCATTCGGCCGCCAATGCGTTGCTGGATCTCGCCAGCCTGGCAAATGTGGACGCCGGCACGGCTTTCATCTGGACAACGCGTGGCACCGACCTGGTGCGCATCTATGGCGGCGGCGATGCCGACCAATTGCCGGCACGCGGCGAACTCGGCGCCGAAGTGCGCGAACTCGCCGAGAGCGGCGGCGTCAGGCTGGTGACGGGCTTTGCAGCCGTTTCGATCCGCGATGCCGACGGCCGGATGGTCGTCGAAGGCCACACCAGGGACGGCTTGCAGGCCCTTGGCCCGGTCGACCGCATCATTGCGGCGACCGGACAACGCCCGGATCTCTCGCTGACCCGCGAGCTTCGGCTCGAGCTCGATCCGTGGCTGGAAAGCGTCAAGGCATTGGGACCGTTGATCGATCCCAACGAGCACTCCTGCGGCGACGTGCCACCGCACGGCCATCGCGAGCTCAGCCATCCCGAGCAAGGGTTCTATACAGTCGGCATCAAGAGCTATGGCCGCGCACCGACCTTCCTGCTGCTGACCGGATATGAGCAGGTCCGCTCGGTCGCGGCGGCGATCGCCGGCGACATGATTGCGGCCGACAATGTCCAGCTTGTGCTGCCCGAGACCGGGGTCTGCACCGTGCCGAGGATCGGCATTGCCGACAAGGGTTGCTGCGGCGGTCCGGCGCCGGCAGCGGTGGATGCCTGCTGTGTCGCCGACGCCGAGGCGAAGGCGGTCGGCAAAGGCGGCTGTGGCTGCAGCGTCGCGGCATGAGCCTTTCGCCGCCTTCGCCGGCCATCTTGCGCAGCCGCGGCGCAATCATCACGGCGCTTGGCCTGACGCAGATCATGGCGTGGGGGTCATCCTACTATCTTCCCGCGGTCATCGCGCCGGCGGTCTCCTCCGATACCGGCTGGCCGCTGGCATGGGTTGTCGGCGGCCTGTCTCTCGGCTTGCTCGTGGCGGGATTGATCTCTCCGCGAGTCGGGTCGTCGATCGAGCGGCATGGCGGCCGCAATGTCCTGGCGTTCAGCGCCGGATGCATCGGGGTCGGCCAGATCGGGCTGGCCGTTGCCCCCAACCTTGCGGCCTATATCGCTGCCTGGCTGGTCATCGGCCTGGGCATGGGGGCGGGGCTCTACGATGCCGCTTTCGCAACGCTTGGCCGCCGCTACGGCCATGGCGCGCGCTCCGCCATCACCGCGCTGACGCTGTTCGGCGGTTTTGCCAGCACGATCTGCTGGCCGATCTCGGCCTTGCTGCTACAGGAGGTCGGCTGGCGCGGCACCTGCCTGGCATACGCGGCTGTTCAGTTGGTGATTGCGCTTCCGCTCTATCTGGTGATCCTGCCCCGCGAGGCGCCGAAACCGCCAGTCAGGCCAGGATTGCCAGTCGGGCCAGGATTGAACCAGGCGCCGCCGGCCTGCGAAGGCAATCCCGATCCGTCGATCATGATCGTTTTGGCCGCCACACTTACGCTCGCGGCGGTGATCTCCTCGACGCTGTCGGTGCACCTGCTCACCATCCTGCAAGGCAGCGGCATGGCGCTGGCCGCGGCCGTCGGGCTCGGCGCGCTGGTCGGCCCGTCCCAGGTGGCGGCGCGCGCGATCGAGATGACCATCGCGCGCTACCACCATCCGATCCTGACCAAGTTTGCCTCGGTTACCTTCGTCGCGATCGGCGTTTCGGCGCTCTGGGCCGGCATGCCAGTCATCCCGTTGGCGCTCGGCTTCTACGGCGCGGGCATCGGCCTCGAATCCATCGCGCGGGGGACGTTGCCGCTCGCGCTGTTCGGCTCGAACGGCTACGCGAAGCTGATGGGCCGCCTCGCCATGCCGAGCCTGATCGCCCAGGCAGCGGCACCCTCGGTCGGCGCCTTGCTGCTGGAGCGCTTCGGTCCGCATGGCACGTTGGCCGCGCTTTCCGGTCTGGCGCTGGCCAACGTCATCCTCGCATGCGGCCTGGGGTGGCGGATGCTCCGCTGGCGGCAATCGCAGGTTCAAACTCGGTAGGATTTCGACCTGCGTTCAGCGCCGTCAACTGGAGAGCGGGAGATCGTCCAAGGGATCGACAAGGAAGGACGCGGCAATCAGATCGTCCGCGTCGAGGCGCAGTGAACCTTTGGCGCCGCCCATAATGGCGGCAACCTTTTGAAACGTCTTGATCTCGTGCTCGGTAATCTGGGCACTTTGCATTCTGGATTTGAGGTCAGCAACGCGCAGCCCCAAACTGTGGGACATTCCGATTTTACGGTTCGACATGGTAAGATGCTCCTCCCCGGCCCATGTTTGTTTTGCCACCCGCCCTTATTCGCATTTCCTCCGCCTGCCTAAATATGAGGCATCGCGAATACAGCGCCCGAACGCCCGATGCAAGGGAAGGTTCCGGCGCGCAGAGGTCACGAAATAATAACAAGAAGGAAGCACGGCCGATGGTCCGGCCGGAGATAGGACTTAGGTACGACGCCCCGCCAGACAGAGGGCTCCGGTGGCTTATCGGCTGGCGAGGACCATGCGGTTGCCTTCGCTGTCGCGAAACTCCGCCACCGTGCGCCCCGGCTGCCACGTCGCCTCATGCGGTTCGGTGACGATCTCGACGCCGCCCGCCTTCAACGCCGCGATCATTGCTCCGACATTTTCGTCGACCAGCACCAATACGGGCTCCGCGCCGGGGGCGTCATCGGCGCGCCTGATGAAATGCAGGTTCGTCACGGCATGCGGAAATGCCAGCTCGATCCAGCGCCAGCCGCCATCGCCCATCTTCTGGTCGGCCAGCACCTGACAGGCGAGATGCCTGGTGTAGAACGCCTTGGCGCGGTCCTGGTCGAATACCGGAAGCTCGGCAAACTGGATATGCATGATCGTCTCTCCTGCTTGATGGCTGCCGCGCAGCCGCCCACGCGGGAAAGACGATGCGGGCGACCGAAAAGATTCTTCGGCAAGGAGAATCTTTTCAGCGCAGCCGGTCGTCCTTCGTTCATACCAACCAATCAGGAGACGACGATGGACTACGCGCTCATTCGATACGGTGTGAACCAAGCCGACCTGGCAGATAACCGCGCGCTGGTCGAAAAAGTGTTCGAAGCGCTGGGCGAGGCGGCACCGCCGACGGTGCGCTATCTGGTGCTCGAGCTGGACGACGGCTCGTTCGTCCACATCGTTGGCCAGGACCGCGATTCCTCGGCGCTGACCGGGCTTGCCACCTTCAAGGCATTTACGGAAAACCACGCGCAGCGCCGTTCGACCCCGGCAATGAGATCGCCTGTCAAAGTTATCGGCAACTACCGTATGCTGGCGGATCAGAAGGCGGGATAGCGCCTGCCATGCCGCCCGCGCAGAAATGGGATGCTACGCCGAAAATGAACAGGGCGACTTTGGAGGCGATGCTCGTCGGGTTGCGGCCAAGGCTGCATCGCTACTGCGCGCGCATGGCCGGCTCGGTGATCGACGGCGAGGACATCGTCCAGGAGGTGCTGATCAAGGCGCTACAGGCGATCGACGGCGGCGCCATGGTCGAACGGCCGGAGCAATGGCTGTTTCGCATTGCCCACAATGCCGCGCAGGATCACCTGCGGCGGCGCAATCGGGAAAGGTCGCGCATGACCGAGGCCGACATGAGCGTGATCGAAGATCCCTCCGGCAGCGCCGACAGCCGGCTCGCCGCCCAGACCGGCCTGCGCTCCTTCATGCGGCTTTCGGTGTCGCAGCGCAGCGCCGTGATCCTGGTCGACGTGCTCGGCCTCAGCCTGCATGAGACCTGCGAAGTGACCGGCGCGACGCTCGCCGCCACCAAGGCCGCGCTGCATCGCGGGCGGGCGCAGCTCAAGCTGCTGGCGCTGCAGCCCGAGCAGGCGCTCGCGCCGAGGCTCGACGCCGACGACGAGCGCCGGCTGCGGCGCTATGTCGACCTGTTCAACGCGCGCGACTTCGACGCGGTCAGGGCACTGATAGCCGAGGACGTCCGGCTCGATGTCGTCAACCGCGTCCGTCTGCGCGGCAAGGCCGAGGCGTCGACCTATTTCGGCAATTACGACCGTATCAGCGACTGGACATTGTCGCTCGGCTTCGTCGACGGCAGGCCGGCAATCCTCATCCGCAACCCGCAAGCGGCCGACGGCGCCGTGCGCGGCTTCATGCTGGTCGAATGGGCGGGCGATGAGGTCATCCAGATCCGCGACTTCCGCTATGCACCGTGGTGCCTGGTCGATGCGGAGATTGAAACGGTCGAAGGGTGAAAAACCCGGCCCATTTACAACTCCTTTTCGGCTAGTTCGCGAAAGGCGTCGGGAACCGACCGCTGTAGTCCGAGCGCGACCGAGGCATAGCCGACCGCCTCCCAGCCGAAGCGGTCGCGGATCTTGTCGATGGCGCGATCCGCGGTCCAGCGCGCCGCGCCCTTCCGGGTACCGGGGCGGCGGCGGTCATCGTCGAGCCCGAGCGGCAGTTCCAGTTGCAGGCCGGCATGCTGCTCCAGATGCGATACGGCGATCGCCAGCAGCGAGATTGTCTTTTCGTGCGGATGGTCGATGAGCACCTTGCGCACCAGCGCCTCGGCGATCTCGGCCAGCATGGCGGTTGCCGAAATCGGTTGGTCGAGCGTGATCGAGCGCGTCACCGAACGCAAATCGGCAAAGCGGACGCGAACCGTCACCGTGCGGCCGGGCCGGGATTTCGCCCGCAACCTGGTGGCGACCCTGTCGGCCAGATGCAGCAAAGCGGGCACGAAGACGTCCTCTTCGGCCGGTTTTCGGCCAAGCGCCGATTGCGCGCCGGCCGATCGCGCGCGGCGCTGCGTCTCGAGCTTGCGCGGATCGCGGTTCCACGCCAGCGCGTTGAGTTTCTCTCCCGCCGCCGGCCCGAGCAGGCGCTCCAGCGCCCCACCATTGGTTCTCGCCAGCTCGCCGATGGTGTTGACGCCGATGCCGGCCAGCCGCTCCCTGGTGACCGGGCCGACACCCCACATCAACTCGACCGGCAGGTGATGCAGGAACTCCAGCTCGTGGCGCGGATCGACCACCACCAGCCCGTCGGGCTTTGCGACCTGTGAGGCGATCTTGGCCAGGTGCTTGGTGCGGGCTACGCCGACCGAGATCGGCAGGCCGAGCTCGGCCCGCACGCGGCGGCGGATCTTGCCGGCGATCTCGGCCGGCGAGCCGAACAAATGGGTGCAGCCGGCGACGTCGGCAAAGGCCTCGTCGATCGAAATCCGCTCGACCACCGGCGTGAAATCGCCGAGCACCTTGATCGCCGCATCGCCCAGCCGCTGATAGTCCTTGAAATGGCCGCCGACGAAAATGAGTTGCGGGCAGAGTTCCCGCGCCCGCCGTCCCGGCATGCCGCCGCGCACGCCGAACGCCTTGGCTTCATAGGATGCGGCGAGCACTACCCCGCCGCCGACGGCAATCGGCTTGCCGCGCAAGGCCGGGTCGAGCAATTGTTCGACCGAGGCATAGAAGGCATCCAGATCCGCGTGGAGGATGTTGGCTTCCATCCGGCCCCGTCGCCCGCGGCGGCTCGAACGCCGCATTGTCTCGAGTTGCGATAGGAACATAAAGAGAACATTGTGGGTGGATTGTCAAGCAGCGCGGAGGCTGCCGCCGATGACGGGCGGACGGCAATGTTCAGCCGCGCAGCCGATCGCGGGCCTGCATCAGCGCGAATCCCAACAGGTTCTCGCCGCGCCACAGCAGCGGGTTCACCGCCCTCTCGTCATCCGCCGCAAGACCGATGCCCCACACCCGGTCGACAGGGCTCGCCTCGACCAGCACCCGGTCATGCGTCGACAGCAGATATTCGCGCAGCGCCGCGTTCTGGCGGAACTTCTGAAAGCTCCCTTCGGTGACGATGCGATATTTGTCGGCATCCCATTTGGTGCCATCGAAGCCGCTCACCTGGCGGCCAAGTTGCTTTGCCTGCTTGGGGCTGGCCGCCCTGAGGATTTGCGTTGCCGTCTGAGCGTCACCGAACAGGCGAGCCTTCTCGGCCATCATCCAGTGTTCGGCAGTCGGATAGCTCAGGCCATCGACGATAAAGGGCGCATGCCACCACTGACTGAAGCACGACGTGGTTATGCGGCCGTCCTTGGACGGCTGGTGGCCCCAAAAGAACAGAAACTTCTGATTGGGTTTTGCGCGAAAGGCTTTTTCAAGCCAAGGTCCGGTCGTAAATCATGGGGCGGATGGAGAAGGGCGAAGGGGCGGCTTGTCAATGCTCCATTCAGAGTGGGGTAGCGAGGATGAGCGGTCGGTGCTGAATGCGATGAAATGCTGATCTACAGGGCCATCTTGTAGCCGAGATGACTGGCGGTGAAACCGAAGCGCTCGTAAAAAGCGTGCGCCTCGAGTCGACCTTTGTCCGTGGTGAGTTGGACGAAGCTGCAATTGCGCGAACGGCACGTTTCAATCGCCCATTCGATCATCAGCTTGCCGACGCCGCGAGAGCGCCATTGCCGGGCGACGCGAACGCCTTCGATCTGGCCGCGCCAGGCGCCTTTCCTCGAAATGCCTGGAAGGAAGCTGAGCTGCAGCGTTCCGACCACTTGCCCGGCGTCGACGGCCACGGCCAGCAACTGGTTGGGATCGGTATCGATTGCGCTGAAGGCGTCGAGATAGGAGGAGGCTAGCGGCGTGGAGGCGTCTTCCCGGTCTGCGCCGAGCACATCGTCGGCAAGCATTGCAACGATCGCCAGCAGGTCAGGCGCCTGGGCACGACGGAATTCGATCTCGCTCATCGCCTGGACATACGGCGCGGATTTGGCGGTCGCAATATCCGTTTTGACCCGCAAGGGAGGCCCGCGCCTTCAGGCGGTCTCAAACGCCCAGAGGCGCTGGCCGTAGCGGCGGAAGAAGCGGGCGAAGAGGCGTTGTTGCCTGGCGCGGGCGAGGTCGGCGGCGCGCCTTTCCTGCCGCCAGCGCGGCATGTTGTGGAACATCGAAAGGAAGCAGGCGGCGTCCTCGAGTGCCTCCTCGGCTGACTGCGCCGGGCGGATCGCCGCCAGGAACAGAGCGCGGCTCGGCTTCATCTGGTCAATCGCCGCCTTGCGCTGGCGATGACCCTGGCGTGCCTTGCGGATGCCGTCCTGGCGGATGGCCGCGAAAGCCGCAAGCATGGCCGGACTGTCGCCGCTATAGCCGCAGGCATGGGCGAACTGGGCTGGGTCCATCGTCGTTCCCTTGCTGCCGGCCGGCCGCGGTTCTGTGGCTCGCGCCGATTCCAGTCCGCAGCACGATATAAGCATAACTCAAATAATTGAACAAGTGAAACTTTCACGTTGATGTAAGCGGAACCGACTCGACTCCGCTCCAAAAACCGATAATGATGTGAACAAAGCAGGAACAACGATGGGGATGGCCATGGCATTGGCGGGCAAGGAAGCGACGATCGCCGATGTTGTGTCGATTGCCGTCGAGTGCATCGACTGCGGCCGCAACAGGTGGTGGAAGCCGGCCGAGCTGAAGCGGCATGGCGTGATGCCCGAGACACCGCTGGCCGCACTTTCGGGGCGCCTGATCTGCAAGGCCTGCCGGGCGGACGGCCTGCCGGGCGCCGCCGTTTCGATCCAGGCCGCCTTCATCGACGACCGGCAGCGGGCCCGCGCCGAGGCGCTCCTGCTCAATGGTCGAGAGCTGGAGCAGTCGAGGCGGGCTTGAGGGGAGGGCGTGCTGCTCTTCCCTTCTCCCCTTGTGGGAGAAGGTGGCCGAGCGAAGCTCGGTCGGATGAGGGGTGTCGCTACTATGAAGACGTAAGGCTCTAAAAATCGTTCCGTATTTTTGACGCCGAGTTTCTTCGAGCACCCCTCATCCGGCTCGGCGCTGTGCGCCGATCCACCTTCTCCCACAAGGGGAGAAGGGAAAGCCCCTCAATACCCCAGCAATTCCTTGAGCGGGATGACGCGGAAGACGTTCTTGATGGCGTAGCGGTTGAAGGTCAGCGTCTTCGGCGGGTTGTACTGTTCGACGATCAGCTCAGCGGCGGTGCGCTTGACCAGCTTCTTGATGAAAGCCTTGCCATTTTGCTCGTTCTCCTCGGGCAGCGTCTCGATCACCACATGGTCGCCGGGCAGCGCTTCGCG
Source organism: Mesorhizobium sp. M0166 (assembly GCF_040322255.1). Taxonomy (NCBI): domain Bacteria; kingdom Pseudomonadati; phylum Pseudomonadota; class Alphaproteobacteria; order Hyphomicrobiales; family Phyllobacteriaceae; genus Mesorhizobium; species Mesorhizobium sp. M0166. The sequence goes on along the minus strand of NZ_JAMYTD010000002.1, from coordinate 52,498 downwards.
GCCGCCGCAATAGATCATCTCGCCGGGCTCGTAGCGCGGCACCATGGAATCGCTCAGCACGTGCAGCGCAAATACATTGCGCAGATGCCGGATCCCCGGCGGCCGCTGGACATAGCCGGCCGGCTGGCCGTTGAAGGTGAAGTCGCCATCGTCGCCGCCGACGGCTGTGCCGAGAAGCTGGATGTCCATCGGCCCGGCGGGCAGGGGGCCGGGATCGGTGACGATCTCGGCATCGGCGACCGGTCCGGCGTCGTCGAGGAAAACGACCTCGCCCTTGCCGAGCGCCACCGGGTCGACGCGCAGGAAAGCGGCGGTCTTCAAAAGGTTCTCGGTCTTGGGCAGGTTGCGCCCGGTCTCCCAGTTACCGACGGCAGCGACGTCGGTGTCGTTGTGCTCGGCAATGTGACGCATCACCAGGCCGCGCTGCTTGCGCGCCCGGCGGATCGCCGCTCCGACCTTGATCGACAGTGCAGTTTTCGCCATGGCTCCATCTGAGGCATAAGATTCGGTTTCGTCTATGCAAGAATCGCTTGCATTTTGATTTGAGTTATGCTCTTATGTGGGCATGCACAAGTCGCTTCACCAGCTTTCGGTCATCGAATCCGCCGTTCAGCGCGCCGGCAGCGCTCGCCTGGGGGCGGTACCGCAAACGATCGCCAAGGCCGTGCATGTGCCAACCCTTTCCCCTTCGTCGCGGCTGTCCTCCTCCCCGGCCGGGACGATGCCCGAGGCTCGCGCCTCGGATCCGGCAGCGCAAGCGGCCGGAACGGCCGGAGCCGTTCCCCTCACGGCTCCGGCCACGAATTACCTGCCGGCCGGCAATCCGGATGCTGCGGTTTCCTGCATCCGCACCGAAGACGGCACGGTCATCGCGTTCGACAAGCGGACGGGCAAGGCAGTGTCCGGCGCAACAAGGCAGGCGGCCGAGATGAAGCTCGATCGTAGCAGACCACGCGAAGGCTGACCGGCTTTCGCGCCTGAGGCCGGCGAAGCCGGCGCTGCACACAACCACCTTTGTAGGGAATGAAACATCATGGCCGCCCGCTATTCCGCCTCGGAATTGGAACAAATCGAGAACTGGCTGATGAGCGGACTGTCGGCCGCGAAGATCGCCACCAGGCTCGGTGCGCGGCGTGGTAGCCCGGTCTCACGCGCGGCCATCATCGGCATCGTCCATCGCACCGCCCGTTTGCGCACCATCGGCCTTGCCAGATCCAAGGGCCGGTGTGGCGGACGGTCGGGCGGCCGGCTCGGAAATTCGGCGCCTGAGCCATCAAATGCCGCAGGCCAAGCGGAAGCGGCTCCGAAGGCCGAGCCACGCTGCCGCCCGACAAGGCTGTCGGCCAGGCTGGCGCCGCCGGCCTGGCAGCCGGGTCCGGCTCGGATCACCGGGACCGATGGCGCGCCGCTCGAAATGCCGGCGCCGCGCCCGATCGCCGCCGGCGGCCGCCAGCCGCATTTCGCCGCCATGCGCCTCATCGATTGCCTGTTCGAGCGCTGCCGCGCGCCGCTCGACACGACGTTACAGGAGGATGCGGAAAACGACGCCCCCGGCAGCCGCCCCGGTTTGGACATGCTGTGCTGCGGACTGCGCACGAAGCCATCGAAAAGCTACTGCGCCTATCACGCGGCGCGCTTCCTGCGCACGCTGCCGGCCGAAGTGATTTGAGCCTGCTGGATGACGGAAGTTCGCCAGAGCCCGACGACGGAAAACCAGGAGGACCGAACCGATGAGCACCAAAACCGTCCAGAAGATCAAAACCAGGCTGCCGCGATTGCCGAAGGGCGAGGCCGAGCAGGTGCGCATCCGCAAGGAGATCGGCCATGATTTCGCGCTGAAGGACGACCGGTTCGGCCGCAAGCGGCTGGCCAAGGGGACGCAGGAGGGCGCGCGCCTCTATGAGGTCTCCAATGACGGCCACACCGCGACCGGCGGCATCGTGCGGGTGCGCAATGTCGACCCGCTGAGCGGCCTCACCTCGCTGTCGCGCCAGCAGCGCGAGGCGGGGATGCGCTACCGCCAGGATTTTCGCGACTCGTCGGAGGCAACCGCCAAGCCGATGGCCTGGGCCGAGCGCGTCGACGGCGGCCGCACCGGCAGCGGCGTCGCCGAACACATCCTGTCCGCCGGCCGCGACCATGCCGAGGCCACCAGGGCGCTTGTCCATTGGGAGATCGCCGGCATCGTGCAAAAGGTCTGCTGTGCCGACACAACGGTGAAGAGCCTGGCCGAACAGGCCGGCGAGCCGCGCGACGTGGTGGTGAAACTACTCAAGATCGGGCTCGACATATTGGCCGTGCATTACGGCATGATGCTGATGCGCAAGCCGAGATGAGGAGCCCGCCGATCCGGCCGGCACTACCGGCCGGATCGATCCGTCAACGACGGCAGACACGGATTCTTTCGATAATCCGGTGGTGATGACGCCAGTGCCTGATGACTTCTGTGTGGCAGCGCCGGTGGTATCGGTACCGGTAGCGCGGCGCGTAGTCCTCGTTATAGACATCATAGCGGTAACGGGGGACGTACTCATCGTCGTAATCGGAATACCGATGGTGGCGATAGTAATAGTCGTCGTCATAGCCGCTGCCGATGCCGATCGTGACACTGCCGCCGGCATTCGCCGGGCCGATCACGGAAGCCGCCGAGGCGATGGCGATCACCGAGGCAAGCAGGAGCTTCTTCATAGCTACCTCCTTCTTTAACGTCCCTCTAATAGAAAAACCCGCGAGGCGCAGCCTCGTTCCATAGATTGGCAAGATGTAACGAACGGACGAGCCCGAAGTTTAGCGCCTGCCGGCGCGAAAATGCCGCTGCTGCGGCGGGGTCGGATCGCCGACGCAGCGTGACCGCTCCTCTCATCAAACAGCGGCAATCGCGCGTCAGTCCCGTCTTTTGCCAACGTCTGCCTACAGAACGTGGCCCAGTTCCAGCAAAACGAAGGCGGTCGCACCCAGCACAGCGAGGGCATAGGCCGCATAAAGAACAAGCAGCATCACCTCAAAGTCCCGGACGAAGCTTGCGGCAATCCTGGTCTCCTTGGGCTCCGCTGTCTCGATGCGGTCGGTTTCCAGCTGCTCCGTTGCCACGACGAGGCAGACGATCCTGTCGTTGTCGGCCGCCTGTAATATCCGTTCGGTCAAATCGACGGCAATCACCGGGTCCTCGGCCAACTGGTCCCGCGGTAGCCGGCTTTCAGTGACGGTCTGGATTTCACGCTTTCTCACGCACGCATAATTGCGTCGACTAAATTAGGTTCCACTAAAATACATAGATTGCCTCGGACCCGATCGCCATGGGTGAGGCGTGAGCCCAGCTGGGCGTGGAACCCCCGCCCGAGGGCCGCATTTGTCGGCTGTCGAGGCGAATCTCGATCCGCATCCTCCGATCAAAGGGCGCGGGCTTCTTCATTGGCTGCTACGATGCGCCAGTGGGTAGATCGCAATGCTAAAGCTGCCAAACCTTCATATCGCGAACGCAGCGCCGACGTCTTCGGTGCTGACCGGTTATGACGAAGATCGCATGCTTACTTATATCCGGCTGCTCGACGCTTCGGCGGAAGGAACCGATTGGCGCGAGGTCGCCCGCATCGTCCTGCATATGGATCCGGAACGGGAGCCGGAGAGGGCTTTCCGGGCGTGGGCGACACATCTGGCGCGTGCACGATGGATGACCAGGAAGCGGAACGAACTGCGCCAATTGCATGATGAGTGGTGGGGGTGAGCACCATCCAAGCGGAACTGCCGTCCCGGTCTGGCCGTTGAGGGAGGAGGCCAACATGGAAAAGCGACCAATGACTTCTTGGCGAGCCAATACTTTCGAGCTGTGCTGCCTTCTTGCAGTTCCGCTGTCGCTTATCCTTACGGTTTTCCTGGCGGGTCTCATCCTCAGCTGACGCCCGCATGGTTGTTTGCTGGGGCTGGTGGGTCGGATCCGACAAGATTCGGAACCGTTACTTTACAGCCGCCGCCATCACATCCGAAAACAGCGCCCGTTCCACTGCCGGTTCCAGCGTTTCGGCGAAGGGCGTCGCCAGGTGGTGGCGGTCGCGGAAGGCTAGTTTGCCGTCGATGAAGACATGGCAGGTGGTCTGGTCGCAAAAGCGGTCGGTCATGTCGATGTAAGCAGCGTTCGGTGTCGAGCGCACGATGTCGCGCTCGACGGTGGCGATGTCGTCGTTTGCCGCCAGGATCCTCGGCGTGTCGCATGTCGCGGGCGTCTGGCCCCGCCACAGCGCCCGCGCCACGCATTTGTCGGCGTAGCTTGCATTGTAGGGAACGTCCCTGATGACCGCGACCTTGATGCCCGCCTGGCTGAAGGCTTGAAGCGTCCAGGTGAGGCCCGTCCGCCATTGCGCTTGCCAATTGGCGTGCTTCAACTCCTCGGGCGATTCCTTCATCACATTGCCGATCGAGAATTCCGAGATCACCACCAGTTGGGGATGCAGCGCGATGATGTCCTTGACCGACTGCTCGCGCCATTGATCGCATTCGGTGTAGTCGCGCTTCAGCCGCCAGTTCCAGGTCGTCACCCGCGAAGCCCGGCAGGAAGATTTGAGAAAGGTGACGACGCGAAAGTTGTTCTTCTCGGCCGCCTTGATCAGCGGCGTCGACCAATGGTCGGCATGCGAGTCGCCGAACAGCACGACCGGGCGCTGGGCATCCTTGCGGCCGAACATGCAGGGTTTTGGCTTGACGGTTTCGAAATCGAGCACGCAGCCGCCATTGGTCGCGCGCACGGTGGAGAGTTGGGCGGCACTGTCGGCGATGACGTGCTGTTCGGGGCTGAGATTGTGCTCGGCAAAGCGCGCATTGCCATAGGCTGCGACCACGCCGGCGCCGGTCAGCGCGACGGCGGGCACCAGCGCCCGCGCTGCTCCGGCCATCAGCCAGCCGTTGCGGCGGATCGGGTTCTCGATGAAATGATAGGTGAACATCGATAGAACCAGCGTCAGTGCCGCGCAGGCAAAGCGGCCGAGGATGGACAGGCTGGGAACCACCATCGCCGCATAGACAATGACCGGCCAGTGCCAGAGATAGAGCGAATAGGACAGCCGGCCCAACCATTGCATGGGGGCCAGCGCCAGCACGGCGCTCGGCAGATTGCGGCCGCCGCTGCCGCTGAGCAGCAGCAGCACTGTGCCGGCGACAGGCGCCAGCGCATTCACCCCGGGAAACGGCGAATCTTCGTCCAGCATCAGATAGGCCCAGGCGATCAGTGCCAGACCGAGGCATGCCTGGAGAGTGGCCAGTAATGGCCGGTCGCGCCAGATCTTTGCCGGTGCCATGGTCGCCAGGCCGCCGGCGGCGAATTCCCAGGCCCTGAGCGGCGAGAAATAGAAGGCCCAGGGCTGCGACACTTCCGTCAGCCAGGCGCAGGCGGCGAAGGAGGCCGCGCCGGCGACGCCGATGACGACGATAGCAGTGCGCTTGCCGGGGCGTAGCCATGCGGCGGCAAGCAGCAGCGCCGGCCATGCCAGATAGAACTGTTCCTCGACCGACAGCGACCAGAAGTGGATGAACGGGTTGTTGGTGGCGTCGGCGGCGAAATAGTCGAACGACCAGCGGATCAGCCAGAGGTTGATCATGTAGGCGGAGGCGAACATGGCGCCTTTCGAATAGAGCGCCTGTTCCTCCGGCGACAGGATGAAGTAACCCGCGAACAGCGTGGCAAGGATGACGAACAGTGCCGCCGGCAACAGGCGCCGGGCGCGCCGGGCATAGAAACGCCAGAGGTTCAGCCGCCCGGTTTCGGTGATTTCTGTAACCAGGTGCCGGGTGATCAGATAGCCGGAGATGACGAAGAAGATGTCGACGCCGGCAAAGCCACCGGGCAGGCCGGAGAGACCAAAATGGAAGGCGATGACACCCGCCACCGCCAGCGCGCGCAGCCCTTCGATGTCAGGCCGAAATGATGCCGACACAATCACCTCATACAAGGAATGCCCACCTCGCAGAGGCTCGACCCGCTGCGCCGATATTGCAATGCAACAAATCTAACGCAGTGCAACATAGGGGGAGGGCGCAGCTCCTCCAGCTCCTCGCGCGGGGGCGATTCACTCACATGAGCGATTCAGTCATGAGGGCGATTGATATGGAAGCGAAGGGTGCCGAGGCGATCACGCCTTTTTCAAAAACTCGGTCTTCAGCACCAGGCCCTTCACCTGCTTGGTGCTGCATTCGATCTCGCCGGGATTGCCGGTGAGGCGAATATTCTTCACCAGCGTGCCGCGCTTGATCGTCTCCGACGTGCCTTTGACCTTGAGATCCTTGATCAGGGTCACGGAGTCGCCCTCGTGCAGCGCCGTGCCATTGCTGTCTCTTACGATCGCGTCGGTCATGGCAGGTCTTTCGGGGAGCTCCGGTGCGGAGGTGGTTGGCTCATTACCCGGCCTATCTCACGGTTGGCGGCGAGGTCAAGCGTGCTGGGGTCGAGCCCACTGGGTCAAGCGTGCCGGCGGCCAAACGTGCCCGACCGGCAATGCTATGTGGACGGCCAACCGGAAAACTCGGTTGCGAGCAGAACCCCCCGGGCGGTAGTGGTATTGCCGCTCCGCGACATGCGCTCCGACCAAGCCGTCCTACATGCCCATGGCGCCACGGCAATCGAACAAAAGCCGTAGCCTTCATTACGTGGATATTCCGGCACGAGTTCAAATGGCTGAGCGCTCGCCGGTGCGGACAGGAAGGTCGCACAATGGCGGAGCTGCCCGCCCTTTCGCTTGGTCCGTTATTGCAATCGGCAAGAAGCCGGCGGTCACTTGTTGAGCTGCATGGCCATCTTGCAGAAGTCGGCATGCGTCTTGGCAATGCCTGCGTCGCTGCATTCCTTCAGCATCATGGCCCGGTCGCTTGTGGACATGGCCATCCATGCCGCCTTGAATTCGGCTTCCGACTTCATGCTCTTCATGCCGGCGTCGGTGAAGAAGGGCGTCATTTTCTGCGGATCGTCGAGCGCCGAAGTGCCAGTGGCACCGGCGGCAAGCGCTGCGCCGGTCATCATCGAAAGCGCCATCGCGCCCATGCAAAGCATCTTGATATTCATGATCATTCCTCCTGAGCTGCTGCTTTGAGGTTGTCCATCAGCGATCTACGAAGGAACGGCGTTTTGACCCAAAAGTTCCACGTTTCGGCGCAGGCATGGAACAGGATTGCCCGTGACGCCATTAATGCAAAAAATTCTACCATGACTGAATTGCCGCGCTGCCGACCAGGGCAATCTGGGTGAGATGCTGCGAAGTTGCACGCCGGCTCAATATGCCCGATCATGGCGATGGCGGGGCGGAGGTATCAAGTGGCGGCAAATCGTCGAAACGGCGCGCACCTGTCGGAGCCCCGGCAGGCGGGCATTGTTTCCGCGGCCAGGGCGCTTCCGCGCACATCCTTGCCCAGCGTAGCGTCGGTCGTGACGGCGGTCGCGGCACTCTATTTCGGGCGCGAGGTCTTTCTGCCGATCGCAATCGCGCTGCTGCTTACCTTTGCGCTCGTGCCCATGGTGTCGGCACTCAAGCGAGCCGGCATTCCGCGTCTTCCTGCCGTGATCGCCAGCGTGCTCGGCGCATTCACGGTGCTGGCTCTGTTCTCCTTCATCGTCGCCACGCAGGTCAGTGAACTGGCGCAGAACATTCCGCTTTACCAGGCGAATATCCTGACCAAGGTCCGGTCGCTCAAGGAAACCGGCGTCGGCGGCGGCATCGTTTCCAGATTGAGCCGGGTGATCGAACGCGTCGGCCAGGAGCTCGACAGACCCGAGCCCGCACAACCCGCCGCCGATCAGCCTCCGCGGGAACCGATCCCGGTCGAAATCGTCGCGCGCGAACGACCGCTCGAGGTCCTCCAGAATCTGATCGGCCCGCTGCTGAGCCCGCTGGCATCGGCCGGACTGATCGTCGTGGTCGTCATATTCATGCTGCTCGAGCGGGAGGATCTGCGCGATCGCTTCATACGCCTCGTCGGCTACGGCGATCTGCATCGAACCACCGAGGCGCTGCAGGATGCCGGCAAGCGTGTCGGCCGCTACCTGCTCATGCAATTGGTCGTGAACATCGTCTATGCCGTCCCGATTGCAATCGGACTTTGGCTGCTGGGCATACCCAATCCATTGCTGTGGGGCTTGCTGGCGCTGGCGCTGCGCTTCGTTCCCTATATCGGCCCGGTCATCGCGACGCTGCTGCCTCTATTCCTGGCGCTGGCCGTGGCGCCCGGCTGGTCGCTCGTGCTGTGGACCGCAGGGCTTTTCGTGGTCGTGGAATTGATCACCGGCAACGTGATCGAACCCTGGCTCTACGGCTCGCGCACCGGGCTGTCGCCATTGGCTATCATCGTTGCGGCGATCTTCTGGACCTGGCTCTGGGGACCATTGGGCCTGGTTCTGTCGACGCCGCTCACGGTCTGCCTCGTCGTGCTCGGCCGCCATGTGCCGCAGTTCGAATTCCTCGACGTTCTGTTCGGCAACGAACCCGTGCTCGAACCGCACGCACGGCTTTACCAGCGGCTGCTGGCCGGCGATCCCGAGGAAGCGACGGACCATGCCGAGGAGATGCTGGAGGAAAAATATCTGGTCGAGTTCTACGACGAGGTCGCGATTCCCGCACTTCTGCTCGGCGAGCAGGACCGGGTGCGTGGTGTGTTGAGCGATGAGCAAAGACAGCAGGTCGCGGGCAGCGCGCTGACGATGGTGGCGAACCTCGACGACAGCGCGCAGGAGGAGGCGGAAGCGGACGACACGGCCGCGGCCGAGGACAACGGCTCACGCGAGGACAAGCAGGTTCAGGGCGAGGTTCAGCGCGAGGACGACACCGAACTGCCGGATGGCACGGGCATGTCGGTGCTGTGTGCCGGAGGGCGCGGCGAACTCGACGACGCGGCTGCCGCCATGCTGGCGCAGGTGCTCGAGGTCCAGGGCGCCACGGTGTTGAGGGCGAGCTTCGCCGAGATGGAACCAGGGAGCATTCGCCACCTTGAGCTCGACGCCGTCGATACCGTCGTCGCCGGATTTTTGAACCGGGATTCCGTCAAGCACGGGCGGTTCCTGGTCCGTCGGCTGAAGCGCGCCAAACCAAGGTTGCGGGTGGGCATCGTGTTGTGGTCGGAATCCGACAGCGACAACCAGGAGGCAGATGCCAGATTGGCCAATGAGATCAACGCCGATTTCGTCGCACACGGCATGGTCGGCGCGGTGCTCGGTGCGTTGTCCAGCGCTCCGCCGGTGGCGCTGAAGACCACCGCCAAACGCCGCATGCGCCGCCTGGCGCCGGCGCGCAAGAAAGAGCCGCTCGCCGCGGCAAAATGAGCGCGGCCAACGACCGCGGCAGATGGAACTGTTACCGTTGTCGCGAAAACGGTAATAACGAGATGGATCGGGTGTCTTCGCGAGGGTCGAGCTTAACCGTCCGGACGGTGCCGCAGCAAAGGGCGCACCGCTCACACAGTCCAGAAATAGCGCACCGTATGGAAGAAGACCGGGGCGGCGAAGACCAGGCTGTCGGCGCGGTCCATCATGCCGCCATGGCCTTCGATCAGGTGGCCCCAGTCCTTGACGCCTTGATCGCGCTTGATGGCGGAGGCGACAAGCCCGCCGAGGAAGCCCATCAGGCAGGCGATGAACGCGACGCCGGCTGCCTGCAGCGGCGAAAACGGCGTCAGGAACGACAGCAGCGCGCCGAGCAGGCTTGACGCCGCCAGCCCGCCGACCAGCCCCTCCCAGGTCTTCGACGGCGAGACCGTCGGCGCCAGGAGATGCCGGCCGAACAGCTTGCCGAAGATATATTGCAGCACGTCGCTGCCTTGCACGGTGATGATCAGGAAAGCGATCAGCAACAGGTTGCGGCCTTCGAAGCCTGGCACTTCGAGCGTCAGCAGCGCCGGCACGTGGCTGACGCAGTAGACCGAAATCATGACAGCCCATTGCTGCGCCGAGACGCGCTCGAGAAAGCGCTCGGTGTCGCCGTGCAGCGCGGTGATCGCCGGCATCAGCAGGAAGCAGTAGACCGGGATGAAGATGGTGAAGAGCCCGTACCAGGCGGTCCACACCAGCCAGTACTGGAACGGGATGACGATGCCGAACATGCCGAGCAGCACCCAGTGGTCGCTGCGGCGGCTGTGCGTCAGCGTCACGAATTCGCGCAGGGCGGCGAAGGAAATCAGCGCGAACAGGATGGTCATGCCGGGACGGCCGAAAAAGAAGGCAACGGTGATCGCCACCACCATCACCCACCAGGCATTGATGCGCTGGGTCAGGTTGACCAGCGCCGGCGACAACGGCTTTGGCGCCCGCCATGACAAGACGCCGGCGATGACGCTGGCGCTGATCAGCACCGCCAGCAGGCCGACAATCAGAATGAGGGTCTCGTGCATCATCGGCAGCATTTTGCCTTGGTCCTCAATCGTCTCGCTGCGGCCGGGGGTTCAGCGTCAGCAGCGTTTCGCGGGCGCGGTCGAGAAAGGCGCGGCGTTCCTCACCCGGTCGAATGGCGATCGGCGCGCCGAAGACGACGCGGCAAAGCAGCGGCACCGGCACGAATTGCCCCTTGGGCAGCACCCGCGACATGTTCTCGATCCAGCACGGGATAAGCTCGACATCGGGCCGCGCCATCGACAGGTTGTAGAGGCCGGAGCGGAACGGCAGCAGCGGTTCGTCGGTCATGTTGCGCGTGCCTTCGGGAAACAGGATCAGCGAATGGCCCTGGTCGAGCACCGACAGCATGATCGAGATCGGGTGCTGCGTTTCGTCCGTCCATTGCCGGTGGATCAGCACGGAAGACAGCATGTCCTCGGCAATGAAACGGCGCAGCCGCGTCTTGCCCCAATAATCGGCGGCCGCCACCGCATGGGTACGGGCGCGTTCCTTCTCGCTGAGGCAGGCCGACAGCAGGATGAAATCGCCGTGGCTGGCATGGTTGGCGAAGTAGATGCGCTGCCGGTCCGATGGCTGGCTGCCGTTCCAGATCGGCCGTACGCCGGTGACCACCCAGGCCAGCGCCGACAGGCCGACCGAGGTCACCGTCTGCAGCAAGGTATAGGTGCTGACGCGAAGCTTTGTCATGGACAGGCTCAAAAGAATGCCGCGACGACCGAGGCCGCCGCGAACAGGCTGAAAGCGATACGCTGCCTGGCGAGCAGACAGCGCGTGCCGGCCATCCGCTGGTCGAGCGAGCGGCCGCCGGCCGCCGTGGGTTTCAGCCGCATGCGCGCCAGCACGTCGTCAATCGCTGCGCCGCCGCCTGCCTCGCTGGCGTGGCTGGCCATCAGCCGGAACAGCAGCGCGTCGAACAAAAGCAGGGCCGACAGAATAATTGTGGCTATGGCACCCGCGGCGGCGATCAGCCAGGCCGCCGCCGACAGCGACGATGTTTGCGGCGCAGCCGCCAGGCCGACGACCGGCGCCGCCAGCAGGGCAGCAGCAATCAACAGCAGCGGCCATGCCACCTGTACTATCAGCCCGGCTGCGAACGTCTCGGCCCTATCTCGAAAGGCGGTCATGTCGCCGCGTCCATGCCAAGATGCACAGGCCGGCCCGCGGCGGCGAGTTGGCCTCGCGCCTGATCACGCGTGACGGCCCGGCCGCTGGCGACCAGCCATTCGGCGACGACGGCGGCGCTGCGCTGGAAGCCGAGCGCACAGCAGACCAGCACCGTGCCCTGGCTCTGCGCCGTCTCGATCGCCGCCACCGCTTGCGCACGCGCCTCGCGAGACGGCGGCAAAAGGTCGACCATGGGCAGGCTCAACCAGTGGATCGAGACGCCACGCGGCCTTTCCAATTCGCCGGCAAGGTCGATCACCGTGCCGAAGGCGTCGGCCTCGGCGGCGGTCGGAAAACGGCCAAGGGAAACACCGTCGGCGATGACGATCTGCGCCGGAAGCTTTCGCGTCCACGCCCAGACATTGGCCTTGGCGGCAACCCGGTAGGACCACAGCAGAAGACGGCTGGCCAGCGACACGCTGCCATCGGCTGTTTTCTGGAACACCTTGGCGCCGGCGCCGGCATAGGCGAAAGCGACTATGGCCAGCGCCAGTGCCGGCCACAACAGGATGAGCCACAGCGCCGAGACCAACGCGCCGGCGGCCGCGCCGGCCAGCGCCAGGCTTGCGCCGAGCGCATAGAACAGCGCCAGCCGCCGCGCCTTCGGGTCAGCGCTCAGGCGGAAGCCGGCGAACGGCAGCTCGCCGTCGCGCGGAAACAGCCACAGCGCGAAAAGGCCGAGCAGCGCGCCGGTCGGAATGTCGATGAAATGGTGCTGCCATGTCGTCAGCACCGATGCGCCGATCAGGAAACACCAGGCATGCCAGGCGACGCCGGCAATGCCGGTCAATCTGTGACGCCAATGGTCCCAGATGATGACCAGCAGCGCGATATGCAGCGACGGCGCCTGGTTGAAGGGTTTGTCGAAGCCTCCGAGTACGGCGAACATGAAGCCGGGGAGGCCGCTCGTCTGCGGGCGCACGAAGGTCGCCGTCAGCGGGAACAGGATGAAGCAGGCGACAGCGACGAGCTGCGCCGTCAGATAGCGGCCGGCAAGGCGGTCGACGCCGCTCTTCGAATTGTTCAACAGCAGCGACAGGCCATAGAACAGGTTGATCGACCAGTAGGGCACGATCGTCCAGGCAAGGAACGGGATGCCATGCTCCCAACCGAAGACGATGCTGCCGACGTCGTCGCGCCGCGACGCCAGCCAATTGGCGAAGCCGTAGGTGGCGTAGAAGAACGGCGCCAGAAATGCCAGCCACAGCGCGGCGCGCAGGACTATCCCGGTATACGGCTCGCGCGGCAAGGCCGGAAGGGCAGGGGCATCGCGAGGTAAGGCAGAGGCAGGCAAGTCCATGCTCAGACGCGCCGCGCGACCGAAACGGTGAAGATGCCCCACTGGTCGATGCGCTGGTCGTGCTTCTCGAAGCCGGCGGCCGCCACCAGCTGGTCCATCTCGGCCTGCGTGCGGCGGCGCATCACCCAGGCCTGGCCGCCGCGATGCGAGGTCAGGCTGCACGCGATCATCTCGAGCTGCGGATGCCAGGGCTGGTTGGTGTAGACGAGCAGCCTTCCGGGCTGCATCGCGCTGGCCAGTCCACCGAGCGAGCGCCCGATCATGGCATTGTCGGAAAACAATTCGTAGAGCCCCGAGACGATGGCGAGATCCGGCGCCGGTTCGAGCCCGGCCAGCATCGTGGCGTCGAAGGCGTCACCTTGATGGAACGAGACGGTCGCCGGCAGCCTGCGCTCGGCGATCAGCTTGCGGCCGAGCGAGACGTTGAGCTCGGAGAAATCCTGCAGCCGTACGCTTGCCGGTGGCTCGGCGCATTTCTGCACGGCATCGAGCACGTAGCGGCCATGGCCGGCGGCGATATCGACGATATGGACTGGCCGGCCGGCGGCCTTCAGCGTCTCAACGGCGCTGCCGATCAGCTCCTCCAGATGCAGCTTGCGCTGGCGGATGCCGCGCCAGCCGATGGCATCGAGAAAGGTGCGGTCGATCATGCGACCGATGGGGCTGATGCCGCGCGCCTCGTTCTCGTAGACATAGTCGAGCGTCGAGCCGGAATCGAAGCCGGTGGCAATCCCCGTCTTCATGCCCGACGACAGCCAGGCGCCCATGCGGATCGAGGCGCGGCTCATCGCCCAGTAGAGGCCTCTGGGCGACAGCAGCGGCAGCGGCGAGGCCAGCCGGTCGGCCTCGTCGCGTGTATAGCCGGCGCGGTCGGCGCAGGTCAGGTCGACCGGCTCTTCCGGCGCTGTGAACTGCCTTTCGAGGAAAGGCCTGATCAGGTCGAGTGCCTTGTGGCGGTCGCGCTCGCCCAGCGTGTCGTGAAAGAAACCGGGCAGCACGTGCCGCTCCTTGGCCGGGCTCGCCAGGTTGACGAAAAACTCGTGCTGCGGTCCATGCCGCACCACCCAATCGCTGCCGGAAATCAGAACCTGTGTCGGCACGGTGATGGCGCGGGCGTCGGCGACGATGCGCGCGGCATGGTCGTAGAGTTCGACCAGGATGTTGGAGGCGATCGGCCGGGTGATCAGCGGGTCGGCGTCGAAGGAGGCGATGCGCTCGGGGTCGTGCGTCAGGAATTTCGCCTTGACGTAGGAATTGACGAAGAAGCGGCCCTTCAGCTTCTGCCACAACGCAATGCCTTGCTTGGCGAAGGGCACGTAGAGCTTGACCGAGAAGGCGGGCGAGGCCAGCACCAGGGCGCGAATGTCGGGCGCATAATCGTGCACCCAGGCGGCGGCAAGCACAGCGCCGAAGGATTGCGCGATCAGCGCAATGTCGCGCCGGGCAAAACCGTCGCTGCCGATCTCGCGCACGAAGCAATCGATGTCGCGCACCAGCGCCGCAAAGGACGGCGCATAGCCGCGTTCGCCGGCGGAGCGGCCATTGCCACGCGCGTCCCAGGCATAGAAGGCGTGGTCGGGCATCTGGAGCTCGTCGACCAGATGCGCCATGCGGCCGCCATGCTCGTGGCCGCGGTGGAACAGCAGGATGGCGCCCTTGCGGTTTTCCGACAGCGCCGGCCAATAGCGATAGAAAATCTCGGTGCCGTCATGGCTCTTGAAGCTGCGCTCCTGCGCCACCCGCTCGATGTTGGCTGAAGCCACTGCGGCAACCGTCTGTTGGTGAAGCATGTTGTTCTCCCTGGCGAGACCGGAATTCAGCTGCCGCTCCCGTTAAGCCCGCTGCGTATCCGGTTGATGGCGGTCGCCAGCGAGAGTGTAGCCATGGCCGGAAACACGAGCGGCGTGAGCGCCGGGACCCACAGGCCGGACGCGACAAGCACGGCGAGGATGCCAAGTGCCAGCGCCCGGTCGCTTTTGCCGAACGGGCCGGCATAGTTGCGCCCGGTTCCTGCGGCGATACCGAGCACGCCGGCGAACTCCGTGATCATCGCCGCGATAGCAAACGCAACGACGCCCCAGGCAGGAAAAAGGACGGCAAGGGCCAGGATCAAAGCGAGATCGGAGACAACGTCGCAGATCTCGTTGAGATACATGCCGAGCTTCGAGGCCTGGCCATGTTCCCTTGCGAGCATGCCGTCGATCGCATTCAGCGCCATTCGCATAAACAGCACGAACGGCATCAGCAGAAAGACCGCGCGGTATTCGGCAAGGGCTGCCACCACAAGGCCGGTGGCGAGCGAGAGGGCAGCGGCCAACAGCGTGATCTGGTTGGCGGTGACGCCGGCCCTGGCCAGGCCGTCGGCAAGCGGCCGCAGCCTGGTCTGGAAGGCCGGTTTCAGCGCATAAAGCGTAGGCATATGCGAACCCCCCGGCCGCGGTGCAAATGATGTTGGCGAGGATGGTCAATTGGCGCGCAAGACGCAAGGGCGGCGCCCTGCCACTTTTCGACATCCGGTTGTGTCGGCGCTAGCTTTCGCTGCTGCCATCGTCGCCCGGGAACCGTGCGGGCAAGCTTTCTTCGGCCGCCGCCCAGGCGCGACTATGATAACGCCGCAGGACGAGAATGCAGGTCGCGAAGACCGCCAGCCCGCAAATCACGCCGGGCGACATGCCTCCGCCGAAAGCGGACTTAACAACGATGCCGGTGAAGACGCCGGCGATGGCGCCGTTGATCGTGCCCACCATTCCCGCGGTCGTCATGAAATATTGCAGCGGCGAGGGCCTGAGACCTTTGTCGACCAGCACCGCCGAGGGGTGCGTGGAATTGACAAGGTATCTTTGCAGGACGGGCGCCAGTTCGACGAAATAGTGGCGGATCCTGGCCATGCCGCGGGCATGCACCATGTCCTCGATGGCAACCTGCACCGCGCGCACGAAGGTGACCAGTCCGATGAAGAAGAGGCAAGGCAGCAAGATCAGGCTGAACAACACGAACGGCCTGCCCATTTCGGTGACCTGTGCGACGAAGGACAATGCAATCGTTGCGCTCGAGACCGAGGTCAGGAACAGGTCGGCTCGCTGGTTCGCTTCCTGAATGGTCGCGGCGCGGGCGTTTTGCAGCACAAAATGCTCGGTCGTCAGGCACTGCAAAGCCTGCTGCGCCTGGTCAGGCGGAACCGGCGCGTCGGGAGAACGGGTCATCGACATTGCCCGCTTCTGCCCGCCGGAGACCGGCAGGGCAGAAGGGGGCGTCGTCCTGCTGCGAGCCATCAGGACTTGTCGCTGCCGCCCTTGATGGCGATACGCTTGGCCTTGTCCTGGGCGCGCTCCGGCTTCGGCAGCGTCACGCTGAGCACACCGTTCCGGAACGCGGCATTCACCTTGTCTTCGTCGACTTCGTAGCCGAGCGGGATCCGCCGCTCGAAACGGCCATAGAAACGTTCGGAGAACTGCCTGTCCTTGTCCTCGGTCTCTTCACGTTTCTCGCCGCGCAGCGTCAGTACGCCGTCATCGAGCAGCAGCTCGACGTCCTTCTCGTCCATGCCGGGGATCTCGGCGGTGACGCGGATCTCCTTTTCGCCATCGGAGATTTCGACACTGGGCCAGCTGGCGCGGGCAGCGGAGAAGCCACCGAGCGACGGCAGCCGCGTGTCGAAGCCGCGGAACGCCTCGTCGAACAAGCGGTTCATTTCGCGATGCAGCGTCAGGAAGGGATCGCGATCGCCGTGCCGGAACAGGCTGGGGGCCTGATTGTTCTCCCGGCCCCAGGGAATGAGATCACGAATAGCCATTGCATAGTCTCCTTTCTCGACCGGTGCATTCAGGCAGCCTGCTTGTTTGCTTCGACCTGCGCGACCTTCGGCCCGGTCTTCGGCGCCGCGAAATCGGTCGCGATGGCGATGCGCCGAGGCTTCATCTCCTCGGGCACCTCACGTACCAGATCGATGCTGAGCAGGCCGTTGTCGAGCGAGGCGCCCGCGACCTTGACGTGATCAGCAAGCTCGAAACGGCGCGTAAAGGGCCGTGTGGCGAGGCCACGATGCAGATACTCCGCGTTATCCGGCTCCTTGTGCTGGCCGGAGATAATCAGGAGGTTGGGTTCATGGGTGATTTCGAGGTCGTCCTCGGAAAAACCAGCGACGGCGATAGTGACGCGGTAGTTATTCTCGCCGCTGCGCGCGATGTCATAGGGCGGCCAGGCGTCGAAAGCCTGCGGAGCATTTTCCAGCAGGTTGAAGATGCGGTCGAAGCCGATGCTCGACCGATAGAGCGGGGAAAAGTCGACTGCGGTTCTCATAGCTACATCCTCCATCGAGCAACATAGATACGAGGGGCGCCAAAGAGCTGGCGCTCCCTGGTTCCGCCGGCCCCATTTCGGCGACCGATGCCTTCGATCTGGTTATTGTCCGCCGCAAGTCAAGACCCGGTGGCTTTCGCGTTGCCGGTTTTTTCGGGTCGGTTTTTCGGCCGGTTCGGCGAGGCTGCCAATCTCCCTTTTTGCGGCGAGATATCCGGCAGGAGATTGCCTGTTTCCCAGCTGGCCTCAGTCGCCAACGCTGACTTCCCCGGCGGTTATTGTCTGCTGCAGGTCAAGACCCAGATTCTTCTGTTGCCGGGCCCATTCCCGGCACTTGCAGATGGAGCTGACCATGACACGCGACGAGATCATTTCTGTGCTGGGCCCGGTCGATGAAGCCGTGATCGCCGACATTGCGGCGACGGACGGAACGGTCCAGGAATTGCGCGAGGCCCTGGCCTGGATCGCCGCCGACGAGGCTCTGGTGAACGAGGGCCGGCCGCTGCCGACGGCAAGGGTAGCGACGCTGATCGAACTGCTGCAAGGGCCGGACGAGGACGAATAACCGGCTGTCGCCGCGATGCTCTTGAACCGCGCCCCATGCTCTTGAACCGCGCAAAGAGGCGAACCATGTCCTTCAGCGGCGCCGGCCGGCCGCCGGTGCCCGCCTGCATAACGTTGCTTGCTCAAACAAGAAGACGATCAGAAAACAAGGAGGAAGTGATGGACGACGTCCGCTTTACCGAGCCGATCACGTTGAAATTCCAATCCAGCGAGCGCAAGGTCGCCAGCAGTTGGGAAGCCATCGAATGCATGCGCCAGCAGTGGCCGGACCGTGCACGCGGCCGGAGTTGGCGCGCTGCCTATCGGACCTGCCGGGACGCGCTCGACGGTTGGCGTACCGCGCATGATGCGCGCAAGGCCTTCGTCAGGGCGGCGCGCAAGGCCGGATTGCTCGCATCGGCCCGCAAGCCTGTCGACCACGCCGGCTAGTCCGGACCCCCTCCGATATTGTGAGGTCCAAAACATGTGGGGAGAGGCAGCTGCCTTTCCCCACTTCGGAGACTTTGTCCGCTGTCTAGCGGCTGATCGGCTTGCTCCTCAGTGGACGGTGATAATGCCGTTTACGGCCCGCCATTCGGAGGGCTGGATCAGGTGATGATGGGCGACGCGCACCGAATGCAGCGGGCCTTCGATCTCGCGCTCCCAGAAATCGAGGAAATGCTTCAGCGTCGGGAAATCGGGGGCAATATCGTATTCCTGCCAGATGTAGAGCTGCAGCAGGCTCCGATGATCGGGCAGGCGGTAGTGGATCTCCGCCGTGGTGAGGCCAAACCCTTGCATCTGGAGCTGAAAGTCCCTGCTGGTCATGCGATCGTCCTTTCCGTTGAAATCTCGGTCCGTTGAAATCTCAGTTCGCAAAACGCCTCGCCTTCCACATAGGTTCCAGCCGCCACGAGGGCTCCGGATGGGCGGGATTTTGAAAATATCCTGCCAAAATTTGAGCCGCATGTAGCTGAGAGCGGCTAATGTGCGAACGTCTACAGCGTATTGGCACTCTCAGGTGCCGAGTGCTAAAATTTTTGCCTGATCCTCTTGAAAGCTGAAAAAAGCGCGACTAGTTCGTATGCGCGCGATGCCTGATGAAGGGTCGCGCACCCCGTACCGGGCCGATATTGCCGGTCCGGTCAGGAGGATTTTCGAAAATCTGTTTGTCCCGAGAGGAGAACGACATGACGTTCCGTCCATTGCACGACCGTATCCTGGTCCGCCGCATCGAGGTCGACGAGAAGACCGCCGGCGGCATCATCATCCCCGACACCGCCAAGGAGAAGCCGCAGGAGGGCGAGGTCATTGCCGCCGGTCCGGGCGCGCGCGACGACAGCGGCCAGTTGCAGCCGCTCGACGTCAAGGTCGGCGACCGCATCCTGTTCGGCAAATGGTCCGGCACCGAGATCAAGCTCAATGGCGAGGATCTGCTCATCATGAAAGAGAGCGACGTGCTGGGCGTTATCGAGGGCGCCGGCGAGATGAAGAGGGCCGCCTGAGCGGGGCCTGAACAAGCATTCCAGTCAACGAAAAGCTGCCTATTCGAAGGAGTGATCCAATGGCTGCCAAAGATGTGAAATTTCATACCGAAGCCCGCGAGAAAATGCTGCGCGGCGTCGATATTCTCGCCAATGCGGTGAAGGTAACGCTCGGTCCCAAGGGCCGCAATGTCGTCTTCGACAAGTCGTTCGGCGCGCCGCGCATCACCAAGGACGGCGTGACTGTCGCCAAAGAAATCGAGTTGGAGGACAAGTTCGAGAATATGGGCGCGCAGATGGTGCGCGAGGTCGCCTCGAAGACCAGCGACACCGCAGGCGATGGCACCACGACTGCGACGATTCTTGCTCAGGCCATTGTCAGGGAAGGGGCCAAGGCGGTCGCTGCCGGCATGAACCCGATGGATTTGAAGCGCGGCATCGACAAGGCGGTCGACGCCGTCGTCGCCGACCTGAAATCCAATGCCCGCAAGGTGACCAGGAACGACGAAATCGCTCAGGTCGGCGCCATCTCTGCCAATGGCGATGCCGAGATCGGCCGCTTCCTCGCAGAGGCGATGGAAAGGGTTGGCAATGAGGGTGTCATCACTGTCGAGGAAGCCAAGACCGCTGAGACTGAGTTGGAAGTGGTCGAAGGCATGCAGTTCGACCGTGGCTATCTCTCGCCCTATTTCATCACCAACCAGGATAAGATGCGCGTCGAACTCGAAGAACCCTATGTGCTGATCCACGAGAAGAAGCTGTCCAACCTGCAGGCCATGCTTCCTGTGCTCGAAGCCGCCGTGCAATCCGGCAAGCCGCTGTTGATCATCGCCGAGGACGTCGAAGGCGAGGCGCTGGCGACGCTGGTCGTCAACAAATTGCGCGGCGGCCTGAAGGTTGCGGCCGTCAAGGCGCCGGGCTTCGGTGATCGCCGCAAGGCCATGCTCGAAGACATCGCCATCCTGACCGGCGGCACGGCGATCTCGGAAGACCTCGGCATCAAGCTCGAGAACGTCACACTGGAGATGCTCGGCCGCGCCAAGAAGGTGCTGATCGAGAAGGAGAACACCACCATCGTCGACGGTGCCGGCCGCAAGGATGAAATCCAGGCCCGCATCAGCCAGATCAAGGCGCAGATCGAGGAAACCACCTCCGACTACGACCGCGAGAAGCTGCAGGAGCGGTTGGCCAAGCTCGCTGGCGGTGTCGCAGTCATCCGCGTCGGCGGCTCGACCGAGATCGAGGTCAGGGAGCGCAAGGATCGCGTCGACGACGCCATGCACGCCACACGCGCGGCGGTCGAGGAGGGTATCCTGCCCGGCGGCGGCGTGGCGCTGCTGAGGGCGGCGAAGGCGCTCGATAACGTCGTCGTCGACAATCCCGATCAGAAGACCGGTGTCGACATCGTGCGTCGCGCCATCGAAGCGCCGGTGCGCCAGATCGCCGAGAACGCCGGTGCGGAAGGTTCGATCATCGTCGGCAAGCTGCGCGAGACGACCGACTTCGGCTATGGCTGGAACGCCCAGACCAACGAGTTCGGCGACCTGTACGGGCAGGGCGTCATCGACCCGGCCAAGGTCGTACGCACTGCGCTGCAGGGTGCCGCCTCTGTTGCCGGCCTGCTGGTGACGACCGAGGCGATGGTGGCCGAGAAGCCGAAGAAGGAAGCTGCCGCGCCGGTGATGCCCGGCGGAGGCGGCATGGACTTCTAAGGCCAGGCTTCCAAAGCGCGACTTCGAAACGGCAGATGGGCCATGTCCGCCAAAAGCGGGCACGGTCTTGCCGGTCCGGGACTAATGCTGAGCAGGTGTTGCCATGGATATGATGGACAGTTTTGGAAAGATCGCGGCGCCGACCCGCCCGAAAAACGATTTCAACTATGAAACCGACTGCAGGGCGGCGCTGGCGCCTTTGGTCGAAGGCTTGCTGGATATGGCCGAGTCGGCCGGCTGGGACCGCCGCAAGGCGGCCTACACGCTGATGTTTCTGTCGGCTCAACGCGTGGGGGCCGGCACGAAGGAGCCCAAATGATCGCGGCGAGGATGCGCGAATGCCTGCGCCTGCTGCGGTGGTCGGAAACCGATTTCGCCGAAGAGGCGGGGTACCCCATAGCCAAGGCAAAGGCGTGGCTCTACGGGCGCGAACATCCGCCGCTGGGCGTGGCGGCCTGGCTCGAGGCGCTGGTCAAGGTGCATCGGCTGCTGCCGCGGCCGGGCACGCCGCAGGCCGTATTGCATTCACCGATCGACGCCGTCCTGCAGGCGGATCGAAGCGCCGGCGCGGTTGAGTTCCGAAAGGAGCCGATTGAGCCAGGAAAGGAGAGTGTCATGGATCGTGCTTCGTTCGACAAGCCGGTTACCATCCTCACCGGCCTCGGTACGCCGACGAAGATAGAAAGCGCGGCTGAGGCCTATGCGCTTTTGGCTGAATGGCCGGCAACGAGCCGGACGGCTGCGCATGACATTGCCGCAAAAGCGTGCCGTGCCGCATTGGAAGGAGAGATCGACGCCGAAACGGCGCGCGCCACCTTCGTTGCCTTCGCCCGCCGCAACGACCTGCTTGCGCCGCAGACGACCGGGATGGTTGCCGGCGGGAGCGTTGCTGGCGCGACGGTTGCCGACTGGGCAACGCGCCCGCAACGCGTCAACGCCCCGGCCTGAGCTGGCGCGTTTTGAGCGAACTCTGGAGATTGGCGAAAGCCGGGGTGCCGGCCAATCTCCCCCTCAAGTGGGGAGATTGGCAGCTTCGCCGACAGCGCTCTAAGCCATCGGCAGCAGCCGGCGCATGATCAGCGAGGCGTGACCGCCCACGCCGTGTGCAGCCGGCCGGCGCTCGACGACCTCGAAGCCGTGCTTGCGATAGAAGGCGATTGCGCGGTCGTTGCCCTCGATCACCTCCAGGGCGATGCTGGGAATACCCGCATGCGCGGCAAGAACGGCATGCAGCAGGTCAGCGGCAAGGCCGGTGCCGTACTCGCTTTTGTCTATATGGAGCCGCTCGAGCATGACCTCGCCCTTGTCGTCCATCGCGGCCATCGCATAACCGGCGAGCGAGCCGTCAGCCCGCTCGGCGACGAAGGACATCTTGCTGTCGTCCCCGAGCTCGGCCGCCAGCCGCTCCGGCGCGTGCCTCTCGTCCGAAAGCCGTGCCGTGGTCTCGGCACCCAGAATCGGCGAATAGATGTGTCGCCAGGATTGGCCCAGCAGCCGCGACACCGCCGGAATTTCCTGTTCGGTCATGGTCCTTATTTGAGTCATTGGCACCTCGCCTCAGAAACCTGCCCCTTTGAGCGGAGATGTTCGGCAGGACAGAGAAGGTACTGTCCCACCGACCCCTGCACGGCCGAGTTCAGCGCGTATCTTCGCCGGCCACGATTACGATGTGCTGACAGACATTGTCGATATCGCGAATGACGTCGTCGTTCCAGAAGCGCAGGATAGTCCAGCCGCTGCTCTCCAAATAGGCGCTGCGTATCCTATCCCGCTCGGCGTGCTCAGCATCGGCGTGCTGGCTGCCATCGATCTCGACGATGAGGCTGTGCGTCGGGCAGGCAAAATCCACAATGTAGGGTCCAATCGGCACCTGCCGGCGAAAGCTCAAATCCATCAGCCGATGCGCGCGAAGCTCATTCCACAGTTTCAGCTCGGCGTCGGTCATCACGCGACGCATGGATTTTGCATTCTTGCGCTGGCGTGACGGAACGAGATCGTGCCCCACTAGGCGCCCCTGTCTTCGTGATTGGCGAAGTCATGGGTGACGGCCGATCTCCCCCCTTGCGGGGGAGATGCCCGGCAGGGCAGAGGGGGTGCTGCCCCGCCAGCTTGTCAGCCATTTGCAGTCTAATCCTCCTGCTGGAATGGGCTTGGAAGCGGCTCAGATTGGGACGTTGGCGATCCTTCCCACCCCCCTCTGTCCTGCCGGACATCTCTCCCGCAAAGGGGGAGATTGGCTGTTGCCAGCGCTTCGCCAACCTCCTGCTGCCTTGCAGCGAGAATCGTCGCTTCTCCGCCATCACCGCCTTACCCGCGATTTCAGCCAGCGGTCGAAGGCCACGGCGAGGATCAGGATCAGGCCGATGACGATGCTTTGCGTGTAGGACGAGACGTTGTTGAACTGCAGCCCGTTCTGCAAGACGCCGATCAGTCCTGCACCGACTACCGTGCCGCCGACGCTGCCGATGCCGCCGAATAGCGAGGTGCCGCCGATGACGACCGCCGAGATCACCGTCAGCTCGTAGCCGATGCCGGCGACGGCTTCGGAGGAGTTGAGCCGCGCCGACAAAACGAAGGCGGCAAGGCCGGCGAAGAAGCCGACGATGATGTAGACCGAGATCAGGATGCGGTCGACGCGCAGGCCGGAGAGCCGTGCGGCCTCGGCATTGCCGCCAACGGCGTAGACGGCGCGACCGTAGCGCGTGTAACGCAGCACGATGTGGCAAAGGATGGCGGCAATCGCGAAGATGATTGCCGGCACCGGAACCGGGCCGATCAGGCCGGTACCGAACCAGCGCATCGAGGCGTCGAAGCCGGAGATCGGACCGCCATTGGAGATTGTCAAGGTCAGGCCGCGAAACACGGTGAGGCCGCCGAGCGTGACGACGAAGGGCGGCACTTTCAGCCTGGTGATGGCAAAGCCCTGGGCGCCGCCGGCCATGGCACCGACAACGACGGCGGCGAGAAGGGCGGCGAACCAGCCATAGCCTTGCGTGCCAGACGTCGACAGCGACAGCGTGTTGGCGGTGCCGCCTTTGGCTACCACGGCCGCGACCATGCCACAGAAGGCGAGCAGCGAGCCGACCGACAGGTCGATACCGGCGGTCAGGATGACGAAGGTCATGCCGAGCGCGATCAGCCCGGTGATCGAGATCTGGCGCATGATGTTGAACAGGTTGATCGGGTCGATGAAGCTCGGCTTCAGCACGGTGAAGACGACGATCAGCAACGCCAGGAACATCAGTGGGCCGAAGCTCATCAGCAGGCGCGCAAGATTGACGCCGCCGCGCTGGCTCCGTTCGGTCGTGCTGGTCATTGCGTTGCTTCCTGCTTCTGGTCGAGCGCCATCAGTTCCATCAGTTTCTCCTCGGTCGCCTCGATACCGGGCATCTCGCCGGTGATGCGCCCGCGCCGCATGGTCACGATCCTGTCCGACACCGCAAGCACTTCGGGCAGCTCGGAGGAGATCATCATGATGGCGATGCCGCGCGCCGCGAGCTCCACCAGGATCTGGTGCACCTCCGCCTTGGCGCCGACATCGACACCACGCGTCGGTTCATCGACGATCAGCACCTTGGGGTCGCGCGCCAGCCAGCGGGCAAGGATGACCTTCTGCTGGTTGCCTCCCGACAGTCCCTCGATCGCCTGCTCGGGCGAGGCCATGCGGATCGACAGCGTCTTCCTGTAGTTCGCCAACGCCTCGCGCTCGCGCCGCTCGGCCATGAAGCCGACATTGGAGTAGCGGTCGAGCGCGGCTACGGAAAAATTGGTGAGGATGGCGAGGGCCGCGAAGATCGCCTGGTGCTTGCGGTCCTCCGGCACCAGGCCGATGCCGAGCTCGATGGCGTCGGCGGGTGAGGCGGGCGCGATCGGCTTGCCGTCGAGCCTGATGGTGCCGGCGGCAATGCGGTCGGCGCCGAAGATGGCGCGAGCGAGCTCGGTGCGGCCGGAGCCGACGAGCCCGGCGACGCCGAGGATCTCGCCCGCCTTGAGGTCGAGATCGACGCCTTCGAGCACGATCGCGTGCGGCGCCTGCGGATCGCGCACGGTGCGCAGGCCGCGCACCGAGAGCCTGACGTCGCCGGCGACGTCGCGCTGCGTCGGCCTGGCATAGAGCTCGGAAGCGGCGCGGCCGACCATCTTCTCGATAATCTTCGGCAGTTTGATCGGCCCACCTTCGCGGTCTAGATGGCCGGCCAGCCTGCCGTCGCGCAGCACCGTCATGCGGTCGCAGATCGCCGAGGCCTCTTCCAGCCGGTGGGTGACGAACATGATGGCGACGCCGTCCTTGCGCAGCCGGCCCATGATCGACATCAGCCTGTGCACTTCGGTTTCGGTCAGCGCCGAGGTCGGCTCGTCCATGATGATCAAGCGGCTCTTCAGCGACAGCGCACGGGCGATCTCGACCAGCTGCTGCTCGGCCACCGACAGCGCCGACACCGGCGTCGCCGGGTCGAGGTCGAGGCCGACGCGAGCGATGATCGCGCGCGAATCTTCCTCCATCTTCCGCCAGCTGACCAGCCCGAACCGGCCGAGCGGCGCACGGCCGATGAAGATATTCTCCGCCACGGTCAGCGTCGGGATCAGGCTCAGTTCCTGGTAGATGGTGACGATGCCGTGGCGCTTGGCATCCTGCGGATTGTGCGGGCTGAATTCGACCCCATCGAAGACGATGCGGCCGCTGGACGGCGGCATCACGCCGGACAGGATCTTGAGCAGCGTCGATTTGCCGGCGCCGTTCTCACCGAGCAGGCCGAGGATCTCGCCGGGGCGGACTTCGAGCGAAACGTCGTTCAGCGCGGTGACGCCGGCAAAGCGCTTGGTCACGCCCTCGACGGTGAGCAGGGCGGGAGAGGGTGATGGCTCCAAGGCTTCGGCTGGCAAAGGATGCTCCTTCGATGCAATTCACGCCGCTTGAACACCCCCTCTGTCCTGCTGGACATCTCCCCCCCACAAGGGGGGAGATCGGATGTCACGCCGGCTTTCGCCAATTTTCGATCTTGCAGAAGAGGCGAGGCCAATGAAGCTGCCAATCTCCCCACTTGCGGGGGAGATGGCCGGCAGGCCAGAGGGGGGTGCTGTCCCGCCGGCTTTGCCTACTTCGTCTCGCCCAGCCTCTCCGCCTTGTCGAGATTGTCCTTGCCGATGACGATCGGCGTCAAAAGCACCAGCTTTTCCTTCGGCTCGGTCTTGTCCCTAGCGTAGGCGACCGCGATCTGCACCGCGGTGCGCGACTGCTCGCCGGGGAATTGCTCGACCGTGCCGGCCAGCTTGCCGTCGCGCACGGCGACCAGCGCTTCGGGAAGCGCGTCGAAGCCGTAGATCTTGACGTCGGTGAAGTTGCGCGCCGCGCAGGCTTCGACCGCGCCAAGCGCCATGTCGTCATTGGCGCAGATGATCGCGTCGGGCTTGCCGTTGGCGGCAAGGCCGGCCTCGGTGACGGAGAGCGCTTCGGCGCGGGCGAAGTTGGCGGTCTGCTCGAAGATGATCTGGTACTTGTCCTTCATCGGATCGAGGACGTTGTGCACACCCTTGTTACGGTCGATCGCCGGTCCGGCACCGGGCTGGCCCTGCAGATGGAAAATCTTGGCCCCGTTCGGGAACGCTGCCACCATGGCCTGCGCTTCGGCCTCGCCGCCCTTGACATTGTCGGCGCCGACATGGGCGAGGATGCCTTCGACGCCCTCGACGCGGCGGTCGATGGTGACGACGGGAACGCCGGCCTTGACCGCTTCCTCGATGGCTGGGGCCAGCGCGTTGACGTCGAGCGGCGAGATGACGATGGCGTTGACCTTCTGCACGAGTGCCGCCTCGATATCGGCGGTCTGCTTGGGCGCCGAGTTCTGGCCGTCGCTCTCGATCAGGTTGACGCCCTGCGCCTGGGCTTCCGCCTTGATCTGGTTCAGCATGTGCACGAAGAACGGAAAGCCGAGGCTCGGCACCGAACCAAGGATGGTCAGCTTGTCCTGAGCAAAAGCCAGTTGCGGAGCGGCCAACGCCAAGGCGCCTATCGCCGCGGACGACAGCAGGAATTCACGTCTGTTGATCAATTTAGTCTCCTCCCAGATGAGCGCACGACCCCGGAACCGGAATGGGTTTTCCGGAAGGTTCCTTGCGTCGATTCAAAAATGGAGTGTCCTTTGAGCGCCCAACTCGTGTTTGAAGGGACGCAACGGCGCTCCAGCCGGTCCACCGCGACGTTCTCCTCCGCTCGGTGCCTGCGGGCAGATGCTAGCCAAGGCCGGAGCTTTGCGCAAGAACGGGAGAAGCAAGACCTACCGATCGATCATAACCATGGTGCCCTCGCCGTAGCGCGGACCGGCGACCTTTCCCGGCGCCAGCGCGTCGTCGAGCACCTTCATCTCGGCGGAATCCAGCTTGATCGAAGCTGCGGCGACATTCTCCTCGATGTATTTTCTGCGCTTGGTGCCGGGGATCGGCACGATGTCGATGCCGAAGGCGCTCGCCTTGTGGAGCAGCCAGACCAGCGCGATCTGGCCTGGCTTGACGCGCTTCGCCGCGGCGATGTCGAGTACCGTGGCCGCCGCCCGCATGTTGGCGTCATAGTTGGCGCCCTGGTAGCGCGGGTCGCCGCGCCGGTAATCGCCCTCCGGATACTCTTCGGCGCGCCTGACGTCGCCGGTGAGAAAGCCGCGGCCGAGCGGCGAGAACGGCACCAGGCCGATGCCGAGCTCCTTCAGCAGCGGAATGATCTCCGGCTCCAGATTGCGCTCCCACAGTGAATATTCGCTCTGCACGGCCGACACCGGATGCACGGCATGCGCCCGGCGGATGTTGGCGGCGCCGGCTTCAGAGAGGCCGAAGAAGCGGACCTTGCCGTGAGCGATCAGCTCGCCGACAGCGCCCGCCACATCCTCGATCGGCACCGCCGGATCAACGCGGTGCTGATAGAGGAGGTCGACGTGGTCGGTGGCCAGCCTCCTCAGCGAACCTTCCAAAGCCTTGCGGATATGTTCGGGCCGGCTGTCGCGCTCGGTGCCGACTTGCTTGCCGTTTTCAATGCGGAAGCCGAATTTCGTCGCGATCGTCACCTCATCGCGCCGACCCTTCAGCGCGCGGCCGAGCAGTTCCTCGTTGGAGAACGGCCCGTACACTTCCGCGGTGTCGAGGAAGGTGCAGCCGAGTTCGATGGCGCGGTGCAGCGTGGCGGTCGATTCCGCCTCGTCGGCCGGGCCATAGGACTGGCTCATGCCCATGCAGCCGAGACCGATTGCCGAGACTTGCAGCCCCTGGCTGCCGAGTTTGCGCATCGTCAATGTCATGTGAAGTTCTCCGGATCAGCATCGCTTTCCAAGCCGCCAGGTTCAATATAGCGCACCGGCTCGGTTTCCACAGAGCGGGAGGCGCCACCGCCGGAGGGCTCGCAGCGGCCGCTAAATTGACAGCCGACCCGCTCTCGGCCATCCTTAAGGCACGCCGCCTTGCGGCCTGTGCGTGAGTAACCAGCATGGCCAGTTCCGTCGCCAGTCAGAAATCCAAGCGCGCCGCGGTGCGGAACGCGCTCGACCGCCACAAGGTCTACATCACCGCGCAGCGTTTTTCGGCCGGCAGCTACAGCGCGCGCGTGCTGGTCGACGGCGAGGCCTATTGGGTCGACGAATTCCGGCTCAGCCAGCTGCAGCAGGGCCTGTCGCCGGCCGAACTCGAATTGACACCGGCCACCGACGATTGAGCGGCGTGACCTCCCATCCTTCGTCATCCCAGGGCGGAGCAGGAGCGAAGCGACGTCGCGAAGACGCTAGGATCCATGCCGTGACATTGGAGCGCCGCTGCGATGGGATTTTGATGCCGCGCTCGTCGCTTTTGCCCATCACCCGCGCCTAGTCCATGCCAGCTCCTTCGAAGCTCAAAGCTTATCGCGCCAAGCGCGAGTTCACGAGGACGCCGGAACCAGCGGGTGGCCTGGTTGCCGGTGAGGGCAATCGTTTCGTCGTCCACAAGCATCATGCCACCGCCGATCACTACGATCTGCGCCTGCAGGTCGGCGACGTGCTGAAGAGCTGGGCGGTGCCGCGCGGCCCCTCGCTCAATCCCGCCGACAAAAGGCTGGCGGTCGAGACCGAGGACCATCCGCTCGAATATATCGATTTCGAAGGCGTCATTCCCGAAGGCGAATATGGCGGCGGGCCGATGATCGTCTGGGATGCCGGCGTCTGGGCGCCGATGGACGATGTCGAGAAGAGCCTGCGCACCGGCTCCTTCAAATTCCGCCTCGCCGGCGAGAAGCTCAATGGCGGCTGGATGCTGACGCGGCTGAAACCGAAGCCCGGCGAGGATGAGGGCAAGAAGAACTGGCTGCTGTTCAAGGAGCGCGATCTTGCCGCCGATGTCACGCTCGACATACTGGAAGTCAGGCCGGAAAGCGTCAAATCCGGCCGTCGCATCGAGGAGCTGGTGGCAACGCCGAAGCCTGCCGCCAAACCTGCCAAGCCGGTGGCGCTGAAACCCGGCGCTTTGCCGGGCGCCGTCAAGGCGCCGCCGCCTTCCCGGATCGAGCCGCAATTGGCCACGCAGGTTCCGAAGCCGCCGGGCGGCGATGACCCCGCGGCCCGAACGGGCGAAGCCTGGCTGCACGAGATCAAGTTCGACGGCTACCGCACCATGGCGCATGTTTCCGACGGGAAGGTCAGGCTGATCACCCGCGCCGGCCTCGACTGGACGAAGCGCTATGGCGACCTGCCGCTTGCATTCGCCAGGCTGCCGTGCCGCGAGGCGATCGTCGACGGCGAGGTCGTCGCGCTCGACGCCAAGGGCATCAGCCGCTTTGCGCTTTTGCAGGACGCGCTCGCCGAAGGCGCCGGCAACAAGCTCCACTTCTACGCCTTCGATCTTCTGTATCTCGACGGCTGGGACTTGAGACAAGCGCCGCTCCGCCGGCGCAAGGCGCTGCTTTCGCAACTGCTGTCCGGTCTCGGCGCCAATTCGGCCATCCAGCTCAGCGATCATGTCGAGGGCGACGGCCAGGCACTTTATGACCAGGCATCCGAGATGGGGCTCGAGGGTGTCGTCTCCAAGCGCGCCACGGCAATCTACCAGAGCGGCCGCACCAAGACCTGGACCAAGACCAAGGCGCTTCAGACCGGCGACTTCGTCATCGCCGGCTACACGATCTCCGATGCGGCAGAGGGGTTGGCCGCACTCGGCCTCGGTGAATTCGAAGACGGCGAGCTGCACTATCGCGGCAAGGTCGGCACCGGCTTCGATGCGGGGACCGCCGGCGAATTGCTGGCCAGGCTGGAGCCGCTAAGGGCGGGTGCATCCGCGCCCGAAGGGGTTCCCCGCGAAATCATGCGCGAGATGAACTGGGTGCGGCCGCTGCTCTCGGCGCATATCCATTACGCCAACCGGACCACCGACAATGCGCTGCGCCATGCCGTGTTCCGCGGCCTGCGCGACGTCGGCCTGTCGACGCCGGTTTCGGCCAAGCGCAAGCGGCTGATCGCCGAGGCCGACCTCGCCACCATCTGGGTGACCAATCCGACGCGGCGGCTGTTCGGCAAGACCGGCCCGACCAAGCTCGACATTGCCGTCTATTACGCGCTGGTCGGCGATTTCATGCTGCCGCATATCCTTGGCCGGCCGGTGTCGCTGGTGCGTTGCCCGACCGGCAAGCCGCAGGACTGTTTCTTCCAGCGCCACGCCTTCACCGGCATGCCGTCCTCGGTGGCGACCTTCGAGGCGACCAATTCGGAGGGCGAGACCAAATCCTACCTCTCGGTGGAAGACGCCAAGGGCTATCTGGCGCTGGCGCAGTTCGGCGTCGTCGAGTTCCACACCTGGGGCACCCATCGCACGCGGCTCGACAAGCCGGACCTGATCGTTTTCGACCTCGATCCAGGCGAGGGGATCGCCTGGCGCGAGGTGGTGGAGGCGGCGGTGCACGTTAAGGGCGAGCTGGAAGCGCTAGGACTGGTGCCGTTCGCCAAGACCTCCGGCGGCCACGGCATCCACATCACCGTGCCGGTCACGCAAAAGCAGAACTGGAAGAAACTGCACCAGGCGACCAGCGCCATCTCCACGCATCTTGCCGCCACCGCGCCCGACACTTTCACCACCACCATGGGCAAGGACAACCGCAAGCGCCGCATCTTCATCGATTATCACCGCAATGCGCGCGGCCACACTTCGGCGGCTCCCTATTCGCTGCGCGCCCGCACCAATTTGCCGGCCTCGACGCCGGTCAGCTGGAGCGATCTGGCGACCATCGACGCTCCGCAGGATCTGAATTATTCGTCGCTGCCGAGCCTGCTGGCAACGTCAGGCGATCCCTGGGCCGACATGGAAGATTTCGCCCGGGATTTGCCGGTGATAGGCTCCGCGAGGTAGTGCCGCGGGCGCGGCCCAGACTCCATCGACGCTCCGGAAAATTTGAATTATTCTTCGCCACGGACCTCTTGCCTGCAGGCGGCTCCCAGCGGAGGAAGATTTCGCTAGGGATTTGCCGGTATTGTAAGGGTCAATGTAGGATTTCGGCAGCCCCGTTCGTCCTGCGGACGAATGAACGCTGCAAACAGTTCGACAGCACAAGGCCGCGTAGGAGTATTTCATGGCGCCCAGAGCAAGTTGGAAAGGTTACCTCAAGCTCAGTCTGGTCAGCTGTCCGGTCCGGCTCTATCCGGCGACGAGCGCCAGCGAGCGCATCAGCTTCAACCAGCTGCACAAGAAGACGCACAACCGCATCAACATGAAACCTGTCGACCCCGAACTCGGGCTGGTCGAGCGCTCGGATCTGGTCAAGGGCTACGAATACGAGGACAAGCAGTACATCATCATCGAGGACTCCGATCTCGATGCGGTACGCATCGAATCCAACCATACGATGAACATCGAGGCCTTTGTCGACGAGCATTCGGTCGACGTCATCTATCAGGACGCGCCCTATTATCTGGCGCCAGACGGCGCAATGGCCGAGGAGACCTTCGCCGTGCTGCGCGAAGCGATGCGCAAATCCGGCAAACTGGCGATCGCCCGCCTGGTGCTGTCCAGCCGCGAACGCGTGGTGACGATCGGCGCGCGCGAGAACGGCATGTTCGTCTGCACCTTGAGGAATCCGAACGAAGTGCGTGGCACGGCTGAATATTTCGGCAATATCCCGGCCGGAAATCCCGATCCCGAAATGCTGCAATTGGCCGAAGCGCTGATCAAGCAGAAGGAAACCACCTTCGACCCGAAGAATTACGAGGACCGCTACGAGATCGCGCTGATGGCGATGATCCGCGAGAAGCTCAAGGGCCACAAGCCTATCATCGCAGCGGCGCCCGAGCGCGGCAATGTCATCAATCTCATGGATGCGCTGAAGGCGAGCCTGTCGCAATCGGCCAAGCCGCCGGCCAAGTCCAAGAGCAAAGCCGATGAGGCGGCGAAACCGGCAGCCAAAGCAAAGTCCGCCAAGGGCGGCGCCAAGGAAAACCCGCTCAAGGCCAATCTACTGCAGGCCGTCGGTAAGAGCAAAGGGTGACGGCGCCTACTGGCACGATCTTCGGCACTATCGGCGCGCTCGCGGCGTTTCCGCTTCGGCTGGCGGCGCGCGAGGTCGCGCGCCAGCACGGCCAATTGCGGCGCGGCGTCACCCGGCGCACGACACATGTCGTGTTGGGCCGCAAGTTGCTCGCCAAAGCCGGCGATGGCGAGATCGAGCGTCGCACTGCTGCGGAGCGCGCGGCGGGGCGCAAGCTGGTCAGCGAGAACGGCTTCCTGCGCCTGCTTGGCCTGATGAAGGCACCAGAGGCTTCGGCGCTGTCGCGGCAGTCGCTGATCGACCAGTCGCGGCTGACCGGCGCGGATCTCGACCTTTTGTCGCTGTTCGATGCCTTCGAACATGACGCCGAACCGTATTCCTTTCGCGACCTGATCCTCGCCCGCAAATATGCCGGGCTGGTCGCCGGCGGCGCTTCATGGGCGGCGATCGCGCGCTCGGTGCACCGCTCGGGCCCGATCGCCTCGCTCACCGCCAAGTCGCTCGCCGTCGGCTCGCAGCATGGGCGGGCCGATGCCATCTATCTCGAGGGAGGCCAGAGCGAACTCGACGGCCAGCTGCTGTTCGATCTGGGAACGCAGGATGACGACACGCTGGAAGAGCTGTTCGCCGATGCCGAGGCGGCGGAAGAGGCTGAAGACCACGAGCAGGCCGCGGCACTCTACCAGCGCTGTCTGGCCATCGACCCGAGCGACGCCATCGCCGCCTTCAACCGCGCCAACTGCCTGCGTGCCGCCGGCCACGCGGCCGAGGCGGCGCACGACTATGCCCGCGCGATAAAGCTCGATCCCGGCTTCGTCGAGGCCTGGTTCAATCTGGCCGGGCTGATGAGCGAAGAGGGGCGGGTGGCGTCGACGCGCCGCCATTTGCTGAAGGCGATCGCACTGGATGCGAAGTACGCCGATGCGGTGTTCAACCTTGCGAGGCTGGAGTTCGACGCCGGCAATCTCGCCGAGGCGCGGCGGAGCTGGGTGCGCTATCTCGAGCTCGATGCCAATTCCGAATGGGCGCGTATGGCGGCCAAGGGAATACAGTTCGTGGATTTGCAGCTGGCGCGGATGTCGGCAGGGTAAGGTAATCCAATGCCTGCGCTTGAACACCCCCCTCTGTCCTGCCGGACATCTCCCCCGCAAGTGGGGAGATCGGCAGCTTCTCCTTACCGCCCGCCTTCCAACGTTGGTGATTGGCGAAAGCGATGGCGACATCCAATCTCCCCCCTTGCGGGGGAGATGGCCGGCAGGCCAGAGGGGGGTGGGACGGAACGCGGCCTCTATAAGTGGGCCGCCCCATGACCACCTTCCTCTTCGACGGCCCCGACACTGCCCCAATCACCATCTTGCTCGCCCATGGCGCCGGGGCGCCGATGGACTCTGCCTCGATGGCCGCCACGGCAAAAGCGCTCGCCGCGGCCGGCTTCCGCGTTGCGCGCTTTGAATTCCACTATATGGCGGCCCGCCGCTATGGCCACCGCAAGCCGCCGCCGCGCGCCGAGACGGTTAACCCGGAATACGTCAAGGCGATCGCCGACCTCCGGGCGAAGGGCGTGAAGGGTCCGCTGATCATCGGCGGCAAGTCGATGGGCGGACGCGTCGCTTCGATGATCGCCGACGAGATGTTTTCGAAGGGCGAGATCTCGGGCCTGCTTTGCCTTGGCTATCCCTTCCATCCGCCGGCCAAACCGACGCAGCTTCGGACAAAGCACCTCGCCGATCTCAAAACGCCGACATTGATCTTCCAAGGCACGCGCGACGAGTTCGGGACCAAAGACGAGGTCGCGACCTATGCTCTGTCCGACGCAATCGAGATTTTCTGGCTGGAAGACGGCGACCACGATCTGAAGCCGCGCAAAAACATCTCCGGTTTCTCCACCGCCGATCATCTGAAGACGCTCGCCGATGCGGTGAAAGCGTGGACCGAACGCATCGTGCGCTGAAGCAGGCCGATGAAGATCGCCACCTTCAACGTCAACAACATCAGCAGCCGGCTGCCGAACCTGCTCGCATGGCTGGCCGCCGCCAAACCCGACATCGCCTGCCTGCAGGAGCTCAAGACCAGGCAGACGCAGTTTCCGCGCACCGCGCTGGCGGCCGCCGGCTACGGCGCGGTTTGGGTCGGGCAGCCGACCTGGAACGGCGTCGCCATCCTTTCGCGTGGCTCAGAACCCGTTCTGACCCGCGAGGCGCTGCCCGGCGACGATAGCGACCAGCAGGCGCGCTACATCGAAGCGGCGGTCAACGGCATCGTCGTCGCCTGCCTCTACGCGCCGAACGGCAACCCGCAGCCCGGCCCGAAATTCCAGTACAAGCTGGCCTGGCACGAAAGGCTGGAGGCGCATGCTGCGCAGTTGCTCGACACCGGCCTGCCCGTGGTGCTGGCAGGCGACTACAACATCGTGCCCGAACCGCGCGATATCTACCCGACCCGCTCCTATGACGACAACGCGCTGGTGCAGCCGGAAAGCCGCGCATCGTTCCAGCGCCTGCTCGATCAAGGCTGGCTTGACGCGCTGCGCAAGAAGCACCCGAGCGAGACGCTCTACACATTCTGGGACTACCGCCGCAATCGCTGGCCGCGCGATGCCGGCCTGCGACTCGACCATATCTTGCTCTCGAAGAAGCTGTCGCGCCGGCTGGTAGCGGCGGGCATCGACCGCGACGTGCGTGGCGAGGCCGGCGCCAGCGACCACGCGCCTGTCTGGGTGGAGTTGCGGTGAAGCATGAAACTGGCGCCGCCTTCCGGGCGGCAACCAGTCAGGTTGGCCGCGCCGCTTCGCGGGCGAACGCTTCGATCAAAGGGGCGTATCCCTCAAGGTCGGGCTGCGTAGCGAAACTGTGGGTAGCGGCGGTCGAAGCCCAGGGCAGCTTTTCCGACGTGAAGACTTCGACGAAAGGCACATACCAATAATGTTCGTCCAGCATGGTCGCGCGAACGTTGACGAAAAAGTCCAGCCCATGCGGACGCGTGAACATCCAGTTCTTGCAATGCGGGCAATAGAGTTGCCGGTGCGGGCCGTGCAGGCCGCCGACCACCGGCTCGCCTTGCGTTATGGCGAAACCGTCGCTGGGCACGGCCATGGTCAAGGAATACGCGCTGGCGCTCAGCTTCTGGCAGCCGGTGCAGTGACACGCCGTCGTCAGCAAGGGCGGCGCACTGATGCGAAAGCGTATTCCGCCGCACAGGCAACCACCGTCCCAAGGTAGCTTCCAATCGTCCATCGCTGGCCTCGCGTTAGCCTCTGCCAGCGATCTAGCGCGCGACCGGCAAGTTGCAATCTCCCCCTTGACGGTCCCGCAAGGGGGAGATCGGCAGCTTCACGTCTTCCGCCCAGGAATCGTGAACACCACGTCGGCGCGGCCGTAGCCGCCATCGGCGACCTCCTCGATCAGCACCATCGTGTAGGGGCGAACGCCTTCCCCGAACATCTCGACGAACAGGGCTGTGGTCTTGTGGACGAGGTCCTCCTTCTGTCCGGCGGACAGCGCGCGCTCAGGCACCTTGAAATTTGCAAACGGCATGATGTCGATTTCCTGTTGGTTGATGGAGATAAATTCAGACCGTGCCGCCATTGGCGCGCAGCACCTGGCCGTTGACCCAGCCGCTGTCCGGTCCGGAGAGGAACGACACCACGCCAGCGATATCGGCGGGCTGGCCGAGCCGCCCGAGCGGGATCATCCTGGTGATGGTCTCGACCAGTGCCTCGGACTTGCCGCCGAGGAACAGCTCGGTGGCCACCGGCCCCGGCGCCACGACATTGACGGTGATGCCGCGCGGCCCGAGTTCCTTGGCCAGCACATGGGTCATCGCCTCGACGCCGGCCTTGGAGGCAGCGTAGACACCGTAGGTCGGCTGGTAGAGCCCGACCACGCTGGACGAGAAGCTGATGATGCGGCCGCCGTCGCGCAGCCTTCTTGCGCCCTCGCGCATGCCGCGGAAGACGCCACCGAGGTTCACCGCGATCTGCTGCTCGAAACCAGCGTCGTCCATCTGCGCTATCGGCGCGAGCTTCATGATGCCGGCATTGTTGACCAGCACATCGAGGCCGCCAAAGGCCTGCTCGGCTGCGTCGAACAGATGCGCCACGCCCCTGGGATCGCCGACATCGGCCTGAACGGCGATCGCCGTGCCGCCTGCAGCCTCGATCTCGCGCAACACGCCTTCGGCGGCTTCTGCGCCTCTGGCATAGTTGACGATGACCGAAAAGCCGTCGCGTGCCAGCCGCCTGGCAATTTCGGCGCCGATACCCTTCGAGGCGCCGGTTACCAGCGCCACCTTTCCATTCCGCGTAGTCATGTCAGCTCTCCGATTCTTGTCGGCTGAAAATAGACGATAAATCCTGCGGGATAATCGCTCGGGACTTGCCAACACCATTCGGATATGGCGAACAATGGCGATGGACAGTCTCGACCGGATGCGCCTGCTTGCCCGTGTGATCGAGCGCGGCAGCTTCACCGCGGCGGCCGCCGATCTGTCGATGTCGCGATCGACCGCCACCGAAGCGATCAAGGACCTCGAGGCGCGGCTGGGGGTGAGGCTGCTCGAACGCACCACGCGTCATGTCAGGCCGACATTGGACGGCCAGGCCTATTACCAGCGCTGCCTTGCCATCCTTGCCGATGTCGAGGATGCCGAGGCCGGCTTTCAATCGGCGCAACCGCAGGGCCTTTTGAGGATCGACGTGCACGGCTTCATGGCTCGTCATTTCATCCTGCCGCGGCTCTCCGAATTCCTCGACCGCTACCCCGGGATCGACCTGCATATCGGCGACGGCGACCGGCTGGTCGACCTGGTGCGCGAGGGCATCGACTGCGTGCTGCGTTCCGGCGAACAGGCCGACAGCGGCATGATTGTGCGGCGGGTGGCAACATTGCGCGAAGTCACCTGTGCCAGCCCCGCCTATCTCGAAAAGCACGGTATGCCGGCAACCCCCGACGATCTCGAAGGCCATCTGATGGTCGGCTTCCGCTCGTCGCGGACCGGCGAGGTCATGCCGCTCGAATTCACCGTCGGCGGCGCGTTGCGCTATGTCAGCCTGCCCAGCCGGGTGACGGTCAACGGCTCCGACACGATGGCGGAGCTGGCGCGTCTCGGCTTCGGCCTGGTGCAGGCGCCGCATTACCGCTTTGCCGGGGATTTCGCACGCGGCACGCTTGTCGAAGTGCTGCCGGATTACCCGCCGTCGCCGACACCGCTGTCGGCGCTCTATCCACAGAACCGCCAGCTCGCGCCACGGGTACGCGTGTTCATCGACTGGGTGACCGGGATTTTTGGCGAGGATGGGACATCGGGCCGGGCGTGATCGTGCACCGGGCCGCCGGCTACTTTGCGAAGGGCGATCGGACGAGATATGCCGTGACGGGCGGGATTGGGCGAGGACAAAGGCTGCGCTCTCGCTGCGTTCGCGTCCAAAGGCCGGCAAACTGTAGGAGATCACCGATATCGTTGCGCTGATCGAGGGAAGCCGTAAAGCCGTGGTCGCGGAACGTACAAAAACGGACCGCCTCACTTCACGATGGAAAATTCGGACAGTTAGCCGACAACTCGGCCCATGCTCGATCCAATTCGACTTTCGATTGGGTCTTTTCAATGCTTTTCGCAGTGGCGTTGTCGATGAAGTTGCTTTCGATCCGCATGACTCGAAAATTTCCAACTGACGGCCGCTGATAGAGGACAACATAGCCGCAGTAACGATCGATGTTTTCAAACTTCGCCGCTATGTCGACTGCGGCATAAACGCCGGGAAAGGCAGCGTTCGCTGGGTCCTTCAACCACGTGAATTTGAGTAGCCGGCGCTCGCGCACAGCGCCGGCCTGAGAATGAAAATCTTTACTTTGCTCCAAGAAGGCGTTCGATGGGATCAAAGCTTTCGCGGTATCAGTCATCATTTCGTATGCCCGCCCATACTCTTGGTTATCGAGCGAAAGGAAGTAGCGACCAACCGTTTCCGTTGCATCTCGAACCGCGTCCTCCGAGGGAGTCCACTCTTGTGATTGTGCGGGTAGGATCGCAACCAACACCGAAGTCACGATCGCAAGGAAAGCTACGGCTGCATGTGTCATGGTAATTTCTTCGCAGGAGGTTGCCACGAATGCAATCCGGTCACGGCCGATAGCCAGAATTTCGAACTGTCACATATCTCCAACTCCAGCCACCTGCCGTTGCCCTGCGCGTCATCGCGGCCCTGATCCTTGATCAGTTCCGCCCTCGTGCTATAAAAAACCATGTCAGGGACCAGCCCCGCGGCCACTGCGCCGCTCATCGTGATCGATCTTCAGACCGGCATGTTCGACGGTGTCGCCGAACCGCCGATCCATGATGCCGACGGCATGGTTGCCCGCACCCGCGCGCTGATCGAATGGGCACGGCGCAGCGGGCGCAAGATCGCCTTCATCAGGCACGACGGCCCGCAGGGCGATCCTCTGGAGCCGGGTGAGCCGGGCTGGCCGGTGTGGCCGGCGCTCGGCCAGGCCGAGGACGAGCCGATTTTCGCCAAGCGTGTCGGCGACGCGTTCAGCAATGCCGCGCTTGCAGAATGGGTGGTCGGGCAGGGCGCCAGCGAGGTCGTTCTGATCGGCGCGCAGACCGATTTTTGCGTGGCGGCCACGGTGAAGGGCGCCTTTGCGGCGGGTCTGGGCGTCACCGTGGTTTCCGACGCCCACAGCACGCTCGACACCACCAGCGAGACCGCCGCGGAGATCATCGCCCGGCACAATGCGGCATTTGCCGCCGCCGGGGTCAAACTGGCGACGACGAAGGTGCTGATCGGCGGCTGATCCGCCGGCTCATCACCGTGCCGTCAAAGCCTGATCCAGCCGGGAAGAAACTGGCGGGTTCAGACAATTTGGCGCGGGGCGCCTCACCACTTGCGGGCTTCCGCCGGCGCGGCCTATCGCGTATTGGCGCGGGACCTCTCCTTTGGCCTTTCTCGGAAAACCATGATTCGTCTCGAAAGCATCAGCAAACAGAACGGCCGCCAGATCGTCTTCATCGAAGCCTCCGCCACCTTGCAGAAGGGCGAGAAGGTCGGGCTGGTCGGGCCTAACGGCGCCGGCAAGACGACGCTGTTTCGCATGATCAACGGCGAGGAGCAGCCTGACGAGGGCCAGGTCTCGGTCGATCGCGGCGTCACCATCGGCTATTTCAGCCAGGATGTCGGCGACATGTCCGGCCGCAGCGCCGTTGCCGAAGTGATGGACGGCGCCGGGCCGGTGAGCGAAGTGGCGGCCGAGATGCGCGAGCTCGAGCACGCCATGGGCGACCCCGATCGCGCCGGTGAGATGGACGAGATCATCGCCCGCTACGGCGAGGCGCAGCACCGCTTCGAGGAGCTCGACGGCTACGCGCTGGATGGGCGTGCGCGCGAGGTGCTGGACGGGTTAGGCTTCAGCCAGGAGATGATGGACGGCGACGTCGGCAAGCTGTCCGGCGGCTGGAAAATGCGCGTGGCGCTCGCCAGGATCCTTTTGATGCGGCCCGACGCCATGCTGCTCGACGAACCGAGCAACCATCTCGACCTGGAAAGCCTGATCTGGCTGGAGCAGTTCCTGAAGAACTATGACGGCGCGCTGCTGATGACCTCGC
Organism: Mesorhizobium sp. M0166; assembly: GCF_040322255.1. Classification (NCBI taxonomy): domain Bacteria; kingdom Pseudomonadati; phylum Pseudomonadota; class Alphaproteobacteria; order Hyphomicrobiales; family Phyllobacteriaceae; genus Mesorhizobium; species Mesorhizobium sp. M0166. Next base: position 12,564 of record NZ_JAMYTD010000002.1, on the reverse strand, counting down.
ACGACCGCGAGTTCATGAACCGCATCGTCAACAAGGTGGTCGAGATCGACGGCGGCTCGCTGACTGCCTACTCCGGCAACTACGAATTCTACCAGCAGCAGCGGGCGATTGCCGACCGGCAGCAGCAGGCGCAGTTCGAGCGCCAGCAGGCGATGCTGGCCAAGGAGATCGCCTTCATCGAGCGCTTCAAGGCGCGGGCGTCACATGCCGCCCAGGTGCAGAGCCGGGTGAAGAAGCTGGACAAGATCGACCGTGTCGAGCCGCCCAAGCGGCGCCAGAAGGTGTCGTTCGATTTCCAGCCGGCGCCGCGCTGCGGCGAGGACGTGGTGACGCTGAAGAACGTGCACAAGGGCTATGGCAGCCGCTCGATCTACGAGGGATTGGATTTTCAGGTGCGCCGCCGCGAGCGCTGGTGCATCATGGGCGTCAACGGCGCCGGCAAGTCGACGCTGCTGAAGCTGGTGGCCGGCGCGTCCGAGCCGGATAATGGTACGGTGGCGCGCGGGCCGAGCGTCAAGATGGGCTATTTCGCCCAGCACGCCATGGAAGTGCTGGAAGGCGAGCGCACCGTGTTCCAGACACTGGAAGACGCATTTCCGCAGGCCGGCCAGGCGCCGCTCAGGGCGCTGGCCGGCTGCTTTGGCTTTTCCGGCGACGAGATCGAGAAGAAATGCCGCGTGCTGTCGGGCGGCGAGAAGGCGCGTCTGGTGATGGCGCTGATGCTGTTCGATCCGCCCAATTTGCTGGTGCTGGACGAGCCGACCAACCACCTCGACATCGCCACCAAGGAGATGCTGATCACGGCACTGTCGCAGTACGAGGGAACCATGCTGTTCGTCTCGCATGACCGCCATTTCCTGGCGGCGCTGTCGAACCGGGTGCTGGAACTGACGCCCGAGGGCATCCACACCTATGGCGGCGGCTATACCGAATATGTCGAGCGCACCGGGCAGGAGGCGCCGGGGTTGCGGAGCTGAGGCCGGCTCTGCCGCTCGGTCACATAGACGCTCGATTCCGGAGGCCAAGCATGAGCTGCTCAGCCATGTATCGCAATTTCGCGCAGCGGATCGCCGCCGTCGATGAACAGCCGGCCTTGCGCGGTCAACGCCGCCTTGAGCCGTTGCAGGGCGATTTTTCCTGCTTCGGGATGACGCCCGTCCAGCGCGCCGACGCGCACCGCAACGGCAATGTCGAAGTGCTTCTCGTCCGCCTCCAACTCGAAATCCTCGATGGCTACCTGGCGAAGGCTCAGCCGGCCTGCCGCAATCTCGGCGCGTGAGGCGGCCCCGGCCTGCGCGATGGCCTTGGCCGAGCGGTCGATCGCCAGCACGTGCCCGCCGCCGATCCGGCGCGCGATCTCGCGCGCTGCAGCACCTGGTCCGCAGCCGATCTCCAGCACTCGCATGCCCTGCCGCAAGGGCAGCGCATCGACGATGGCCAAAAGCCTTGGCGACAAGTCGTTCGCCATACCCTCTTCTCCAGCTTTTTCGCGATCCGAGATTAGCGACCACGCCCGGCGACGGGAAGGCCGAGAGACGCGGGCATTGCCGATGGGGTCAGCTGGTGTTTTGGGTACTGGTTGAGGAGGGGGGAATGATCGACATCGAAGAGGTCGACGATCCGGTCTCGACCGCGGGCGACCGGGCGGACCCCGAGCGGCCCGGCGTCGTTGACCTGAGGGGTAGGGAGGGAACTGGCGCCGAGCCTAACCGGTTGGGGGGTAGATCACCGGCCGTTTATGTGTATACGCTCAAGCTAATATAAGAGCAAGCTAATGTTTTGCGTCAGCAATGTAGGTGATTGTTCTGATCAGTGGCCGGTTGTGGCTTCCTGCCGCGCCCTCCAACCCGGCCAAGCATCCGTTATTGCCTTCAAGTCCTGGCTCCAATGCTGTACCCCGGCCCGAAATTCAAGGAGCCTGCGATGACCTCACATCCCGACATCCCCGACGCCGGCATGGCGGTCGATGCGGCCGGCATGGCAGCCGATGACGAGCGCGCACGCGAGGCGGATGCCGCATGGCAGGACGATGTTCGCGAGGGCGTGCGGCATATAGGCGATCTGGATTCTCTGCCGCTGTCGCCGGCCGAGCGGGCGGCGGCCGAAGCCGCGGCCACGCGCCACAAGGTTCGCATTCCCAAAGCCTATCTCGACCTGATCGACTGGAACGACCCCGCCGACCCGATACGGCTTCAGGTCATCCCGTCGCCCGACGAACTGGCAGAGCAGGAGGGCGAGCTCGACGATCCGATCGCCGACCACGCCTTCAGTCCGGTGCCGCGATTGACGCATCGACATGCCGACCGGGTTCTGTTGTTCCCGACCTATCAATGCGCGGTCTATTGCCGGTTCTGCTTCCGCAAGGAGCAACTGACGTCGATCGGCCGCGGCTTTTCGCGCGAGGCGCTGGAGCCGGCCTTCGCCTATATCGCGGCCCATCCGGAAATCCGCGAGGTGATCCTGACCGGCGGCGACCCGCTGTCCTTGCCGGATAAGGCGCTGGCGGAAATCCGCGCCCGCGTCGAGGCGGTTCCGCATGTGCGGCTGTTGCGCATTCACACCCGCGTGCCGGTCGCGCTGCCGTCGCGCGTCACCGGCGGGCTGGTTCAAGCCTTGCAGGGCCGGCTGATGGTCACGGTCGTCACTCATTTCAACCATCCGCGCGAAATCACGGAGGCGACCGAGCGGGCCTGCCGCACGTTGCGGCAGGGCGGCTTCGTGCTGCTGAACCAGAGCGTTCTGCTGAAAGGCGTGAACGATACGGTCGAGGTGCTGGAAGAGCTGTGCCGCGAGCTGATGTATCGCCTTGGCGTCAAACCCTATTACTTGCACCACGGCGATCTCGTGCGCGGAATGGCGCACCGGCGCACCACGATCGCCGAGGGCCAGGCGCTGGTCAGCGCCTTGCGTGCGCGCCTGTCGGGTATCTGCAATCCCGTCTACGTGCTGGACCTGCCGGACGGCGGAGGGAAAGTGCCGCTCGGCCCGTCGCATCTCGAGGCGCGAGACGGGGAGACGTGGCGAATCCGTGGGCTTGATGGGGTTGCGAGGGTGTATAGCGAGGTTGCTGGGGAGTAGGGGGACGCTCAGCCGCCGAACCGTCGAGGTCGCGTTCAGCTTATATAGTAATGTCCCATATAGATATCATGGTCTAGACAGGACATGTTCGGTTCTGGGAATGTGCATTGGACGTTCCGCTAGTTTAGTCAACTAATATATATCGCCCAACTGATGTCGTCGTTTTTGGGCTAGCGGGAAAACCTGCCTGCTGCTTGTACGACGGTGCCTAAGGCCACATTTTATAACCGGCTGGCAAAGCTCCCTTTTGTTGATGTCAGCCTAAATCCGGCCGGTGTTTCGGTGCGGCGCTGAGGCTATAAAGCTGTTCAACCTGGCGGCATCGAGACGCATTTCGGCCGGTCGAGAGGGTTGTGGTGATCGACGGAACGCCAAACGTGATCTTGCTGATCGGCAGCGCCCCGGATGTGGTGCGCTGCGCGGCCTGGCCCAAGCAGGCCTTCGGCAAGATCGTCGCCATCAACAACGCCTGGCGCGTGCGCCCCGACTGGGATTTCCTCGTCCATGCCGGCGATTTCCCGGCGGAGCGGATGCCGCAAGGCGATCCCCTGCAGCAGGCGCAGATCTTCAGCGCCTCACATTACGTGCCGGCGCAAAACAGCTTTCGCGGCTTCGTCTATGCCGGCGGCACCATGTCGATGACGGCGGCCCACTGGACGATCCACAGCCAGAAGCCGGACGTGCTGGCATTCCTTGGCTGCGACATGATCTACGACCAGCCCGGCAACACGCATTTTTACGGCGTCGGCCGCGCCGATCCGCTTCGCAACGACGTCACCCTGCGCAACCTCGAGGCGAAGTCGGCTCGCCTGCTCATCCATGCGCTCAGGCGCGGCTGCCTGTGCGTCAACCTATCCGACCTGCCGCGCAGCCGGCTGATCTTCCCGCGGCTGACGCTCGACGAACTCGGCGCGCTTTCTTCCTCGCAGCTTTCGGAAATGAAGGCCGAGATGCTTGCCGGCCTGCGGCTCGATCAGGCGGAGGAGGCCGAGAGGATCGAGAAGGAACTCGGCTATTTCTTCGAGGACGGCATGTACTGGAAGCACCTCGACAAACTCGACGAGAAATTCCTGGCCAGCATCGACCGGCTGTGGATGGCGGCGGTGGAGACGGGCTTGAGCAGTCGACCGAAGCTGCCGATCTCCCCTACAAGGCGGGAGATCGGCGCGTCGTCCGCTTAGCTTTTGGCCGCCGCGAGCTTGTCTTGCGTCTTGGTCTCGAAATCGCTGGCGTCATGGCGCTCGTGCAGCTGCATCGAAGGCTCGCCGAAGGTGCGGTTGACCATGCGGCCGCGCTTGACCGCCGGCCGCGCGTCGATGGCGTCGGCCCAGCGCTGCACGTTCTTGTACTGCTCCACCTGCAGGAACTCGCCGGAATCATCATACATGCGGCCCTTGGCCAGCCCGCCATACCAGGGCCACACCGCAATGTCGGCAATCGTGTAGTCGCTGCCGCCTAAATACTCGCTTTCGGCGAGGCGCCGGTCGAGCACGTCCATCTGCCGCTTGGTTTCCATGGCGAAGCGGTCGATAGCATATTCGATCTTCGTCGGCGCATAGGCGTAGAAATGGCCGAAGCCGCCACCCAGATAGGGCGCCGAGCCCATCTGCCAGAACAGCCATGACAGGGTCTCGGCGCGAGCCGGCTGCTCCGTCGGCAGGAATTCGCCGAATTTTTCGGCGAGGTAGAGCAGGATCGAGCCGGATTCGAAGATGCGGACCGGCTTTTTCCCACTGCGGTCCATCATGGCCGGGATCTTCGAGTTGGGGTTGACCTCGACGAAGCCGCTGCCGAACTGGTCGCCGTCGTTGATCCTGATAAGCCAGGCGTCGTATTCGGCGCCGCTGTGGCCGAGCGCCAGAAGTTCCTCCAGCATGATCGTCACCTTGACGCCGTTCGGTGTCGCCAGCGAATAAAGCTGCAGCGGATGCTTGCCGACCGGCAGTTGCTTGTCATGCGTCGGGCCGGCAATCGGCCGGTTGATGCTGGCGAAGGCGCCGCCATTTGGCTTGTTCCAGGTCCAGACTTTTGGCGGGGTGTATTGGTCCGTTGCGTAGTCGTTCATTCGGGAGGCCTTTGGAAGGGTTGGGTTGGGAGGATTGGGGAGGACATCAGATATCAACTTGGGTAAGGGCGGAGGAACTTTGCATAGGGCAGCTTGGGATAGCCGTAGGTACAGATAGGGCTGCCGGCGCTGTTGCAAAACCCCGGCGCGAACGGCGCGGCGCCGGTCCACGCCAAAGCCGGCGCCACCTCTTGCGCCTGATCACCTGCGCCATACCTATAGCCCATATCAGCCTGCGAACATTGCCAGGAACCAAAGCATGAATATCGAACCCCTTTTGCGATCCATCGTGGCCGTCCGCGCCACCGTGCCGGAGGACGCCTTCACGGCAAACACACTTGGCACCCGCCGCGAGGGCAGCGGCGTGGTCATCCGCGGCGACGGGCTGGTACTCACCATCGGCTATCTTATTACCGAGGCCGAAGAGGTCTGGCTGGCCGACCAGGACGGGCGCGTGGTTCCCGCCCATGCGCTCGCCTACGACCAGGAATCGGGCTTCGGCCTGGTGCAGGCGCTGGCGCCGCTCGGGCTGCCCGCCATTGCGCTCGGCGATGCGTCCAGGGCGAAGATCGGCGATCCCGTCGTGCTCGCCGACGGCGTCGGCCGTTCCGTGCGGGCGCGGATCGTCACCAAGCAGGAATTCGCCGGCTATTGGGAATATCTGCTCGACGAGGCGATCTTCACGGCGCCGGCTCACCCCTCATGGGGCGGCGCCGGCCTGATCGGCGCGGATGGCAGGCTGCTCGGCATCGGTTCGCTGCGCCTGCAGATGAGCCGCAACGGTGAGGTCGCCGACATCAACATGGTTGTGCCGATCGATCTGCTGCCGCCCATCCTCGACGATCTGCTGACGCGCGGGCAGGTTGCCAGGCCGCCGCGGCCCTGGCTCGGCGCCTTCTCGGCCGAGAGCGACGGCAAGGTCGTGGTGATGAGCGTCGCCGAGGGCGGTCCGGCCGCCCAGGCGGGCCTTCGCCAAGGCGACGTCATCTCGGATGTCCGCGACACGGCGGTCGACGGGCTTGCCGATTTTTATCGCAAGCTTTGGAAGAGCGGCCCGGCGGGCGCCGAGATCCCGCTCCGGGTGCTGCGCGACGGCCGCGAAACCTGGCTGCGCGTCAAGTCCGCCGATCGCAACAGCCTGCTGTGGAAGCCGCCGCTGCAGTGAGGCAACCGAAAGCTCTCACTCTCCGCAAGCGCTGAAGCCAGTGCCCGGGGTCCATTCCGCAAATGGGATGACCTTGCCTTCGACCGATACAGTCGCTTGCCCGGTGGTGCCGTCCGCCAGTTTCTTGCTGCTTTTGCCCTTGCCGGTCAGCACATTGTAGTCGCAGTCGCCGGCAACATTGTCGTCCATGTAATCCCAATATTCGTAGGCGAAACCGGCGACGACGAACGTGCCGTTGCGCCAGGCGAGCGTCAGCGTCTTGTTGGTCCGCTCGCTGCCGATCTCCATCGCCGGGATATAGAGCTTGATCGAGCCGTTGGGGAGCACGGTGAGTTCGGGCTCGGTGTCGGATGTGGCGGGGCCCGGCCGGTCGTAGTTCTTCCATTCACCGTAAATCTGTTCATGCACGACCCCGGCAGGTCTGAGAAAATCGCCGTCGCGGTCCCTGAGGAACAAATGCAGGTCCATGGCATGGCCGGGCTCGGTCTCGACGATCATTGCCAGATCGGCGGCGCCGTCGCCGTTCCAGTCGCCGGTCGCCGCCGTGATGATCTTCTGGGTCTCGATCGGCTCCGCCAGGGCGGCGGCCGGCAGCAGCAGGACCAGACCGAATATTGTCGATCGCATGTAAATCCCCCGAGCTTGGGCAGGCCTGAGACGCAAGCGCTTCTCAGGAGGCCCGGCTCTGCCGCATCTCGGAACGGCTCGTCTCGTTGAGCAGCCGGCAGAGCGAAACCGCTTCACGACGACTCAGGCCGATCAGCGCGATTTCCGAAAATTGCGCCGGCAGATCATGAACGATGTCCCACACCATCCATCGGCCGTTCGGCTCCATGACACATTCGTAGCGCAATAGTTGTTCCTGCATCCGACCCCCGGCTTTGCTCACCGGACTGGTACAGTGTCGAGGTAAATGAGTTGTTGCGCCGCGAGAGTATTCCGCGGCTGTCAAAACCAGGCGTTGAATCCCGCAGCCGCGACGCGCGAGCAGCGGCCCGCACCGGGCCGATGGTGCCGATACGCTCGACAAGGCGGCAGGGGCAGGGACGCTTCTGGCGTGAACGGAGGCCGCCGCCAAAATTTGGATCAGGCGTTGCGGCTAGCCATATGGGCGTCGAGCTTCCTCCTCGAGGGGCCGTAACGCTTGATGATGGTTGCGGCCTCGCTTTGCGGTATGCCGTATTTGCGGGCAAAAGCAGCGACCTCGTAAGGCTCTTCGCTGGAGACCAGTTTGCGATCCTGCTTGGTCTTGGATTTGTCGTCGGCCATGGCGTCCTCCATCACATCTGGTCGTTATAGGGCTCCTTGGTCCGGCCGACCATCCTGGCCAGTTCGGCAAAGGACGGTACGCCGGTTTCACCCTGGGCATTGTTGGCCGCCTGCAGCAGCCTGAGCGGAAAGCAGACGGCGTCGCGGTTGGATGGCGACATGTCTTCATAGAGACGCTCGTCGCTGGTCATCGCCGCCTCGGCCCGGCGCAACGCGATATCGACCTCGTCGACCGACAGCAGGCCCTTGTGGACCAGCGCGTTGTTGACGGCCGCGATCGCCATCATCAGTCCTTCGAGCTGGAGATTGGCGACGTTCATCGTCTTGCGTCCTTGCCGGGCTTCTTGGCGGTGGCCTTGCCGCCTGGCCGGATCGCTGCGCGGGGCGGGTTCTGGCCCTCCGAATGCCGGGTCTTGTCGTCGAAATCGTCAGCCGGCCTGGTCAATCCCATGCCGCCGGGCGGTGGCTTGTTGCCGGCCGCATCCTGCGAGAATTCGTCGGCCGCGTCGGGGCTCGTCTTTGCCGGATATTTCCTCGCTCCGGTCTCGTAGCGGTTCGGGTCGTCGGCCATGTCCTGTGCTCCGGTTGCAATGAGCAGATAACTTTCATGCGGCGGCAGCGGTTCCGTGGCGAAATCGACGTTGCCGGTGCGCAAGCCTTCGCAATCTGTCGGGTTTCGTGCATTCTTGTGCATGCCAACGATGCTTCGCTCCAACGCGCCGGCAAAATGCTGCTCCTACTGCGGCGGGCGCGACCACGACTACGAGGATTGCCCGAAGCGCAAAAGCGATGCCGAACGGCAGAAGGAGACGCCAGGCAACGCGTACCAGCCCGCTGCCGCGGCTGCAGGGGAAATCCGCTAGCCAGTCTGAACCACCCCGCCGGTCCGGTCGGCTGGCGCGAAGGCCCTGCCATGTCCAGAGGATTGCAATGCCGCCACTATTGTGGGCAAAAGCAGCACGGGCAATCAGGTTGGGGTGGGGCAATGACCGAAACGCAAGGCAATTCAGGCCGTCCGCAGGGCAAGCCGGGGACGGCATCGGGGTCGATCGGTTCCGGCCTGATCGCACTCGTCATCGTGGCGCTCGGCGTCTTTGCGTTGTTTGGATCCTGGTACACGATCGACCAGGGCGACCGCGGCGTGCTCTTGACCAACGGGGCGCTGAGTTCGGTCGTCGATCCCGGACTGCATTTCAAGCTGCCGTGGCTGCAGCGCGTCGAGAAGATCAGCCTGCGCCAGCAGGTGCTCAAATGGGGCTGCGAGAACCAGAACGATTGCAGCGGCCTGCCGGCCATGCAGGCCTATTCGCGCGACCAGCAGCCGGCCGACATGCGCGTCACCGTCAACTTCCACGTGCCGGCCGCCGAAGTCAGCAACGTCTACACCAATTATGGATCGATCGAGGCACTGGCCGACCGTGTCATTGCCAGGAAAGCACCGCAGGAGATCAAGACGGTGTTCGGCCAGTACGACGCGGTGTCGGTGATCCAGAACCGGGCGAAGTTCAACAAGGATGTCGCCGAGGCCATCGCGGCGGTAACCGACGGCCCGGTGATGATCGACAGCGTGCAGGTCGAGAACATCGACTTCTCCGACGCCTACGAGCAGGCGGTCGAAGCCAGGATGACGGCGCAGGTCGAGGTGCAGAAGCAGGAACAGAACCTGCAGCAGGAAAAGATCAAGGCCGACATCGCCGTCACCCAGGCCAAGGGCCGCGCCGACAGCGTCAAGGCCGAAGCCGAGGCCAGCGCCTACAAGACCAGGGTCGAAGGCGAGGCGACCGCGGAAGCCATCAAGGCCCGCGCCGCGGCACTTGCCAACAATCCGCTGCTGGTCGAACTGACCAAAGCCGAGAAGTGGGACGGGGAGTTGCCGAAGTCGATGATCCCAGGTTCGACAGTGCCGTTCCTCGAACTCAGCACGCCCGCCGCAGCATCGAACTGAGGCGCGGCGCCGCGGCGCAAACCAGGTCAGCGCGGCGGCGCGATAGCCGTTCCTGGTGCGGTTACGGCTGAAGCACGGCGCCTCGGGCGATTGCTTGCGTTTGCCTGAGAAAAGCTGTCAGCAGCTCCATTCCCGCCGGCCAGTCGCCGAGACCGCTGTCGCCATTGATGTGGCCAAGCGGCCCGGCGATATGGAGATCGCTGCCCCAGCGCTCGGATTCCGCCCTGACATAGTCCAGCGAGCCGTAGGGATCGTTGGTGCTGGCGACAATCAGCGATGGAAAGCGAAGCCGTTGTTGCGGCGCGTCGGCGAAGGCTAGGGCGGAGGAGGGGAAGGCCGGCGACGCCGGGTCCGGAACCGCGACCAGCAACGCGCCGCTGATCTCGCGGGGGGAGAAACGCTGCCAGTGGACGACCAGCAGACAGCCGAGGCTATGGGCGACAAGCACTGGCGGTGTCCTTGCCTGGCCCACAGTGGTGTCCAGCGCAGCCACCCAGTCGTCGAAATCCGGCGCGTCCCAACTCGCCGGGTTGAACCGACGCATCGCCGGGCCTGCCTGCTGCCAATGCGTCTGCCAGTGGGCTTTGCCCGATCCGCCGATGCCCGGCACAATGATGAAGTCGGTCATGCGAAGCCCTTCTTTCCTGATGCAGCGCGTGCAATTCTAGGTCTTCCCCCGGGCGGCGGAATGAGAGGTCATCGGAAAGCAGCGAAGAAATCCGATGGATTAAAGGCGATCATGCGAAGCAGCGATTATCGGCCAAGGCTCGATCCCACCGATCTGGCGATCATCGAGATCATGCAGGAGGACGGCCGCATCGGCATCTCCGAGCTTGGCCGCCGCGTCGGCCTGTCCCAGCCCGCTACCTCGGAACGGGTGAAGCGGCTGGAGGAGCGCGGCGTCATCACCGGCTACAAGGCGGTGATCAATTCGGCAGCGCTCGGGCTCGGCACCATGGCGGTGATCCGCCTGCGCACCACGCATGTGCATATCCAGGCCTGCCTGAAGAAGTTCGCCCAATTGCCGGAGGTGGTCGAGGTGCTGCGGGTGACCGGCGAGGACTGTTTTCTGGTCAAGGTCGTGGTCCCGTCACCGCCCGATCTTGAAAGCATCGTCGACAGCATCGGCCACTACGGCACGGTGACGACAAATGTGGTTCTGCGCGCCGAGCGACCGAAGCGGCTGGGACGCGAATTGATGACCAGGGCCTGACCGGTCTATCGCTTGGTCTGCGTATGCCCGACGGCATTGGCGAACGAGATGCCGCCCTTGATCTCGCGCATCGCCATCGAGGTGATCGTGCGCCGCACGCCGGGCAGCCGGCTGAGCTCTTCGCGCAGCATCCTGTCGAGCGCCATCATGTCGACGGTGACGATCTGCAGGAGATAGTCGGCCTCGCCTGTCGTGGCGTGACAGCGGCGGATCAGCGGATGCTTTTTGACCGCCGCCTCGAAGGCGTCCGACAGCTCGAAATCGATCGACACCTGGATGAAGGCCTCGATGCCGAAGCCGAGCTTTGCCGGGTCGATCAAGGTCGAGTAGCCGCGGATGACGCCGGCGTCCTCAAGGGCCTTGACCCGCTTCCAGCACGGCGTCTTGCTCAGGCCGACCTCGTCGGCGAGCGCGGCAAAGGAGATGCGGGCCTCGCGTTCGAGCGCCGCGACGATCTTCCGGTCGACCGCATCCAGCATCATTCGTTCTTCCCATCCGCTTCAGAAGCAGTGTTTGTCCTTCATTTTGCGTCAATCGAATAACAGAAAGGGACAATGTTCGGCAAGAAAGCCGTTAGACTCAAGGGAACCGGGACCCAACAGCGCCCGCGCCCGGACGGGCCGGGGCAAGGAGCATGGCCATGGACAAGCAGGACTATTATGCCCGCATCGAAACGGCTGAGATGCGCGATTATGGCGTCTACCTCAAATGCGACAGGCTGCTCGCCTGCCAGAAGCCGCTGGCCGAGATGGTCAATGCCGACGAGCTGCAGTTCCAGATCGTGCACCAGGTCGAGGAGCTGTGGATGAAGCTCATCGCCTACACGCTGGTCGATGTCGTCGATTTCCTGGAAAGGCAGGACACGCATCGCATCGTCACTTTGATGGGGCGCGTGCATCGGCTGATGCGACTGATGACGGCGCAGCTCGACCTGCTCGAAACCATGTCGCCCAAGGAGTACCAGCAGATCCGGCTGCAGCTGGGCAATGGCAGCGGCCAGGAATCACCGGGCTTCAAGCAGCTGCTGCGACTGCCGCCCGATCTGTGGCGGGCCTTCAAGGCGTCATACCTCGACGGCCGCGGCCTCTCGGTCGAGGATGTCTACGATACCGGCTACGATCACGGCGACAGCTATGTCGTTGCCGAAGCGCTGATCGAGTTCGACGAGCTGTTCCAGAAATTCCGTGCCAACCACCTCTATCTCATCCACCGCACGATCGGGCTCGGCGCGAAATCGCTGAAGGGCCGGCCGGTCGAATTGCTGGAGGCCGGCGCCCGCCGCCGCTTCTTCCCGGAACTCTGGGACATACGCTGGACGATGACCGACCGCTGGGGCAGCCAGTATGGAACGGTACGGGAGCCGATCAGCCAGCCAGGGGCCAAGGTGAGGTAGTTCCAGACTTGGGTCCCGCGCCCGCGAAGCGGCCGGAGAGGGGCTTTTCTTCCTTGCAGGCGAAGGCCCCCTCTCCGTCGCGGCTTCGCCGCGCCACCTCTCCCCCACTTCGTGAGCTATCGGATTCACACATTTTGCAGATTGAGTTTGGTTCCGTACTTGATGGCGTGGAATTCGGCGAGGCCGATGCGCATGACCTTGGGGCCTGGCTTGCCGTAGTAGCCTGTCCAGCCGCCGAGGCGGGCGATGGCCCAGGCCGCGAAGGCTAGAGAGCCTTTGGGGTGAGGATTGCGTTGTCGTTCGGTCTTGCCTTCGAGCTTGGCTGAGACGGCTTCGAGGATGGGTCGGTCATCGGGATCGAAAGCATCGCTGAGCCGCTGATCGGTGTTGCCGTCGCGAGCCTGGACGAGCTGCTTGATGGTGACGGCGGCGACGC